>JAZNXT010000030.1:0-55783 GCA_045594005.1 Victivallales bacterium
ATACAATCTTGCTGAACCACTTTACTTCTTCGGAAAACATCTCCGAAAGCATAAAAATAAAAACAGAGAACGGCTTTTACCTCAAACGAAATGTCTGTAAATTCCGCAGAAATAAAAACCGCCCCGAAAAACAGTCGCACCGCAGACATTTATATATTTTTTTCTCACGCCGGACGGCAAATACAAAGGATGGCTCCATCCCGGCTTATGCCGGAACGGGCGGAAGTCCTGGCGGAGATCATGGCAATACAGAAAAAATATCGCGCAAATTGGCGGGACAGCCTGATACAACCGGTCGGCAGCCGCCCCGATGGAAAATCCATCACCGGTTTTTATGCGGACAGCGGTTATCTGCTTGTTTTCCGGGAAAAAGATGCCGCTCCTTCTGCGAAACTTGATCTGCCGCAATTTGAATGTGCAGAGGTCTTATACGCCACCGCACAAACAATGTTGAGAGCAGACGGGACGATCACGATGCAGGCTCCCGGCAATGCAGCACTTCTGCGTCTGAAGTAACACGGAAATACAGATTTTTTGATTCCCGCTCTTGTATTCCGTTGTTTTACATTTACATTAACGGAAGATTCAACAGCAAAGGATAATATGAACGATTCCGGATACAAAGCTCTCTATCAGGATTTTCTGAACAGGATCCATATCGGACCTGTACGGGAACAGGCTCTGAAACTGTGTCAGATCGAAATGGGACAAACGATCCGTCATCAGAAACAGGCAGCGCAATACGCTTACGATCTCATCCGGCAGACAGGCATCCCCAATGCGGAAATGATCGATTTCCCCGCTGACGGGAAAACGGTCTTTCAGGATAAACGGATGCCGCTGGCATGGGATGCCTCCGTGGGGAAATTGACACAACTCCTGCCGGATGGCACGGAACGGGTACTGGCAGATTATCAGAAACACCCGTTCCATCTCATCCACGGCTCGACAGCCACACCGGAAGAAGGGCTCATCACAAAGATCATCACGGAAGATCAATATCTTGCAGGGACCGATCCCCGGGGGTGTCTGGTGATGCTCAATCCCATGACCGATCCGCGTCCGCACTCTCTGAAACCGATCCTCGATCAGGGTGCTTTGGGGCTTGTTTCCGATTATTTGAAAGGCCGCTATGCCACACCGGATGCCATTCAATGGGTCGTTGCCTGCACGGAGACCGGAGACTGGCATATTACAGCAGAGGACCGCCCGTTCATCGGGTTCAGCGTGTCCCCGCGCACTGGCGATATGATCCGCAATGCCGCCAATCACGGTACGGTGAAAGTCCGCGTACAATGCGACGGCAGCCGTTTTGAAGATACCCTGCCCGCAGTAACCGCATTGATCCCCGGAAAAGACGAACGGGAACTCTGGATCCTTGCACATCTCTACGAACCGATGATCAACGACGATTCTTTGGGTGTGGTCACTGCCATTGAGATCGCGAAAGAGATCATGCGCGTCTGTCCGGTCCCGGATTATTCCATCCGGCTCATTTTTGCAAAAGAGTTTTACGGCTTCGCGGCATACGCAGACTATCGCGGCGGGAATCTTTCCGGTCAAGTCATCGGCGGCTGCAATATCGACAGTATGTGCGCGCTTTCCGGCAGAGAAGAACTGAAACTCTGTCCTTCCGGATGCTCCCCTTCTCTGATGAACGATATCCTCAAAGAAGTCTATGATGTATTCAAAAATGAACGGGATCTGACTTATGTCACGCCCGAATATCACGATGATATGTTTCTCAGCGACCGCACAAACGGCTTGCCCACGGTATGGCTGATGAATCATCATAACGCCACCTGCTGGCACAATTCCGCACAATGTGATCCAGCTCTTTTCGATTGGGAACTCTACCGGAAAAATGTTGCCTTCGCCGCCATGTATCTTTACAGCGCGGCAAACAGCAGCCACAGAAAAATATCGGAACGGGAATTTGAACTCAAAGCGATTTCTTCCAAATGGCGGGATTATGCCGCAAAAACAGTCTTTGCGCGTAAAGAGACCGGGCTGCCATACTCTCAGGCAAAAGTGCCGCGCCATGCCCATATCAACTTTCCGGACGGCGTTATCTACGGGCATTTTGCCAATATTCTGAGCAATATGGACGGTGTCAAAACCACCGCCGTCCTGATCCGGGAAGCCGAAGCGGAACGCGACTCCGCGCTGACGGAACAGGCTGTAAAGAAGTGTATCGATGCTCTGAACCATCTTGCAGATTACGGTTATCTGGATGTGATCCGGCGTCCGGAGATCACACAACAGAAGATCACGGACGCATTGACAGAACTCGGCATCACTCCGGAGGATGTTCTGCTGGTCCATGCCTCCATTTCCAACTGCGGCTATATCCGCGGCGGCGCAAAAACCGTGATCGATGCCATCCGTTCACAAGCGGGGACCTGTCTTTTTACCACCTTTACCCGGCCGTATATCTATTTGGGCGGTGTCAATACCGATTGGGATTACAGACCTTACGATCCCGCAGATCCCGATCAGGTATGGACGGGGACCATTGGCAAAACCGTCCTGCGGAATTATCCCGATGCGGTCCGCAGCCGCCATGTGACTCATTCATGGGCAGGATTCGGCAAAAAAATCCACGCGTGTCTGGACGCTCACGAACCCGCAGCCAGTCCCTGCGGCAAAGATTCCCCGCTGGAAAAAGCATGGCAGCACAAAGGCAAAGTCCTGTTTTTCGGATGCGGTCTGGGACCAAGCACCTTCCTGCATTATCTGGAAGACACTTGCGATCTGCCCTTTCTGGATACCGCGATCTGCCGCATCAAAACCGATGACGGCGATCTGAAAACGGTTGCTATTCCAAAACATCTGCCGGGAGATCGTGATTTTTATCACGCTTCCGCAAATGGCTCCTGCAAATTTTATGACCGCGCCTTTGAACGGGGTCTGAAAAAACGGTCCGTCACTCTGGGACAAAACGAATTGATCGTGCTGGATCTGGAGGAACTCTACAATATCGGCATCCCGCTGATCAAAGAAGATCCGGATGTTTTGCTTTGTGACCGGACGGACTGTCTGTTCTGCCGTCAATACAGAAGAAAAAAATAAGGAACGATTTTTATGGACACCAATATCCCCCCCATCCGTCCGGATTACGATCAGCCCAATTATGATGCCTCGAACATCGCACCCTATACGCTGGAAGATCCCCTGTGTTTCGCAGATGGCACACCGGTCAAAACTGCCGCTGACTGGCGGAAACGCCGACAGGAGATCCTGGAGATCTTCGCAAAGGAAATGTACGGTCAGGAACCGCCCGCGCCGGAAGAAATGATCATTGACACCGTGGAAGAAAAAGACGGTGCCATAGCAGGATTCGCCGTACGGACGCAATATAAGATGTATTTCAAAGCGGACCGGACAGGTCCCTGCATCAACTGGCTGCTGTATCGTCCGCGTTACGCAAAGGGACCGGTCCCGGTGATCCTGTTTCTCAACTATCGCGGCGGCTATGAACTGACATTCGATCCTGAGATCCCGCGTATGACCGCATGGGTCAGAAACGCTCCCAACACCAAAGATCATCAGACGCAGGAAAAAACACGGGGGATCCAATGCGATCCGAATACCATATCTGCGTTCCCCATCGCCACGATCATTGCACGCGGCTATGCCGTTTTGACTGCCTGTTATGCGGAAGTTTCGCCCGATCCGGACTGGCAGGAGCCTGAAAAACAGTATCAGCAGGATGATTTTGCCTATACCGGCGTGTTCTCCCTGTGGGGAAAACGGGATGAACAGCGCACGGATAATACAACCGCATTGGGAGCTTGGGCATGGGCTTTGTCACGGGGTTTGGATCTGGCGGCACAGAATCCCGCGCTGGATATTTCCAGATCCGTGGCAACCGGCTGTTCCCGGCTGGGGAAAGCTGCCCTGCTTGCAGCGGCAAGGGATGAACGCTTTGCCGTTTGTGTGCCGAATCAATGCGGCGGCGGCGGTGTCTGCCTTGCAAAACGGGATTACGGCGAAAATATCGCAACGGAAATGAATATGTTTTCTCACTGGTATTGCAAGGCATACGGAAAATATCAGACCAATCCCCCTGCCCTGCTGACATTCGATCAGCATCTCCTTGTGGCAACGATCGCACCGCGTCCGCTGCTGGTGCAGGGATTCAGCACCGTCCCGTGGATGGATACAGAAAGCGAATATCTTGCCTGCCGTGCAGCGTCTCCGGTTTGGGAGTTCCTCGGAAAAAGCGGGATGCCCGGTGAAGGGTATCCCGATGATTTCGATACCGGTGCCATCGGGGAATATCTCGGCTATGTCCGCCGCGCAGAGGCTCACGGTATTTCCGCCCTTGACTGGCATTGGATGCTCAATTTTGCAGATCAGGCATTCAAAGGGTCAAGGTGAAACATTCCCGTCAGTATTCTGTTTAGTTTTAATATACTTTTTCAAATCGTCTTTTGAAGTAAAATATTCATAGCTGTTGGAATCGCAAATATCTTTCACCTCCTCATTGTAATAATTTACGCGTTTCGAGTCAGACGGCGGCAACAGGAAAAAAAACGGGATTGGGGTTTCGCGTAATTTGCTCGCTATGTAGTTAACCATACTCTTAAACCCGGACTTTGTTACTTTCAAATTTATGTATCTTTCAGACGGATTTATTATGATCATTTCCGGTTCCGAATTGATAAGCTCTTCCTTCAACTGGTTCTGATACTCAGAGAGACTTCCAAGTTCCAGAAAATAACCATTGGGAATTGAAGCTGCCAATTCTTTGTCGGTGTCCGACCCGAGAATGACTATTGATTTCGGCGGTGGTTTCTGCTTGGGCTGCGGCTTGGGCTGCGGTGGCTGCGGTTGCGTTTTTCCATCGTCCTTTTCATCACGAGGCTGCTGCAGCGGTGGTTTCGGTTTTTCGTCGCCCGTCAGCGTCTGCTGCGGTGGCGTCGGTTTTTTGTCGCCCGGCAGCGTCTGCTGCGGCGGTGGTTTCGGTTTTTTGTCGCCCGTCAGCGTCTGCTGCGGCGATTGCGTTTTTCCGTCGTCCTTTTCAGGAGGCGGCTGCGATTGCGGTGTTGGTTCTTTCGTTTCTGTGGAGGTGATCGCTTTGAAAGCGAAACAGAAAGCGATAAAACCGATCAGCGCAACCACAATCACAGCCAGAATAATATTTTTTTTGCGTGAGACCTGTTTTTTCTGCGGCAATACATTTTGAGAAGCCGGCTTCGTTTCCGGCAGGGGAACTTTTTTTTCCGGGATGTCCGGAGCGATTCCGGCGGCAGCTGACACCGGTGGAACAACTGAATTTTCCGGGATCACTTTGGTTTTGAGTACATCCCCTCCGGCGATATTCAGCCCGGCAGGAGCTGTATTTTCTGCCGGAATGGGAGCGGACCCGCCATTGACAATCGTGGGAAGTGTGATATCGTATTCAGGTTCAGCCGGCTCCCGTTTCTCAGGATCGCCTTTAACGATTGTCGGCATCGTCACCTCCGGCATCTGAGCAGAGCTGTCCAGTACCGGTCCGGATGCTTTTTCAGATACGGAGTTCAGGCTCTCAATCCTCCGGATCAGCTCAGCCGGATTCTGAATTCGTTTTTCAAGTGTTTTTGCGGTCATATCCCGGATCAATTCAGCGACACCGGCAGAGATCTGCGGACAAAGTTTTCTGATATCGGGAATATCATCCTCTTTCACGACCTGCGAAAGGATCTCTATGGTTCCGGCACCTCTGTATGGCCGCTGACCGGAAATCATTTCAAAAAGAACGATTCCCAGGCTGTAAATATCGGCTCTGCAATCGACATTTCTGGCATCCATTGCCTGTTCGGGGGACATATATGCAGGCGTACCGAAAACAGAAGCCTCAAGCGTCAGCATGGTATCCTGTTCGTTTGATGACTTGGCGATACCGAGATCTGCCAGTTTTGCAACACCGGAATCCGTGAACATAATATTATCGGGCTTGATATCCCGATGCACCATATTATGCAAGTGCGCTTCATTCAACGCAGAAGCGATCTGTGCCGTCACCGATACTGCTTCTTTTTCTGAAAAGCTGCCCCGTTTCTTCAGAAAATCACGAACATTTCCACCGGGGACATAATCCATGATCAGGTAATACATCCCGTTGCTTTTATTTTTTCCGGCATCATGAACCGCGATCAAATTGGGATGCTTGATCTTGCAGGCAAGTTTTGCCTCCCGGATAAAACGGTCAACAAATTGTTTATTTTTCTTTGCGACCTCCGGAAACAAAACTTTCAAGGCAAAAAATGAATCCAGGATATTGTGCCGGACAAGATATACCGCCCCCATACCACCCTTACCGAGCAGTTTTTCGATTGTATATTTTTCAAATTTATCGCCGGCTTTCAATTCGCCGGCCTCATTTTTCAGCCATCTCATTACGCAAGTTCCTCTTGTATAAAATTACAGATTCGGCATTTTTTTGTTCAGATCAACAAGCGCACCGTTCATTGCCTTTTTCATCAACTGGGGATACAGACTCGTATCTTTGCCGATCCGGGCATAAAGCCAATGAATGATATAATCGCGTTCGCGGAATCCGTAAGACCAAACCACTTTGCCGCTGGCGCGTTCCACCAATTCAAAAGTCAGCCACAATTCATTTTCGGAAACACCGTAAGGCGCACCGATCACCCACAATGCAGGCGCAAAGAAATAGGTGATGCAATAGGAAAATATACTGCCGCTGTAATAGGTGTTGGTCAATTTGCCGCGCCAGATATAATCGGCTTGTGCCTGTTCCAGATTATTGGCTCTGGTGACTTTGGAAAAAAGATTGGATGCTTTGAGACTCAGCATTGACGCGTCGGCAAGATCGTTTTGAACATCAAAGTGAAAACGCCCCATAGACACAAAATCAGGACTGTTTTCCGGCTCGCCTTTTTCCACAAAACCGGCGGGCAGCAACGGAATGAAGCCCAAATAAAATGAACCGTTATCCCCTGCAGGATAAGCTGCCGCAATATGCGCCTGAGAAGGATCCGCATATTTTTCTCCACGCTGATCCAAAAACGGCAATACGGCAATCGTTTTTGTCGAACTCCCGGCTTCTTTGATTTTGATCATCGGACCGGGTGCCGCAGCATAATCAAATGTTGCCACGCTGGTACAACCAGTCAGGATCACAGCGCATACGCCGGCGAACAGAGTTAAAAGTTTTGTTTTCATGTTTGGAGATTCCTTTCTGTTAATTGTGTTCCGGTTTTTATGTTTTTCTTCGTTTCTCAGATATCCTGTATGTCTCATATTTTCAGTCTGTTGCAAAATCAATCGTTACATAGCGCAGAATGATAACTGCAAAAATTACATATCATCTTTCAGTTGATGTGTCATAATACATATCTCTCTCTCGTTCGCGATGTTGAATCATCCATTCACTGACACATTCCGGACATTTACCTTCTACTCCCGCGCTGTAATACACATTGATAGCACTGCAATGCGCGCGTTGTTGATACGCTTTATGACATTCGATACAATGGCTCGTAATGATTCTTTCACAATATGAGCGTGGATTGATGCCGCAGTGTCGACACCTTTCTGAGAAAAGAATCATTTTCCCTGGGGAATGAAACATTACAAAAATACATAGCAGAATCCCGCAGAGTAAAAAAGTAACACTGCTAAGTTTTTTTCTTATCAGCAAAACGACAAAGGAAACAAAACAGGACAACGCAAATGGAATGACAAAAAGCAGTAGAGGCATTAGCATTAGAAGTAACTCGGCAAGATGAGGCATGCAACAAACATAAGAACCTAAAGACAAAGCTAAAAACAGATCGTAGAGATATGTTGCCGCACACAATATGGCTGTAACGAACAGAAAAATTATAATAAATATGGCAAGATGTTTTCTGTTCTGTTCGCATTTTTTGAACAGAAGCATAAACAGTCTTACCCCCAGATAAACAAGCAATGCAGGAACAGCACAGATCCCGGTGATAGACAGGGCTGCAATCAATACACCCACATCTCGCGAAAAAGGATTTTTATAACACAAGAATGCGATACAGCAAAAAACAAATGAAACAGCCACATGAATCGCCAAATATATGGCAAGATGTTTTCTGTTCTGTTCGCATTTTTTGAACAGAAGCATAAACAGTCTTACCCCCAGATAAACAAGCAATGCACTTAAAAATCCAATACCTATGACTAAAAGCATATTATCATCCATAATTTTGACCGGTGATATGCTATATGCAAAACAAACCAATGCCGCAGTATAACCCAGTAAAATTGAACCGCAGATGAACTTTTTCCGTATCAAGAGAATAACAGCAGTTATGATGCAGCATAACGAAAATATGATAATGAGTAGAGCAGGAAGAATTTTGTCCCATGTTGGCATTGTAATAAACGATACCTTTGGCTCACTAAATAACAGACACAACATGCCAGAACACGCAAACGGTGCTGCCGGATCCCAAAACAGAACGCAACCGCAACAAGCAAAAATAAACAGAAGTACGGCAAAGAAGATGACCTGATGTTTTCTGTTCTGTTCGCATTTTTTGAACAGAAGCATAAACAGTCTTACCCCCAGATAAACAAGCAATGCACTTAAAATTAAAAATCCAATACCTGTGACTAAAAGCATATTATCATCCATAACAAAGACTCCTTATTTTCAGTATTGCGGGAGCGGGATTTGCGCGATTGCAGCCTGCTCCGTAAATGATGGTTGATTTTTCAAAACGAATCTGCCTTCGACCTTGCCATCGGGAGAGATCCGGTCCGTCTGCCATACAATCAGATCCCGGGTTTGGTACTCTCCATTTTTCAGCGGCATGACTTCAGAGATGGCAATCACTTTTCGGGAACCATCGGAAAGGCGTGCCGTATGAACGACCGCATCGATTGCAGAAGCGACCTGCGCACGGAGAGCGGTAAGGGGGATGTCGATTCCGCTGAGCAGAGCGCAGGTTTCGATACGGAAGAGACAATCCAGTGGCGTATTTGCGTGGATGGTTGACATGGACCCGGCGTGTCCGGTATTGAGAGCCTGAAGCAGATCCAATGCTTCGCCGCCGCGGATTTCGCCGATAACCAGCCGGTCCGGACGCAGACGGAGAGAAGAAACGATCAGGTCCCGGATGGTAACCTCCCCGTTTCCGTTTTTATCCGCCTTTCTTGTTTCAAAACTGACCACATGATCCTGCTGGAGCTGCAATTCGCTTGCATCTTCAATGACCAGCACGCGTTCATCGTTTCCGATAAAACTGCTGAGCGCATTAAGCACAGAAGTTTTCCCGGAAGATGTTGCACCGGAAACGATCACATTTTTATGCAGAGCGACCAAAGCCCTGATCAACATAACAGCGTCATCCGACAAACTGCCGAAAGAAAGCATTTTTTCAATGGAAAGCGTATCTTTCTTGAATTTGCGGATGGCGATCACCGTTCCGCAACGACTGAGGGGAGGAATCACCGCGTGAACACGACTGCCGTCAGGCAAACGCGCATCCAGCCTTGGGTTATCCAGATTCAGAATACGCCCAACAGACTTTGCAATGTTGGAAGCCGCCGCCATCAACGCAGGTTCACTGGCGAAACGGGCAGTTGTTTTCTGCAATTTTCCATTTTTTTCAATATAAATCTGCTCCGGTCCATTTATGAGAATTTCTGAGACATTGTCATCTTCTAAAAAATCTTTTACCGGCTGCAAAAACAAAACAAGAAATGAATTCGTCTGTTCCATATTACTTCTCCTGAAATGCTATATTCCTCAAATTCTGTTATTTCTGCAAAATTTTCCGGAAAGGTGCATGAGGAAATCATTTTCTTTCCGGTCATCATCATCTATCATCCGCGCAGGTGGGACACGATTCAAGCGGATACAGATCATAGTAAAGTTATCCGGCGCACCATTTGCCAATACCTGCTTTTTAACAGCGTTCAGAATCAGCTCCGGTTCAGTATAAGTCTGCATGATCGTTTCCAATTCATAATTTGACAAAACGGTAGTTACGCCATCGGAACACAGAAAGATGATATCGTTTTCAAATGTGGTAATTTCCCGCCATTCAGGGAACAGGGATGAAGTTCCTCCGATAACCTGAGTCAGTACATGAAATGCCTGTGGTGCAATTTTTTGAATATTGCCGCAGTCTTTTTTCCGTATTTCTTCCCCAAGAGTCTGATCCGTGGTGATCTGAAAGATCTCACCATCTCTGAAACAATAGATCCGACTGTCCCCTACATGACAACAATAAATTTTTGACGGCTCCCATGAATCGAATAAAATTGCAGAAACCGTACTGCCCATCATTTGAAAACAATGATTTTTTTTGTAAGAAACGATATCCGAGTTGACCCGGATCAAATTTTGCAGCAGCGCATATTTACGTTCACCGGGGGATTCATTTTCTGAATTGTGTACAGCAACATTCACGGCATCAATGACCATACGACTGGCGATCTCACCTGCCTCACCACCGCCCATACCATCTGCGACAGCAAAACATCCATCCTCCGGCAGCAGAAGCATGGCATCCTCGTTATTATTTCTAACGAGACCGGTATCAGAATAATTTGCAAATTCATAAAAGATGGAATTATTTTCTTCTGACATTGGATGTCCTTCCGAATGAGTACCCCGTTTGATTCATATTGATTTGCCACAACATGAAAATAACCTGCTCCTGCCCTTTCTCCCACAATATAATGGAATGTGTTTTATTCCGGTTCAGAAAAATCTCATGTTTTTCACGATATCCGGAACCGGTCATTTTTGCACGGACCTGCAGTTTGGATGCGACCAATGTTTTTTCAAAAACACCGGATTTTTCCCATGTTTTTCCTTTTCTGACCGCCGGACTTGCAGGAGCGGCAAAACTGCACACAGTCCAATACAGCACAAAAAATATTATGAGCAGGCATTTATACATGATTATTCACTCCACGCTGAAAGAAAGAATCTCTGATACGAAAAATCACCCTGATTATTCTGTTGCGGTTGAGTAATATTCTGCATTGTGTTTTCTTCATTCCGGATCCAGGGTTCCCCGATAATGTTCCAAACGACTCCCTGATACAAATCAGAGCCGGTGGCATCCCTGTCATGCGCGTTGCTGTCCGCGAGATTATAAGCATAGCGATGCACGACATAGTGCCGGTCCAGATTGCGTTGGTCCAGATGAATACTGCCTTCCCTGTAAAAATCAATTACAGGGATGGGGGAATCACTGTCTCCGGAAAAAATACCGACAACAGCCATAGGTCCCCGGATACTGGCAGGGATCGTATTCATTTTCAACGGGATCTGAGAATTATACATTCTGCACCAATAATTACTTTGAATATATTGCGTTTGTGCCTGGGAATCGTTTTTAGATGCTGCCGCCCATTCGTCATCATTGATGTTTTCATTCTCAAAATCATAATGATCGGTTTTTATCACCGTTTCCCCCGCTTCATTGATGTGAATATCCGGCAACTCAAAACTGGTCTTGATAATATCAACGACCCGGTCCAATACCTCAGTATTGGTATGACGGCGATCATCCGCGATCCACGCCAGCATACGGTCGTGATTCCAAAGATTCATTCGCGCAAAGAGTATTTCGCTGATCAGCATCAACCCGCCGAACAACAGCAAATACAACGGTGCGACAATGAGAAATTCCATCAATACGGAACCACCGTCATTTCTTTTTTTGCGTTTTAATTTTGCCGACATTCCAAGCACCTTGCATCATCAATAGGCGGGGACAGGTTCAGGAGCAGGTTCAGGAGCAGATTCTCTCTTCTCATCTCCATTCATGATATTCACCAATCCCTTCGGCACTGGTTGAAATACCCCTTTGACATCTATAACCGTTTCCTGAACCTTCGTTGCGACCTTTTTCAAATTTTTTATCATTTCATTGACCTTACCGATAAACGCCTTGATCTCATTCAGGACTTGTTTGATCTCCTTTTTAATGAAATCCAACAACTCCTGCACAAGCTTTACTGCAATCTGAGTAAATTTTTGCAACAATGCTGAGATCTGATCTTTCAGGAAGTCTTTGATATTCTCAATGAGTTCATTCAACAATTCTTTTGCCAGATTGGCAAGTGCAGCCAACTTTTCTGATAATGACATATCGGAGGTCAAAATACCAAACACATTGGAAACAGTCTTTTTTAATGTGGAGAAAATCTTTTTCAACGCAGGATATTTTTCCGCCAGCTTATCAAACTGTTCAATTATTTTTTTTTCCAACTTGCTTGCCACAATGGAGATAACACCATCACCAATGACTCCCCTATCAACATCCTTTCCAGCAAAGAATTTATCCACTTCACCAATGATCTCGTCGGCTTTTTCTTCGCCAACGCACTCTGTCAGTTTTTCTTTCAGGATCTCTTTTCCAGCATCGGTCAAACCATCCAGACCATCTTCGGCAAAACCATTAAGTACTTTTTTGGCTGCATCTTTCTGACCATCACTCCAATCCTGACGGTCGATCCAATCTGTAACCCCGCCTACTGCAACTTTTGAGCCGAGATCGACAAAATCGATTTTAGATATATCACCATTCGCGATTGCATCTACTGCGTTTTTCATCGAGGCTTTTGCCTCATCCCCCTTCACATACTTATCGATCATTTCATTGGCACTGTCCCGGAGAGATGCCACCATGCCATCTTTACCATTCCGGATCAACCCCTCCAACGCCGATTTCACATGTCTGGCTTCTTCCTTCCCCATATTTTTGTCAATGATCAAACCTAATCCATCAATGACCATTGTTTTAGAAAGTTCGCCCCATTTTATTTCGGAAATTTTGCCATCGCGCAACTGCGAAACCGCCTGTTTCAAAGCTGCCTTTGAACCTTTGCCGGCAACATATTTATCGATCAGCTGATTGGTCGTATTCTGCAAAGAATCTTTCAGACCTTCGGTCCCTTCATTGACCAGGCTTGTAATAGCATCATTTACCGCAGCGGCTTCATTGCTGCCCATGTTCTTGGAAACGGTATCCTTGATCGCATCCAGCATCACGGTTTTGGAAATATTTTTTACATCTATCTCCGAAATTTTACCGGATTTGATCTGTGACAATGCCGTTTTCAACACAGCCTGTGAATCTTTCCATTTCACATCTGAGATCAAATCCACTAATGCAGCCTCTATCTTGGCATCAACTTTTTCATGCAGAAGCGTCTGCACTTTGGATACGATCTTATCCACATTAGCAGAAACCGCTGTTTTTTCTGCTGTTTTTTCTGCTGTTTTTTCTGCTGAATATGCAGCGACAGGCAGCAGCGCGACAGAAAAATAAATCAGAATAAGTTTCAACATATTTTTCATTTTGCCACCCCTTTTTGACGGGAATTCCAAATTTCGAGCAGCCGGTCGCCCAATCCGAAATCGTACCATTCAAAAATTGTTTTTCTCCAACCGCCTCCCAGAGAAGCTGTTGCATAAAGTCTTGGAACTTCAGAATTCACAAAGACATACATTCTTTCTTTTCCCTGTTCCGTTCTTGTAATATAGCCATACGGCACAAAACCGGAACGCAGTTTGGGATCCAATTCAAGAAAATGCCTGATGATCTCCTGATTGGCATCAACGGTAAAGATTTGCTTAAAATACCGTTTTGCGCCGGTCCGCATCATCTGAGCAAGCAGCCAGGCTTCGTTATAATGTTTTTTATTTTTAATGAGATCGGAAACCTGTTTCAAACGCAATGCGGATCGAATTTGGATCGCCTTCAAATTTTCTTCCAACTTTTCTCCTGTGAGTGAATATTTTTCCTCTATACGGTTATCGCTCAATGAAGAATAGCTTTTATTGAAAACTGCAAGTGTTTTCTGTTGCAGGCGGGTCACATTGATCGCAAGCGGTGTTTCGTCCAGGGAAACGACTCCGGAGTAATCGGGGATCTCAGAAATTTTTTCATTCCGGAATGTTTCTCCTGCGAGGAAATAAAATTTTTCAATTTTGGGAATATCAGATTCTGTCATAATGTATTCGGTCAGGAGAAGAGTATCCCACCATGGATTATAAAAACCGATCACAGCTTTTCTATCGGAAAATTCGCCATGATAAATCAATGCGCCAATAAAGAAATCTCTCATCTGTTCTTCAGAAAAAGCCTTGAAACTGGTTTTCCATGTCGCTTTCTTGCTTTTTGCCAGAAAAGGTTCCACATTTTCCTGAGACTGGGCAGCCATTTTTCTGAAGGTTTCTGCGGTCATGGTAAATTTTGCATAATTTACCACCTGCTTCTGATCTGCAGCAAGCGGTTCACTTTGAGCTGCAGATACAGTAAAACAGCCACCTGTGAGTAAAAACGCCATGCAAAGCAATGTTCTCCTGATGTTCATCTGTTTCTCCTTTGTTTTATTTGATTAATATATTTTCAGTTTCAACAGTTCTTTAGAGTCGATTTCGTTATGATCTTCCGTGCTGCGGATTGATTTTGGAATACCAGTTCTTGTTGATGTGGAATTTCCCAGTGACTGCCAGACGGAATTGATAAAAGGATTGTCAAGGGTTGCGACATTATCATCATCATCCCATCGGCTGCCATTGGAGGCTCTGCGGGCAAAGCGCAACGGCAGCAAAGTGGCATCCCAATCGGTTTCCGATAAATTCCACTGCTTGCTCAATCTGGCTGTATTGCCGCACACGCAACCAATATGTATGTGATCATCGTCGGGATTGTTGCCAAGGGGCATCCATTTGCGTCCTTTTTCATTGGAAACCAGCATCTCCGCATCCGCACGATTATCATACGATACACAATAATGATATGACGGATCATTTGCGCGTCTCCGCCGGACAGCCGCCCGGGCGGCAGACATTGCCGTCACATAATTTGCCGGCACATTCAGATACGATGGTGTGTTGAAAAATGAGAAAATTCCGCGTTTGATATTTTTTTCGGAAAGATTACGGTTCAACCAATAGAAGGGATTGGTATGTTTTCTGGCGAGACCGACGATAATCGTCCCCTGACCATTGAAAAATTTTTCATTCAGCACCCATGGTTTTGCCTGAACTCCCGCATATCTGGAATCCCAAATATCCTTGTCATCTCCGTAAATACGGGCGTGTCCCTTCAAAAAGAATGTGGGATCATCAGGCATGATTACACAACTGCGGTATTCTTCTCTTGAAATGGATGACTTTCCGCGAATGATCGGCTCAGCCTGTCTGAGAAATCCGACCACATCCCAGGAATCTTTGAGATAACCGTGAGTTGTTCCCAAATCATCCGGGGGGAAGATCGGCGGCAATACATCCATCATACTGCTTAATGGTCCCAAATTCACCCCCAATATTCCCCCATCGATGAGATGGGTCGGTTCAGAGCCGCAAAACCACTTCGGGAACGGGAAATGTGCGATCCATTTTTTCCGGAATGAGAATTTTTTTCTTTTCCAAAAACACCACCATTTTGCAGAAGCCCAATCATATTCGGAATAAAGAGCTATGGTGTCCTGAACATTTTTGCACATGGCATAATTGGAATCTTTCATATTTTCACAAGATGGCGCACAATCGATCAACTGTTGCCCCGTACTCTGTATGGTCTGGTTCAAATCCTCCAGCAACGGATCAAGCAAGGCATCTTTAAAAAGCTCAAAACACTTTCCCAGAATCGTACCGCCGCCGGTGCTTGCTCCGAAACTGATTTGCGGATTTGGCAAAGAAAAATAATGATTTCCCCGATCGACCTGATTGTAAATAAAACCGGCTCCCGTTTCATTGATTCCGGCGGATTTGTAAACACGCATGATTCCGGGGGTCCCTTCACCACCGATCACTTTATCGTCCTGTGCGAATCTATATGTATCCTGCGGAGTGAAATAAACACCATTTTCATCCTGATTCACGCCCTTTGTATATTTTGCACAGCCCCGGATAAACCATTGATCCAATCCGGCAGAGCATATTTCCTGCTCATCGTTTTGATCTTTTGTACCGAAATATTCCGCAAGGCGGGAATATTTTGCGCCATCGGCACCCATTTCCAGAAACACCCGTTCTCCGGCTTCCGTATTCGGCAATGCCGAAAAATAAAATGACAACTGTGGTTCATCGGGTGAAGAAGCCAGGACCTCGTAAGGATCGGGAACATTCGGAACAGAGATCGTATAAATAAAATCGTCCAGCAAATCAGGATGGGACGCTTTTATATTGCGTTCCAGCACCAATCTTGCAGTATCGCGCATAGATTCGGTCATATTTGCATTGATCATAGTAAGAGCCGCATACATCATATCAATAGAGCGTTTATCATAATCGATCTTCTGCCCGAGTTTGAATCCCCATTTTTCATATTCCGACAATACAGTTGGTGTCGGATTTGTTTGCGTTGGCGGTGTGGGCGTGTGGGTATGCAGATTCAGACCGGACGGGATCGTTTTCGGGATCGAAGCGGCAACGCCCGGATCCCCTTTTCCCAGTGCCAAATAAACACATTGTTCCTCGTTCAGGGATGCGATCCAGGCATTGAATTTAATTTGCATATTGGCAGAATCCACATGATATTGGTTCCATTCGTCCTGACTTGCGTTATTTCCCGGGAGAGCGGGGTCAGAAGAGCCTGTGTATGACAGAAACTTCTGATAAAGGTCATCCGCTAAATTTTCCTGCCATGTATAGGTTACTTGAACATCACCTTCTGTTTCGGTCGTTTCGGAATAACCGTTTTCTTTCAACCACGCCACATAATCACTATCGGTCGGATCGGAAACATCCTGATAATTTTTTGAAGCAAGCCATTCCTGAAAACCGGCATCATCCTGATTCACAGGTGTCTGCTGATTCTGATTGTACTGCGTCAATAAAAGATCTTTTTTTGATTTATTGTAATATGCCAGAAGAGCCGTTTCCACATTGGAAATATCTGCCTCGTTATCGGGGATCGTATCGGGTTTGGGCGGGCTGACCTGATTATAGGTGCATCCATCGTCATCCCACTGCGAGCCAAAGGCATTTAATACATTGGTAAGATCATCTATTTCTATTTCTCTGCCGTTGATCCGTAATTTTCTATGCTGCTTCGTGCCGGGGCCGGTACCACACCACCAACCGGTCCCTTCCTTGTGATGTTTATGTTTACAGGAGACCCAACTTCCTGTGGGAATGGGGATCTGTATTATTGATTTGTAAAAAGAACAACAGGCATGATAGTCTTTGGCATTGTTGTAATCCTGAATAAAACGCTGTTCCGTCAGACGCAGGAAACGGTAAGTGATATAGTCCATTTGCCGTTTACTCATTTGAACATAGGTCCAACTCATTGCTTTATTGATCGTTGCCATACGACTCAAGCCATCTGCCTGAACCACAGCGGCAGAATAAGCTGCCGCGTCGCACGCGTTCTGAAGTTCGATCTTCTGCTGGATCGTTTCACCCACAGCATAAACTGCCGAGACCATAATAAAAAGGAATAAGAAGAGCGCGAGTGTGATCACCAAAGCCGCGCCGCTTTCGTCTCTGCCTAATGATCTGGTCTTTTGCCATGCCGCTGTAACTGTTCTTTTCATAACAGGAAATCCGATCCTTTTTCCATTTTTCTTACTTATTTTTCACTGCGCGCGGAAATGTTTTTGTACTCCACGGCCGTGCCATAATGCAACTTTGTTTCAGGGTGATCGTATTATGTTCATCGGCTTTATAACTGCCGGGTGAGGAACTTATATACCCCGCAACATCCTGCTTCAATTCATCGCCTCCCGCGGCAAACATCCCGATAATACGCCCCGCATAAGGGATCAGCAGCGGAAATTCAAAAGTAACCGTCACTTCCACCGCCGGTACCTGTGTCGTATTCTCCAAATCCTTTACATCCGATGCTTCTGAATAATCTCTGCCCGAAATACGCACCCGATCAAACACCTTTCCTGATCCTTCAATCGCTCCCCAACCGGGAATCACAATATCATTCTTCAAGGCAGCAGAATCGCCCGCTGCGCCGAGCCGTGCCAATGCAATACACGCTGCCTGATGCAATGGTCCGCTGGACGGATAAAATTTCCCGCCCGCGTCCCGATAATCGTCCGGATGATAAACAATTGCTGCTCTGGCTGCGGAATACGCTGCATAATGAGTCAAAAGTTTTGCAACGATTATTTGTGAAAACTGCACAATGCCGAGAATCAAAAATAAAAGTATCGGCATAACCAGTACACATTCCATCAGCACAGAACCTTTATCATGCTTTCCTTTCATCCGGAAACTCCATTCCTCTGAATGATCTCCACAAATAGAGTTCCCCATACGCCAACCGCAATGGCAACTCCGAAGGGGATCCTTGCCCGCTCATCCGATTTCGGCGGTAAAGATTCCCTGCCTGCTTTGCGATCATAACGCCAATCGAACAGGCAACGCAAATAATGTTTCAGGCGTTGACCGGTCGCCAAACCGAATATCAACATTACGATCGCAAGAATCAAGCCGGAAACGGATGTGATCAGTAATAATAACGCTACCCGGCTGAAGCCTAAAACACAGCCAACTGCCGTAAGCATTTTTACATCACCGCCACCCGCACTGCGTAAATAAAAAGGAAGAAGCAGAAATAAACCGCTGAACAATCCTCCGGTCAAACCGTCACAGAAAGACGGCAAACCACCACTGCCGAAACGCCAGACAAGTGCGATCAACAGAACACTCAAGGTCAGTTGATTCGGAAGGCGTCTGTACCGGCAATCATAATAACACAAAATCACCAGCCAGGGCGTCAATATGGCAAAAAGATAAAGAGGATTGTCCATCAGTCCGTTTTCACTCCTCAGTCAATGCTGCCACCATTGCCGCCATCATTGTTGCCACCTCCTCCACTGTTGCCACCGCCTTCTTTACCCGTCTGGATCTCGTCTCCTCTCTTTTCCGCCTCATCAATCTCGCCCAGTTTGGTTTCACCATCCTTAATTCTTTCCTCAGCAGCTTTTTTAGGATCAAAAAGTGACGTTATCATGGTACCAAACATATTACCGATCGCATCTCCGAAAACCATCACGATAGCCACAACCGCAGCTGCCACGAGGACACCGATAATGACATACTCCATAGCGACTGCACCATTTTCCTCGCCGAGGATCCGGCAAAGGAAACGCCCGAATTTAGTTCTTTTTGCTCTTGCGATTTTGATTTTTCTGTTTTGCATTTTGTGTTCCTTTCGGTTATTTTTGTTTATGGGATCGGTAATGCGATCCCGTTTACGATATATTGAAAAAAGATTTGCATCTGCAAACCGAGTTCGATAAATTTATCTTCTCCGGTAGCAGGATCAAAGGAATAAATTGCCAGATACCAGAAAGAAAATACAGCGATTGCCATAATTGATGTAACAATTGCATATTCCATAATCACAGATCCGGTTTCATTTTTCAGCATATTTATAATTCCTTAATTCTGCTTCCCCGCGGCATCCCGTTTCAACCAATATTCTTCCAACAGCGGCTCACCCGGGAAAGCGATCTTAAATAACTCCGGTGCTTTTTTTTCTGCCTCATCGGTTGGCAGGTCCGTAATCTCCTGAATTTTTCCGATCTGCGTTTCAAACCATTCCGCGATCTCCTCAGGAAGTTTTTCCGGCAGTCTGTCAGTATCGCGACCGAGCAGCATAGCGATCATACCGGCAATAATGGATTTTCTGTCTTTTTTCTTTTCTTCATATTGCTCAAGCATATTTTCGATCAGATCATTCCGTTGCTGAAGCAAATCATCTGCGTACAAAATGATATCGCCGACCTTGTTTTTCTCATGCTCTACCGTTATTATTTCCTTCATTTCATCCAGTCCGGCAAAATTCATAAAATCCGCCAACAGTTCAAATGCGTGGACCGCCCGGATAAGCTCCGGTTCAAACGGTGTCATTTTCAAAAGGCTGCGATCAAAGGGTTCAGGCAAAGCACGCAGATAATTGTAGAAGACTTCAACTCCCAGGACACGGTCATATTCACCGGACGGGTTGGAGCGATTTTGCTGTATTGCGGGCAGATCCAGCGTATCACATTGAAGGACCTTATCCAGCGTTTTTTTGTCAAAGACCGTTTTTATACAATCCGGCTTATTTCCGGGTACCAACTTGTTCTCCTTCAGATTTTCAACATAACCGATCAGCGTTTCTGCTGTTTTATAACAATTGGTATTGCGCGTTTCCAGTTCTTTTTTTATATCAAAAAGGACCGGAAAACGCTTCAGACAAAGCTCCAGTTCCTTCCGGGACAGCATCTCCAAATTCTTCACCATCGCTTCTCTTTCCAATGAGGCAGCAGCAATATAATTTGCCATCAGACATTTCTTAGCTTCCTCCAGAATCTCAAATGGAGTCAGCAGATCATTGCAAAGAGACTGCGCTTTGACGGAAATCGGTTTTTTCGCCGCTTTCCGGTGTTTCGCCCGTTCTTCGGAAGCCTTCCGCAACTTTGAAAGATTTGATTTTGTATCTTCCAAATATTCCACATGATTCTGCCGATCAAGCAGTTTACGGATGATTTCCAATTCCTCACAAACCAGATTAAGTTCATCTCTGATATCTTTTGCAGAAGCTGAAAGCGGTTTCAGATAATCAGGCATTCCGGATGATGTTTCCTTCAAAACATGATCCAATTCTTTTATAACGGCTATCATGCGTTTTGTCTCAAGATCCGAATCTTTCAGGATGGAACGCGCCTTAAGATAAGTTTCAATCAAACGATTGCACATCAAAGCAAGAAGTTTTGATTCGTTGGCATCTGTATTATTCCACCGCCATAATTCCATATCATCGCTGATCAGCGGCCTTAACTTATCATTGGCTTCACTCCATTTCCGTTCAGAAAGCATTTTCTGAACATCACCCCATACCTTAAGCGTGTTTTCCCATTGATCGATCCGCCTGCCAAGCTCAAGCCGTTCCTCCTTGTAAATAATCGCGCCCCAGGCATCCCGTGCCTGTTCAAGATGCGCACGGGCTTTCTGAAATTCACATTTTTCCGCATAACTGCGTGCAAAATCAATATGTTTTTTGGAAGATGGCGCAACCAGCCGGATAAAGAAATATCCCCCCAGAACAATACCGACAGTCAATACAACCGCCACAATTTTTGCGATAAGATGCGACCGCACATGAACAAAATGTTTATCCAGAAAACGCAATTCCAAATAGGATATTGTGATAATATCTCCATCCTGCAACAGACGGCCGCCGTCATTCCGGTCGCCGGATAAAGCGATCCCATTGACTTTTGTGCCATTGCGGCTGCCGCAATCCTGAATCCAGCAGCTGCCATCTTTTTTCTGTTCGATCTGAGCATGAACATGGGAAATCACATTGTCGGTAAAAACCAAATCACAATCCGGAGCAGAACCGATTCGGAATATTTCTTTATCCAAATCAGAAATCACTCCCTTTTTCGCTCCATTCAACAACTCAAGCTGATTGTTTTTGGATACATTCTTCAACTGTTCGCTCGGCCGCTCCACAAAAAGTTTACATTCGCCAATGGCGATCTGATCCCCGACAGCAAGCCGGTGAGAAGAAATCTTTTCTCCATTGAAGTAAATACCATTGCGACTCTTTGTATCCTCAATATACACATTTTTCCGTCTTACCACAATCACAGCATGGTGACTGCTGACAGAACGATCCGTGGTCGGTAAAAGCCATGTACAGGAAGAATCTCTGCCAATAGTGATTTCGCCTGAAATATTCTGAGCATTGACCTCATATAATATCGTACCATTATATTCCAGACGCAATACAAATTGATTTTTTTTACCTAATCCCATTTGTCTTTCCTCCCCATTTGTCTTTCCTCATGTTATTATGGCGTAAATCTTCCGGAGATGAAAATGCGGACTTTGCATCTTTTTTGATTTGAATAATCTCGCCTTTTGCATTTCTCAATTCAGCATCTTTCAACGCAAGCCATTTCATATTATACCATTTTACCTGCTCCGATCTGAATTTTACCAATGCATTCAATGTTTCCATCTTCAACTTATGATCGCCATTGTGATAATAATAGATCTTACACAACGCACTGCGGAGCAAATTATGAATTTCTCCCCAGTTCGATGGTGCATCCTTTTCAAGCAGATTTACAGCCTCCGTTACATTTTCTTCAACCGTGCCGTCAGCTAATTCTTCCATCCCCTCCCAATGCTTATTGAGGAGTGAAGTAGTAAAGCCTAAAAGAGCATAATCCCTCACAAAAATTTCAGTTTGCCAGAATTCCCTTGTCGGAACCTCTTTCATTTGGAAAAAGCACCAACGCCCATAACGGATCAGCAACGCATATCCGGACCAGGATTCATTATTGATGGTACGGCGGTAAGGAACACTCAAAAATGGGATCCCATGATTCTTCATGTAAAAACGGATATCCTTGATCGCCCCAAAATCAAATCCATCGCCTTTTTTGCGTTTCATCCAATCTGCAAGTACGGTTTCTCTGTTCTTGAGCAAAGATGAAGAGTCCTCATAACATTCAAAGAATATATTGAGCGGAACATCTCTGTACTTGCCAAGTCTGGTCTCAATTTCAATTTTTCCGGGACTCTGTTTTATAATGGAATCTTTCGGACTGATCACACAAATATCCCTGAACTTCACATCAGCAGTATAAGGGAAAACCTGTACAGCGGGAAGTTCATTTCCATCCTGATCCACAGGCCAGGTAATAAATGTTTCAGGTTCGTGATGAATTTTGGTCCAGTAAAGTGTGATCAATCCAGCCACCAGAAGGACTCCGATAAAACTCCAGACAAAATATTTTTTGTTGCGCTGCTTCTGATGTTTTTCCTTCAGAAATTCCAATTCTTCCGTAGAGGCGATCCGGGTCTGCATCGCAATCGTTTCCTCACTTTCAGAAATCGATTCCTTTCCCGTATCCTCCGCGATCACCTGTGCAACCGGTTCCACAGCCTTGTCAGTCTCCGGCAACGCCTGCTGCGGATCATTTTCTTCCTCTGCCGCCAAATCAATCACAGTAGAAGCATTGTCCGCGTCCTGTCCTTCTGCTTCATCTATTTTTGTAATATCCGAATCTTCTTCAGCAGCAGTCAATGATTCCAGCACGAAACGGGTATCCTCGCCCATGGTAACACATTGTCCGGCAATAAGATCATAATGACCACCGAAATCAAGGATCTGCTCATCCAGAAGTGTTCTTTTGGAACTGAGATTATCCAGCGTTACCCCCTGTCCATCGAAAGTCAGAATAACATGTTTTCCGGAAACATCCGGCGCATCCACTTTGATATCATTTGATCTGGAACGCCCGATGGCGACGGAATTATTTTCGATCGGAAATACTTTTTCTGCCAAACAACCACTGATAAATTTGATCTGGTATTTCATATTACATCATTCCTCCCAACCCACTGGATTGTATTTTCAGAAATACCGGAGTCCCGATAATAATAAAAACGGCAGGCATAATAAAAATTGCAAGTGGAATTATCATAATAGACGGCGCACGCGTGGCTTTTTGTTCAGCGAGATTAAAACGGGCTTTCCGCATTTCCTCCCCCTGAATCTTCATTGTATCCACGATCGATGCACCGACTTCCGTTCCGTGAGCGACCGCGGCTGAAAAAGACAGGAATTCTTCAGATTGAATCCGCATAGCCATATCATCCAATGCTTCTATACGTGTTTTTCCCAATTCCATTTGCTTGAGCATAACACCGAATTCAATCGCCAGCGGATTATCGGCATTTTCTGTTGATACATAATAACGGACAGCGGCAGAAAAATCAAGCCCGGATCTCATTGCAGAACCGATCAAATCAATTGCAAATGGAAGATTTCTGATAATGGCTGTTTTTCTCTTATCCGCCGCACTGGCAATACTGGTGGAAGGGAAAACAAATCCCACAAAACCTCCGATCAAAGTGCAAAAAAGGATCGCCCCGCCCTTATTCGTAATCCCCATCAGAAGCAATGCCGGCAGCAACATACCGATCACACAAAAAATGATCTCCGCAGAAAAAACCATTTCCGGATCCATTTTGATATTGGCGATCAGCAGTTGTTTCTTTAAATTTTCTCTGCGATTCGGTTGAAGCTTCGCCTGTTGTTTCCCCCAGGTGGAAGTAAACATATCCAGAAACCGATAACATTTCAGAAATATAAATGGAAGATTTCTGCCTTTCAGATCTACCGTCTTCCGCGATTCAGATAAAAATATCTGCAAAATCAGATACGGTATCAATACAACAAAAAATGTAATGATATAAATGATCGTATTGTCCTGTTCCATTTTTACACCTCAATAGACATAATTTTGCGAATTACCAGATAGCCGATCGTGATCAGGATCAAAACGACTCCGATGGCACACCAACCGGTCAGAGTGGAAATCAAAGGAAACATCAGATCCGGATCAATAAAATAAAGCAAAACAAAAGCCGCAATAGGCGAAAGCGACATGGCGAGAGCCTCAAACCGCCCCTGTGCAGTCATGTTTTTCAACCGTTCATGTAATTCCGTTCTTGACCGGATCGTATCAACCATTTTTTCCAAAACTTCCACAAGACTGCCGCCGGATTTTGTGGTCAGTTTTATCGTTGTCACAAGCAAATGCAAATCTTCACACGGCATACGGCTGTTCAAACGGTCCAGAGCATCACTCAAATCCAATCCCAACCGGTATTCACGCAAAACAGTCCGTAATTCTTCCTGCATGGGATCTCCGATTCTCTTAGAAACTGCTTCCAATGCCTGAGGCAAAGCAAGCCCGGAACGCATACTGTTGGCAAGCCCCATTGTCAAATCCAGAAGTTTTTTCTCAAAAGCATCTTTCCTTGATCTGTTTTTCATCTGGTAATACCAAAGCGGCAACATAAAGCCGATCCATCCCAGAAGACAGGAACAAGGCAGATAAATAAAAACATTCAGCACACCGGCAGAAAGTAAAATAAAAAATAATGCCAACCCCAAAACCAAAGAAAAAGTCAAACGCCTCAACAACAGTTTCCGCGGAGTAATAAAACGCCGGAGACGCTCATAGCAGACATTTGGATTTTTTTCCTGTTTTTCCATGGCAGCATTGAATAATGTGACACCGCCGAAATAGACAAATACCACCGCAGCCAAAAAAACAAGCCCATAAGTCATCACTATTTTAAATTCTTCCGGGACCTCCGATAATATTTTCAGAGACATCAACATTCAACACCTCATATCATGTTTGCGGAACAAAAACCGACATATCCAATTTCAAACGACCGGTCTTGCGCAGTTCATCAATAAAATAGGGAATATTTCCGGTCGCAGTATGATACCCCATTACCTTGCCATTGGTATCAAATCCTGTCTGCTCGAAAACAAAAACATCCTGCATCAGAATCACATCACCTTCCCGTCCGGTAACTTCTGAAATCTGAACGATCTTTCTTGACCCATCAGGCATACGGGTTTGCTGAACGATCAAATTCAATGCACCGGCAATCTGTTCCCGGATCGCTCTGGACGGCAATTCGTAACCTGCCATCATAACCATATTTTCCAAACGGGTCAACGCGTCACGGGGATTATTCGCATGGCAAGTCGTCAAAGATCCGTCATGACCGGTATTCATTGCTTGAAGCATATCCAACGCCTCCGCACCACGACATTCTCCGACAATGATCCGGTCTGGACGCATACGCAATGTATTTATGACCAGATCCCGAATGGAAACCTTCCCCTTCCCCTCAATATTTGCCGGTCTGGCTTCCAGGCTGACAATATTGCGATGAGTCAATTTCAATTCCGCAGAATCTTCAATCGTAATGACCCGTTCCCCTTCCGGAATAAAAAGCGAAAGCACATTCAATAATGTCGTTTTTCCGGATCCCGTCCCGCCGGCAACAAGTATATTTTGCCTTGAACGCACCGCTTCTTCCAGAAACAGTGCCATCTCACGGGTCATACTCCCAAAATTGATCAAATCGTCTGTCGTCAATTTCTTATCAGCAAATTTTCGTATAGTGACCGAGGCTCCCCGCAAAGATAACGGCGGGATAATCGCATTCACACGGGAGCCATCCGGTAAACGCGCATCAACCATGGGAGAAGCATCGTCCACATGACGTCCCAACGGCTCAACAATACGCTGAATGATCGAAAGCAAATGCTGTGAATTGAAGAAACGGACACCGCTTTCATAAAGCAGCCCCCTGCTTTCTACAAAAATACAGTCCGGACCATTGATCATAATTTCCGAAACGCGCGGTGATCTCAACAGGGGCGTAATCGGACCGAATCCGATCAGCTCATCAAGCAAAGCCTGACGGAACAAGTCCAGAGGTATCGTTCTCGGTATTTCATGCCGGCGTTCCTTCAGGACCCGATCAAGACAAACCTCTACTTTGCTCAGGACTTCTTCGTTGGCGGTGTCTTTCAAAATATCTTCGGAAAGGTTCAATCTTTCCAAAATATCTTCATGGATCTTCCGTTTCAAATCCATCGTTCCGGTTTCATACAAAACAGAAACATTCTTGAATTCATCAAGAAAATTGTTTACTTGCGATGCCGGAGCCGGTGCCGGTGCCGATACAGGTTCCTCTTTCTTCTGCGTAATAACCGGAGCCGGCTGTTTCAACTGCGCGTTTCCATCCGAAAAAGAAAGTTTGAAACCGGCGATCTGCACGACATCTGCCGAAGTCAATTCCGTCATTTCTTCAATTTTAACATTGTTTACTTTTGTTCCAATGGAACTGCCGGTATCCTCAATAAAGACAGTTCCATTGATAAACAGGAAACGGGCATGTTTACGGGATACACCACTCCCGGTCAAAACAATATCACACTCAGAATGTCTCCCGATCGTAAGCGACTGATCCGTTTCCGAAACATCCTTTATTATATCATTTTTCTGATCAGGATTATGTATTGTAATCTGAAACATACCAAAATCTCCCGTATATTTACCAGGTAAACCAATTCAGCCAACTGAGCCAGCCGGTAAAACGTTTCGGCTCAGGTTCAAATACAGGACCTGGATCATCCATCGGCAACATAATTTTTTCGCCGGTATCCAGACGCGGCGAGATAAGCACGGTGAGGCGCATGGAATCATTACCTTTGCTTTCACCGCCGAAAAACCATCTCAATACAGGAAGGTTACGCAACAACGGCATACCGGATTTATTGAATTGGCTGTTCATTTTATCAGAGGTTTTAATGATAAAAGTTTTTCCGAATTCATAATTTCTTGCCGGCACCTCAATAGTATCCACATTCCGGACATATCCGCCCTGTGCAGCTTCAATCGCAGTAGTATTTGTCAATTTAACATTTAATTCGATCTCTTTCTGGCTTTGAATTTCCCCGTCCACCTCAAATATCAAACCGGCATCGATATTCTGGAGACTGCCATCAGATTCACCTTTGACAGGGACCGATATTGTGGAGCCGACATGAAGTTTTCCTTTTAAGACCTTCCCGAGATAAATGGTGCCGGCATGATGAATTCTACTGATCCCGTTGCTTTTCAGAAACTCAACTGTTGCCGTTATATTTCCACCGAATTGTGCGGTTCGATTCACACCTTTTCCGGAAAGGATATCGTAGATCACACCGAAATCAAACACCCCTTTAGGAACCTTATCTGCACCAAATTTTTCCGCCTCCGATTTTGTAACACCGATATAAACGACATCGACGCAGACATTCATCTCAGCAATTTGAGTATTCAGATTGCATTTTATCTGTCCTTTATTTTCGTCCGGTTCAGCATCAATCGCAAGCCAGTTTTTCTGCATTAAGATTCTCCGCAGCCGTTCTTCCGATTTTTTATTAAACAGCTCGGCAGAAATCGTTACGATATTGGACTCCTTGTCAATGGATACAGAAATCTCACCTGCGACAGGTTTCTTGCCATCAGCAGCAAGAATAAAATTTTCCTTCTCCAATTCTTTTTTCAGATCATCGATCAGTCTATCTGAAACAACAAATTCAGCAAGATTCACTACCTTGCTTTTGTAATCCGGTAATTCGATAATCGTCTGAAGTCGCTTCCAGTCTTTTTGCCGGGTCACTTTTCCCTCAATACGGATATTTTCACCGCTGACCCGAAAACGGAGAGTCGAAATATTTAAATCGTTACGCAGTCTTTTCATCAAATCACCGATATTACTTTTTACACTGATCGTGTAATTTTTAGTCACACCGGCGTTTACAGTAAGATTTGTTTCACCGATTTTGATTCCGCGTATTTTGATCTCCTTATTGGAAACTTCCTGTATTTCTACAATTCCTTTCTGCTTTACCCAATATTTTTCGATGGGTACAGGGAAAACCAGTTTTTCATCATTATTAATCGGAATACTGATCAATTCACCAGCAAAGGCAACTGTCATTGTAAAGAAACAAAGGAATATCCACACCGATTTTTTCATATTTCACCTCTTTCTGTGATGTTGTTCCGGTATATGAAATGAATGTCTCTATATTCATTTCATATATGAAATGCAGCATAACTGCATCAAACCCTTACAAGGTTCAGTTTTTTCCGGCAGCCGATCCCTTACTTTTCTGCCGGGAATAAAGTCCGGAAATATGTTCCATTTCCTTGCGTGTACTGTAATTCACCTCTGCGCCATTATTTACATCCGCATTTGTTTTGCCATCCGGCTTACGCAACAGCGGAAAAAGTGAGGCCTTCTGTTGAATACCTGTCAATCTCAATGCATCTTCCGGAGAAAGGGAAAGGATAACACTGTTGTCTGATGTGATTTTCAGGATTTTAACTTTTGGAAAAACGATTACAGTAACATCGTCTTTTATTGTTTTTGCCTTTTCATTTCCGTCCTTGCTGTCTTTCAAAGCATAAGCAATAGTGAATGTTCCTGCAATGACAATTTCATCATTCGGGCGTAACATTTTTATCAGTGTTGTATCCGAAAATGTTACAGGTACACCTAACTCGCCCTGCCCGATTTCTTCTCCCATACTGCGTTCCATATCAACATCTGAAAGCAGAACATAATCGCCAGCCTTAATCGTTCTGAGCAACTTTTGCCCTACCAACATATTCATTTCATCCTTACTCACACATCGTGCCGGCAACGAATCTTTTGCTCTTTTCTCGGTGGTAAAGTGTTCTGCGGTCAACTCCTTCCCCTCAGGCAAATCATTTTTGGCGACAACGACTTCGATTTTTGTATCAATCTGTTCATCTTTTTTCGCCATGGTTTGACTGACTGCAAACACAGCAGCCAGCCCCAACAAGACCGCGATAACCAAAGGAATAATATTTTTCATCAGATAATTATCCTTATCTTATGTTCCGGAAAATTCTGTTTTACCAACCGATATATGGTCTTGTTTTCAGAAACGCAAGGGTTTTCGCGTATTTCCATACCACAGTACCGCTGTCAACATCAACAAGGTTGATAATGAAGGTTCGTGAGACATCCTTTTTTCTGCCATCTCTTGCGACATCTTCTCTGATCACAGGAGTAAGAACAAGATTGGCAGCTTTCAAAGTACCGCGTTTGGCAACAGTTGTTTGATCAAAATTATCATCAAACTCAAGATTGCGGGAACCGTCGCCAGCAGCGGACCTGACTTCTTTCCCTTCAACCATAGTCACATCGACCAGACCGCTATTGATCAATTCCGTCTGCAGATATCCGGTCAATGTAGTCGTATCCAAATCAGGATCTGTGGTACGGTTGGCCGTCTCATCCAGTTTCATGATAGGTCTTTTTCTCTCAGGATATTTTTTCTTGAATTCTTTAAGATATTCGATGAAACGCGGATTGCTCTTCACCTCCTGAATTGCACTTTGGGCGACTTTGCGCCATTCTTCAGCAGAGATATGTTTGTGGTCACGGACGCCGCCACCAGCACCGGGACCGCCGGGTTCATAAATCATCGTTCCGCCGCAACCGGTCAAAACTGCCATCAGCGACACACACATTGCAACAATAAAGAATTTGCTTTTCATACTGCTGTTCTCCTTATATTTATCAGTCTGCTTCTTTCAAATCAACCTTAAAATCTTTACAATCTTTACGCGGCGCGACTGATTGCAAATACACAGTTTCGCCGGGGATAATAGAAACGGTCTGCCAATCGGCAGTGATCGTATCAACCTTCATACCATCCTTTGTAAGCCAGGAAAAACAATACTGAATCACATAAGGATTATCACCCGTAAGATTGCTCCATAATTGAGCAAATACTCCGGTACGGATATTCACCACTTCAAGCTGGACCCGCATAAAACCTTCCTGGGTTTCAGAAACAGTGACTCTTTTCAGTGCAAGGCGGTCATTCATTGCGCCATCCGTGATAAATCTGGTGTCTCTGATATATACAGGAGTCCCGTTTTTATCCGTATTTTCGACTGTATTGACTGTGTTTTGACATCCGGTCAGAACCAATGCAACCAGGCAGCATCCCATAACAAAAATTTTCTTCATTAGTTTTCTATACCTTTATTTTGTTTATCTGATTGGCAAAACATGAAATTTCACATTGCTTTCGCTCGGTGCGCTCACGAAAACAACAGCAGAACGACAATCTCCGGGGATCTTCACCTTCTCGGAAATATTCCTGTTTCCGGTCAAGGTAATTTCGACCTCACGATTTTTCGGCATGGGTAATTGCGTAAGATGATATTCCTTCGGCAGGATTTCCCAGGATCTGGTATCCGCAGTATTCATTGCTGTACGGTATATCGTTCCGCCGATGATAATACCTGTTGCAACACAAACCTTCACAATGGGATCCATATTCGAAGCCCATACTGCAGCCAAACTGCCATAATATGCAGCCTCCTTGATCATCGTACTGAGAACGATCCGGGTGATCATACCCGGTAATCTTTCCTGAAATTCCTGAGCAAAAACGCCATCCATATCCGCAAGGATCATTCCCGGATATGATTTTCCATCTGCTCCGGCGTTCAGCGTCTTAAAAGGCGAGGCATAAAATTCACATACCGGCCATGCTGTCATTATGGGAAAATATACAGCGATCTGCTTCAATGCTGCACTTCTGCCATGCGCGGAGATCACATACACACAATCATTTCCCAACGAAAAATCAAAGGGCTTGACCTGCTGCAATTCTGCGGGGATCTTCATGCCCACTCGCTTCAATGCTGTCACATAATATTTCTGAAACACCGGATTATTGGGCATTGCCTCATAGAGTCGCTTAAATTCAATTCGCGCGTTCTCGTAGTTATTATTGTCCAAAATACATCCCAGTCCGGAAAGAAAAATTGCGGCGGGGTTCAGAAAATTTCCGTATCCTCTGTTCGCGACTGTTTTTGCATCTTCCAATGCAGCTGCGAAATCAGCATTTTGGGTTGCAACCGACATCGCGCCGGAATTTCCGTTTCCGTCAAATTTCTTGGCTGCATCAGGATTTTTAGCTTTGGCAGCTTTGATTTCTGCTTCTTCCATTTCGAAGAATTTTGCGTAATCCTCCTGAACCTTTTTGTGTTCATCGCGAAGACGGCGCAACTGTGCCAGGTATGCATTACGCGCATTTCTTTGAGTATTCCTGCTGCCGAGATAAGCCAATGCTTTGTAGAAGGACAATGCAATACGATCCCGGCAGAATCCACGGTAAGGAAGAACATTCAAGTTTGTTAAAGTCATTCCGAATTCGCTGCCGGCAGCTTTGAAGCTGATGATAGCCCGTTCATCATATTCCTCGATCAATTCTTCTGCGATCCGGAACTGTTCGATACTTTCATCGAACCGTCCCAGATGAAAATTCATACTTCCAGCTTCCAACCGCCACATCACTTCATCCACGGAATTCACCACAGAAGTATTATACCAATGCGGTTCGCGGAGTTTATAGTTGATCTCGTCAATCACCGCCTGATTGTTGCCCTGATAATATGCGTACATCATATCATTTTTCTGGCGATGGGAATTCTCCACAGTAGAACAGGCAGTCAGGATCAAACTGCTGATTCCACAAAGAAAGAAAACTTTTATTTTTCCAAAATTCATTGTGAACCCCTCTTATTCAGCACTCAATCCACGTTTCAACTGCGGAAAAATAACTTTCTCCCAATATGAATCTTCTTTGATTAAAAACTTGCCGTAATCAGCCTCCGTCCAGCCGCCGGCCTTGCTGCCAAGTTCACGGGAACTGATACTGTTTTCAAAAGGAATACTGGCAAGAACCAATCCTGTTTGAGCTGAAATAATGCGGATATTTCCTTCAAGCACAGCTTCATATATCACAACGGTTCTGCGTGTTTCAACAATATGGATTTCACTTTTGATAATCTCAAACCGATTGATCGTTGCCTGAATTAACGACTGGACCTCAAGCAAGCTGCCGACCTTTACAAACATCTTCGGTTCCAGCTCATAAAGATTATCCAGCTTATTTGCTTCCAGGATTTTGGCAACAGATTGCAAATTCTGAATCTTGACACCATTCCTGAGCAATTCCTGTTCCATACGGTTATTGAAATCTGCCGCGAGATAGCCCGGGGCATTTTTAAGCCGGATCACCGGCACAAGAATTGCAGTCGCATTGAGTTGCTTGTCATCCGCCAGCAGTTTTTGTATCGTGGGTTCGATCTTATCTGCAAGTTCATCAAGATCCTTGACACGCAAATTGGCTCTTCTCCGACGATCGATCTCGCCGGTGGAGCAATCAAGGATTCTCGCAGTAAAATTCACTCTTGTACCCAATTTCCCGACTTCAGACACCAGGATATATTTCACCGTCTTGATCTTCCCCAGTTTCGCTTTCTGAGTATCGTTGAGGTTCAAAAGTCCGGAGCTGGTTGTCAAATCAATTTCTGTCAACATCTGTTTCAGAGCCGAACGGGAAATAACCGCATATTCATCAGAATCAACGGTAGATTCCAAAATGCTCCAAATCATCTCAACATCTTCTGCTTTCATGCCGCCTTTGGCGATCGGCTCCGCCACCGCCAATTTATCTGCCGCAAACGCGGACACAGACAGAAAAAATCCCAGAACCAATGCAACAATGTATTTCATTTTCATAATCCCCTGTTCCTTATTTTAATTCTTTTGCTGTTTTTCAATCCTCGCTGTCCGGAGAAAACTTGACACACAGATCATCTGCAGCCTGTTCCAGCGCAGTTTTCATCAGGTTCTGAAAAATATTATTGTCTATCGGACCTTCACTGTATGGACGCTGTTCGCGATAACTGCTGGTATGGACATTGCTGTATATGGAACGCTGTTTTGCAAGATCAACGAGCTTGATGATCACATCCAGTTCATAATTTGTGGTCGTTGTTATAATGCCGAATCCTTTAAAACTCTTTGTTTGTGTACGGATATCAGACACAGTGCCGTAAATCAGATGCGTCGCGCCGCTTTCTTTTGCCAGACGCAACATAAAATCTTTCGGAAAATCAGGAGCTTTCTGCAATTTCTGCATTGCTGCTGCGATCAAACCGGAATCCATACAGGAAAAAACATTGCAGTGTTTTCCAAGATAAGCTGAAAGATATTCGGCTCCGATCACCACCGGACGCGTTTCGCCTTTCAGCGTAGTATTGTAAAGATCAAGTGCTTTTGCACGGTCGAATCGATTATCATCCACCTGAGCATCCCTGTTGGCATCGTTGGTAGAACTGTTATCCCAGGCGTCGATCATTTTCACGCATCCCTGCATAACGGAATTGACGGATTTGCGATCGGCATCGGTCAAAGTCGATTGCTGCGGAATACTGATGGGCTTGTTCTTTTCGCTGAGAAAACGCTTCTGTCCCTTGATATCAATGGTGGTAAAATCGAGTACACACACCTTCATCGGCATATTCAAATTCGCCGTTTTTTCCTTGACCGTTGTTTCGGAAACGATCGTGGTGGTCGTCCTCGTTGTAACCTTTGTTTCCTTACTGCCTGCGTTCAGCAAAGAGCCGCTGAACAATACCGCCGCAGCAGCACACAACCAAACTTTCTGACTAAGATTCATCTCAAAATCTCCTTATTGTTATTTTGACTTTCCGTCGATGAAACAAAAAAAACATACACACCGCAATAGTCGTTGTCGGATTTCGCAGCAGGAACATGGAATCAATATCGTTTACCAGTAAGGAACATTCAAAAAAGCATCATTTGGCACGCTGACCTGTATTCACTGTTTTCTGCTGTAAAATTCCAACTCGCTTGGAGGCATAAAAATTCGGATGTCTCCAAGTACAATACCGGTTGGTCTGCCCCCCGTCTCACAAGAACAGAAAATATGTGACAGAAATTAAGCGATCAAGATATATTCACTATTCCCATAAGCCTGAAAGCTGACCATTTTATCGGCATATTGCTGAAATATAACGGTTGTCAATTAGCTCAACGCATCACACAAAAAAAATAATGCACAACGCGCTTCCGATGGTAACATAGTCCATCATACGAACAAATGCAAGCCGCAATATAAAAAAAATCCATTTTTTTGTCAGGGATGACCAATCGCCATAAAATACACTTATTGTGTGCAACTATTTATCTAATATAAAGTGCAATGATAAAAACAGAAAACAAATGGCGATCCCAATTTTATCTTTCCGCGCTTCTTCCGGAAAAAAGGTATGCAACTCCCCGGAAAAACATTCGCCACACAATACGGATATATTTTTTACCGGTTCATTTGCATATTTCAATGCAATATGGTATAGTATCCGGAAAACAGAAAGGTTCACCCATGAAATTTATTATTACCGCTGATATTCATTTCGGATCCCGGAACGATCAGGGATTCTCCATGCAGACAAAATATACAGAACAGGCTCCGGAGCTGGTCCATGCCCTGGGACAAGCCGCCGTGGAACAGGGTGCAGAGTTCATCATCCACGCCGGGGATATGATCACCTACGGCACAGCTGAGGAAATCAAAACAGCAGCACAATGCTGCACCACCCTGCCCGTCCCTTTCTACACCGTCCTCGGAAATCACGACTGCATCCGGGAGGATTTTGAACAACTCTGGCTGGAACACGGCGCAGCATTTTTTCCCGAAAGAACACTGGAAACAACGCTCATCCGCGGCGGTTTGCGCTTTGATCTCCTGACCAATTACTGGGGGGGAATTCTCCCCTTTATGTGCAGGATGCCGGATTCTTCACCAGACTGGAACAGCCTCAATTCGATCGTCTCCGCACCGGAGATCAGACGATCCCGGACAGCATCACGAGCATTGGGAATGGTGCGTTTACAGACTGCAGGTTCCTCAAAAGCATCACGATCCCGAGCCGGTTTACGGATAAGGATGTGAAAAAGTGGGGATTGTACCCCTGGTGCAGTATTATCAGAAAATGAAAAATTAACAATGAAGAGTGCATAGCACCCGTTTTTTCGTGCAGTTCAGCTTCGCAAGCTTGCTTGCTGCACGACAAGGTTTTTCCCCGAAGAAAGTTCCCCTGACAAAGATTTTTTTCCGTGCAAAACCCCGAAAAAATTTTAAAAGTTTTTCCGGTGTGGTATTTGTAAAATCCTGAGGGGGTATGTATATTATGTGTGAGCGATTTTTAGCACAAGGGGTACAGACCGGAATGGAAGATTTTGACAAAACCATTGCACCGCAGCGGAATACGGATGCGGACAACTTTTCAGATATGGAAAAGACCATGGCTCCGCAGCGACCACACGCGACACCGGCGGATCTTATGGACATGGAAAAGACCATGGCTCCGCGGCGAGAACGGAAGACCGACGGGCGTTTTGAGTCAGGCGATCTCATCATGCGCCGGTATAAGGTCCTTGCTGAACTGGGACAGGGCGGCATGGGTGTGGTTTACAAGTGTTTCGATGAGACTGCGGGGATCGAAGTTGCTCTCAAGGCGCTGCCGCCGGAACTCTCTCACAACACGCTGGAAATGGAAGATATCAAGGACAACTTCCAGCTGGTCCACAATCTGCACCACCCGAATATTGCCAGTTCCAATACCTTGGAAAAGAATCCGGAGAATGGTAACTATTATCTCATTATGGAGTGCTGCAACGGGGAAGACCTGCGCCGCTGGATCCGGCGGAAACGCAAGGAGAACGGCAGCCTTACGCTGAATGATGTGCTGCCGGTCATCCGGCAGGTTGCGGACGCGCTGGACTACGCCCACGGGGAAAAGATCATGCACCGTGACATCAAACCGGGCAATATCATGATCGACAGCATGGGAAAAGTCAAAGTTCTTGACTTTGGTTTGGCGGCGCAGATCCACACGAGCATGACCCGGGTGAGCATGGCGTACCACGGGACCAGCGGAACGGGCCCCTACATGGCGCCAGAGCAGTGGGAAGGACGCGCTCAGGACGCGAAAGCGGACCAGTATGCCCTTGCCGTGATGGCGTATGAGATGCTTGCCGGCCGTCTCCCCTTTGAGAGTGCAGATCCGGCGGTTCTGCGGGAAGCGGTATTGAAAAGCCAAGCAGCCACCCTGGATAACATCCCCAAATCAGCGCAGAAAGCACTGGACCGTGCCATGAGCAAGGAGCCTGCGGAACGGTTCAATTCCTGCGCCGATTTCGCTGTTGCGCTGACCGGCGGCAAGGTTGCGAACGTCTCGAAAGCGAAATCTGCCGTTACCGATAACGGAAGCAAGATCGTTTCCGCCATTCTGCAGCGCATCGGGATCAAATGGATTGCGGCTGGAGCGGTGGTGATTCTGGTTGCGCTCATTGCCAGGCTTGCACTTTCGGAAAGTGATGAAGAACGGCTTGCCCGTGAAGCACTTGAGCGCGAAAGAGAGGAAGAACAGCTGGATACTGAACATGCGGAGCTTCTGACCACTCTTGTTGCGGAAACTGCAGAAAAAAAAGCACGGCGGGAAAGGATTGCTGCTGAGTGTAAGAGAATTACAGATGATATGGTCAAAGTTTTTCCCGGGAAGTTTGTACGGAGAGATGGAAAAAATGTTACTCTGACAAAAGCGTACTGGCTCGGGAAATATGAAGTTACGCAAAAACAATATAAAGCCATCATGGGTGAAAATCCGTCTGAATTCAAATTCAAAGGCGACAATCGTCCCGTGGAAAATGTCAGTTGGCATGATGCAGAAGCCTTCTGCAATAAATTAAATGAAATGTATAAAGATAGACTGCCGACAGGTTATCGCTTTGACTTACCAACAGAAGCCCAATGGGAGTTTGCCGCCCGGGGCGGGAACAAGAGTAAAGGGTATTATACATACAGCGGCAGTAATGATGTCAAAGAGGTTGCGTGGTATAACGGTAATTCCGGTTATACCACTCACGATGTGGGTGGCAAAAAGCCCAATGAGCTTGGCTTGTATGATATGAGTGGAAATGTATGGGAATGGTGCCGGGATTGGTCTGGTGCCTATACCGATGATACTATCGATCCTGCGGGACCGAAGACCGGCTCGACTCGCGTGTTACGCGGGAGCGGTTGTCTCAACTCCGCTGACGGCTGCTGTGTGGCGGACCGGCTTAACATCTTTCCGGGCGACCGGGGCCGCGACCTCGGCTTCCGGCTCGCGCTTGTCCCGGTTCAATAAAAAGACATCCTCATCGTTTTGAGCAAAAAGCCATGGCGGCGGAACGCCGCCAGGCGCAAAAGCGGAGCGATTCTGAGGATCCGGCATCCGGGCGATAGCGGAGCTGCCCGGAGCAAGGAACCGAAGGAAGCTCCGCATAATAATACCGCCGGGACTCATATAGATGATGCTGTTTCCGCACATTTATGGTGGTTCAGCGGAGAGCTTGTCGGCTTAAGGCATATATGAGGTTGGATGTTTTTATTGATCAAAAAGCGACATCTCCCAGCATTGTAAATGAAGCACTTAGGTCACAAAACAAAGAAAAAGGGATAAATGTCTGTCATCCCCGAAAACGGATGTCGGGATGAAAGCCGGAAAATCTCTGTTTGTCGAAGCAGAGATTTTGGTAAAACAGCGGTGTGTTTCTGTAACTGTCTCATCTCTAAAGGGTAGCATAAACGGCATTCATAAATGACGGACATCATTTACAAACAGAGAAAATGGCACTAATATATGCAAAACACACCCGATTTTGAGAAAATACCGTTTGATGAAAGCTCTGCCGCAATGGGTTATTTAAGATTCTGTTTCGTAGTGTTGATTGAGGCGATCAGAGTTATTCTGATTTCCCGGCAGAGATTCTCCAACCGATCATATTCAGCAGATGGAATAATATTTGTTTTGCTCAACAATAAAAGCCAATAACTTGTTTCATTGGCTTCTTTCAAGGAAATTTGCAATTTTGAAACAAAATCAGCTTTCCCATGTGCATATTGCGCTTCGTGGATATTGGCTCCAATACTGGTTCCGGCTCTGCCGATTTGATTGCAGATGATCGTTTCTCTCTGTTCTTTCAGATATTTTACAAGATTCAACATTTCAACAGCAAAGGCAACAGAAAGATCAACGAGTTTATTTGACGATTTTTCCATGAGATTTTTCCTTTCCACTGAATAATGTAGCATTGGTAATTAATATTTGCAAACACAACTCTCATTTTTCATTTTTTCATCATACGGAGCGTGAGCGGAGTGCTTCATATCGGAACGGTAGTGGAGATGCTTCATATTGTGGAACGACAGTGAAACAATGCTTCATCTGAAAAGGCGTTTTTATGAAGCACGCCTGACGGCGTATGAAGCGGCACTGCGTGCCATGAAGCGCACCTTCGGTGCATGAAGCGAAGCCTTTTCAGGCTTCATTCACCATTTTTGCCTGCGGCAAAAATGGTGGGCGTTGAGGGACTCGAACCCCCGACATTCACGGTGTAAACGTGACGCTCTAACCAACTGAGCTAAACGCCCTCTTGTGATGATAAGGTCTAATATATCACTTTTTTCATTCTTTTCAAGGGCTGGAGATGGAAATTTTGAAAAAATGGTGTATATTATGCCGATCAAAAAGATTATTCACAATTATAAATATAGAAAGTGCAGGTAAAAAAATCTGCACAAACAACAAGAAGGATTTGCATCATGCATCAATTCAGAACGCATACTTGCGGCGAACTGCGCAAAAGCAATGTCGGCGAAACTGTCCGGATCTCCGGATGGGTGAACAGTGTCCGTGACCACGGCGGAGTCATTTTCATCGACTTGCGGGACCACTACGGAAAAACCCAGGTGGTGATCGACCCGAAAATGGATTTCTATCAGGAACTGGAACGCTGGAGACCGGAAACTGTCCTCAGTTTCGTGGGGACCGTAGTTGCCCGTACTGAAGAAACTGTGAACAGCAAACTGGTGACCGGCGAAATCGAAATCGTGGCAAACGCCATGGATGTGCTGGGTGAAACCGAACAGATCCCCTTCCAGGTGGTCAAAGATGAGGATGCACCCGAAAACCTCCGTCTCAAATACCGTTTTCTGGATCTGCGCAGAGATGAACTGCACAAAAAGATCGTCATGCGCTCCAATCTGATCCGCGAGATCCGTCAGAAAATGTGGGATATGGGCTTTACTGAATATCAGACCCCCATCCTCACCAGCAGTTCTCCGGAAGGTGCGCGCGACTATCTCGTACCCAGCCGTGTTCATCCCGGTCAGTTCTACGCCCTTCCCCAGGCTCCCCAACAGTTCAAACAGCTGCTTATGGTTGCCGGATTCGACCGTTATTTCCAGGTCGCACCCTGCTTCCGCGATGAAGATGCCCGTGCAGACCGTTCACCGGGTGAATTTTATCAGCTGGACTGTGAAATGAGTTTTGTGACTCAGGATGATGTGTTTGCCTGCATGGAAGATCTGCTTACCACCATCTTCCCGAAATTCACCAGCAAAAAGATCAGCCCCGCGCCTTTTGTGCGTATTCCCTTCAAGGAAGCAATGAACAAATACGGCAGCGACAAGCCCGATCTGCGCAACCCGCTTTTCATGGTGGATCTCTCTGATATTTTTGTCAAATCCGGCTTCAAGGCTTTTGCGGCGACCGTCAGCAACGGCGGCAGCGTGAAAGGGATCCGCGTTCCGGGCATTGTGGGAGTTCAGCCCCGTGCGTGGTACGACAAAATGGAAGCATTTGCCAAAGAAAACGGCTCCAAGGGACTGGGTTACATCACCTGGAGCAAGGAAGGCGAACTCAAGGGCCCCATCGCAAAATTCATGACTCCGGAAGAACTGGAAACACTGAAGGCTGCGGCGGAAGTGGAAAACGGCGACGCGTTGTTCTTCATTGCGGACAAGACTGCCATGGCGAATCAGATCGGCGGCAAAGTCCGCACGAAATTTGCCGAAACTCTCGGTCTGATCAAAGACGACGAATTCAAATTCTGCTGGATCGTGGATTTCCCCATGTTCGAGCTGGATGAAGAAACCAATCAGATCATCTTCAGCCACAATCCCTTCTCCATGCCGCAGGGCGGGATGGATGCGCTGCTCACCAAAGATCCGCTGGATGTGCTGGCATATCAGTACGACATTGTCTGCAACGGTATTGAACTTTCCTCCGGAGCAATCCGTAACCACATTCCCGAACTCATGTATAAAGCCTTCGAGATCGCCGGTTACGACCGCAGCGTGGTGGATGATAAATTCGGCGGCATGATCCATGCCTTCAAACTGGGTGCGCCTCCTCACGGCGGTATCGCTCCGGGGATCGACCGTATGGCAATGCTCCTTGCCGATGCGCCGAACATCCGCGAAGTCATCGCATTCCCCTTCAATCAGCAGGCACAGGACCTGATGATGAATGCTCCGGCGAATGTGGATATGAAACAGCTGCGTGAACTGCGCATCGTGCCGATCCCGCAGGAACTCAAATATGAAGAAACCTACAAGAAACTGATGGCGGAAGCGGAAAAGATCCGCGCGGCAGAAGCAGCCGCAGCAGCCGCCCAGCAGACGGTTGTTTCCGAATAAACGAATCAAGTGAAAGATCCCGCCGTACATGCCTCCTTTGCAGCGACACAAAAAATATCACCATCTGACCAATACCAAATCGGTTGCGATCCTTTTGGCAGCAGCCGCATTGGCGGTGGGTGTCGTTGCGATCGGGCTCGGGATCAAAAAACTTTATGATATCGGGAAACAGGAAGTGGAGGACCGCTCCGAACGGGCGTACCTCTACGACCGTCAGATCCGGAAAGTGGCACAGCGGTACGGAGTGGATCCGGAATTGATCCGCGCGTTGATCTGGAAGGAAACCGGCGGAAATTTTGATCCCAACACACGCGGCAAAGCGGGTGAAGTGGGCTTGATGCAGGTTTTACCGAAAGCATCGGCGACCGATTGGGCGCGGATCAACCGCCGGGAAGTGCCAAGTGCCCTGGATCTTTCCGATCCCGAATTGAATATTGAGATCGGCACCTGGTATCTGGCGCGGGCGTTGAAATACTGGCACAAATATGATCAGCAGATCGAACTTGCCCTTTGTGAATACAATGCAGGCAGAACGCGTGCAGAACGCTGGAAACCGGATGCAAAAAACGGTAATGTGGTGCCGCGGATCGATATTTCCTCCACAAAATCCTATGTGACCGATATTATGAAAAAATACCGGGAATACCGGAAAGTGAAACACTGAAAAAAAAACGGACAGAGATCGGAAAGGATCGGCAAAAAATGCAGGCAGCTCCACGCGGATTAAGACTTCAGATCGGGCTCTTCGGCAAACGCAATGCCGGAAAATCCTCGCTGCTTAATGCTCTTGCCGGTCAGGACATCGTTATCGTTTCCGATGTCCCGGGAACCACTGCCGACCCTGTGGACAAAGCCATGGAGCTTTCTCCCGTGGGACCCGTACTTTTTATTGATACTGCCGGATTTGATGACGATCAGGAAAAAATCGGCTCTCTCCGCGTGGAACGCTCCATCCGGACATTGGACCGCTGCGATATTGCGATCCTTGTTTCCGCAGAATGGAGCAATGAAGATGAAGCCATGCTTCAGCGTATCCGGGAACGGAATATCCCGTTCATCGTGGTGCTGAACCAATTTACGGATCAGGAGCCTGCCGTCCCGGCGGGGTTGGAAGACCGGTGCGTGATCCTCTCTGCGAAAACGGGAACGGGATTGGCAAAGCTCCGGGAAAAGATCATTGCGCTTGCTCCGGAAGATTTTCTTGCCTCTGACCGGATGCTGGGGGATCTGGTGGAAGAACACGCGCCCGTGCTGCTGATCACCCCCATAGACAAAGCGGCACCCAAAGGACGGTTGATCATGCCTCAAGTGCAGGCGATCCGCGATGCGCTGGATCATCATGCCTATTGTGTGGTGGTGACGGAAGATTGTGTGGAACAGGCACTTGCCGATCTGAAGCGGCAGCCCTGTCTTGCGGTGACGGATTCCCAGATTTTCGGGAGTGTGGCAAAGATCATTCCCGATTCCATTCCCCTCACCTCTTTTTCCATTCTGCTTGCACGGATGAAAGGGGATCTGGCGACCTGTGCGGCGGGTGCGGAAGTCATCCGCGATCTTCAGGACGGAGCGAAAGTCCTGATTGCCGAAGCGTGTACCCATCATCCTGCGGAAGAAGATATCGGCAGAGTGAAACTGCCGCGCTGGATCCGTGAATTCACCGGGAAAGATATTTCGTTCACCGTGGTATCCGGACCGGATTTCCCCGATGATCTTTCCAGTTACGATCTGGTGATCCATTGCGGCGCGTGTACTTTCAACCGTCGTGCCGTTCTGACAAGGATCCTGCGCTGTAAAGAGGCGGGCGTGCCGTTTACAAATTACGGAGTTGCCATAGCCTGTGTCAAAGGGATATTACCGCGAACGATGTCGCCCTTCAAGACAGAGAAAAATCCGGGAGATCCGCAAAAATGAGATTGTCTGTCATATTCCGTCTGAAGGGGAATCTGGTTCAACCGGGCTTCAAGCCATTCATCTGGAAAATGGTATCGGAAGCCGGTTTGGGCGGATGGGTCACCGACGGGGAAGATGACGAATCTGTATTGCTTCAACTGGAAGGCGAACAACAGAAGATCCAGGATTTCATCCGGCCGATCCCGGGTCGGCTGGCACCGGATTTCATGCTCAAATCCATTTCCATTGTATCTAAAGAAGAACTGCATTTCAGTGAAAGTCATCCGGTTTTCCGGGTGCTTGGCAACAATCAGACGAAATCGCCGTACCTTCAGCCGGACAAACAACCGAGTGAAGCGTTCCTGCGGGAAATATTCGATCCTGCGGGCCGCCGTTTTGAATATCCCTTTTGGGCTCCGGCGAATTCCGGATATGTCCATTCTCTTTTGAAACATAATCCACCCACGCGGCGCAATACGCTTTTATCCTCCTTTCCGCCCTGCCGGAAATGCCGTGAAGAAGCGGCATCCTCCAATCCGCTTTTTGCAAAATCACCTTATCTGGCATGTCCGGAATGTGGACCGCGTGTCTATCTGCTGGATTCCGATGGAGAATGTGCGTGGGATGATACGGAAAACTGCTGGGAATGCGCCCGTGGGGAATTGCATCGCGGCAGGATTCTGGCGATGCAGTTGATCAGCGGCGGCTTTCAACTTTTTGTAAATGCCACAGACCGCGATGCCATTGCAAAACTGCGGAAACGCAAAAAATTACCGTTACGCCCGCTGGTGGTCATGGCGCGGGATTTGGATGCAGCACGGAAAATCTGCAATATCTCTACTGCGGAAGAAACACTTTTGACATCGCCGGCGGCTCCGGTAGTGATCCTTTCCATCCGGGAAGATGCGGCAGAATTTCTGCCGGTGGATTTGTTGAATCCGGATGGACCGCGACTGGGATTGTGTCTGCCGCCATCGGCATTGACTCATTTGCTTTTCGGGAAAAAAGATGCGGGCAATACCGGTGATATGCCGGATTATCTGGCAACGATCAGTAATAACTGGGACGGGAAAACGGTATCGCAGGATGCCGATGAAGCACTCCACGCCCTGATCGGGATTGCAGATACCTTCCTTTGTCACGATGTCCGCTACAATTTTGCCAGTTCCTCCTCCATTGCAGTGGTGCGGGACGGCGCACCGCAGATCTGGCGGCGATCCCGCGGTTATGTTCCAAACCCGATCCGCCTCAAACGGAAAATGGGGCGCAATGTTGTTGCGTTCGGAACGGACAACAATGCTTCTGTTGCGCTGGCGATGCAGGACAAAATCGTGCCGTCACAACATCTTGGCGATATCCGCAGCGCAGAAGGTGCGGAAAAACTTTCTGCCGTGCTGGAACAGCTGATCATGCTTTTTGATACCGTTCCCGATGTGGTGGCGTGCGATATGAACCCGCGTCTGCTTTCCTCTGCGGAAGCGGTTAAATTTTCCAAAAAATATTCCCTGCCTCTGGTCACAACACAAAGTCATCATGCACAAGCTCTTGCCGGGATGGCGGAAAATCATCTGGAACACGCCATTGCCATCATTTTCGGGAACGGCGCACCGGGTCCGGACGGTCTGTATTGGGGTGCAGAACTCTTCGATGCCAATATCCATGCGTTCCGCCGGATAGGCACCTTTCAACCGGTCGCCATGCCCGGAAAGGAACACGCGCTCCAACGCCCCGTGCGACAGCTGATCGGCAGGTTTATTCAGGCTGGCGTTCCTCTGACAGCTCCCCTGTTGAATCATTTTCATGTGCAGGAGGAAGAAGCACTCCAGTGGCAGAAAAGCTGTCAGCAGCAGGACCGGATCATTACCACTCATGCCGCGGCGCGTCTTTTTGATGCGGTTTCCGCCGGACTGGGATTGGCTCCGGATTTTATCAGCTACCACGGTCAAACAGCGGTCCGGCTGGAATATGCCGCGCTGCGGGCAGCCGGAGGGATCCAGAATATCCCACTCTGGATGTACGATAAATTCAATTACGACACTCATTTTGATGATGTTCCGAAAATCCTGATCGGATGGGATTCCCTGTTCCGTAACCTCGCCGACACCTCCTGGATCAAGCCGGAATTCATCCCGCAACTGGCATTGGCTTTCCATGTAAAGATCGCAGACGCCGTTTCCGAAATGGCTCATTACGGAGCCGCACGGACCGGATTGAATGATGTGCTGCTCTCCGGGGATATGTTTATGAACGGGATCCTGCTGGATCTTGTGATTGGGAAATTACGCGCCGATGGATACAATGTCCATATTCATCGCACCGTCCCTATGGATGGATCCGGGATCTGCGTCGGTCAGGCATGGAATGCCGGATATGTTGGGGGGTGCAAAGCACCTTTTTTGGATCGGGCGGCTCAACTGCGCTGACGCTTGTTTGCCGCCTACACGCCACCTCACCAACTGGGACATTCAAACGGTGCCGCAGGCGCATTTCTGGGACTTATAGGACTTATGGGACTCATAGGACAAAGGCTGACCGAATGGCAAGCTCTTTTTCAGAATGTCTTTTGTGGTGCGGCTCCCGCCCTCCGGTTCAACGGATGAAGAAAATCTTTTGATTACGCCTCATCCGCGTCCCACAGGTCCCTGATGTCCCAAATGTCCCATCTGTCCTCAAAAAAAATAAAACTCCCCCACGGCTCTCGCTACGCGTGCCGCCGGGCGCGGAAGTATTGCGCGGCAAGGCTGAATTTTTCCGAGCCGGAGGCGAAGGAGCGGATTAAACATCCGTGACTGAGCAAACGGCGATGGAAAGGTTCAGGATTGACCGCAAGACAACGCGCCTCTTAATCTTCAAAAGCCCCGTACTCAGGCTTTTTACGCTTCTCGGCGCGTTTGGCGTGTTTCTTTTCGATATTGATCTGTTTATTGATCTTATATTGTCTGGCGTTGGCAACATGTTTTTTGCCGGTACTGCCAGCATGATTGACCACATCGCTCAAATCGCGGCGTTCCCGTTCCTGCAAACGGATGAATACGGGGAAACCGACAAATCCGAACGCCTTACGGAAGTAGTTCACCAGATAGACTTTATAGCTGTCCGCACAATAAGCGGTCTTGTTGACAAACAGAACGACTTTCGGCGGCGTTGTGCTGGTCATGGTGCCGTAATAAACTTTCAGCGGTTTGGTGCCGACTACCGGCGGCAGGTTGCGCGTCACGGCATCCTGGATCACACGGTTCAGCATGGAAGTGGAGATCTTCAGGCTCATCTGACCGCGCAGTTGAGCGATCGCTTCATACAGGGCTTCAAAATTGTATCCGGTGAGCGCAGATGTGAACACCACCGGCGCATAGCGCATCTGCGGCAGGGAATAGCGGATATCGTCCAGCAATTCCTGTGCCTGTTTGCCGTCGGCGCGGATGTCCCATTTATTGGCAACGATGATACAGCCTTTGCCCGATTCTTCGATCATCCGGGCAATGCTTTTATCCTGCGATGTGGCAGCGCCCACGCTGGATTCCAGCAGGAAAAGAACGATATCGCAACTTTCCAGAGCCTCAGCCGCGCGCATCATACTGTATTGTTCCACAGCGGTATCCACTTTGGATTTTTTGCGGAGTCCGGCAGTATCCACGATCATGGCAGGCACGATCTCATCCCGGCAGCGGAGCATGAACTCGGTGTCGATGGCATCACGCGTTGTACCGGGAACATCGCTGACGATCACCCGTTCTTCCCCCAGCATACGGTTGACCAGAGAAGATTTCCCCACATTCGGACGCCCGAACACTGCAATTTTCAGCGGACGGGTGATTTTTTTGCCTTCGCGGATCCGGGGCAAGCCCTCCACGGCGGCTTCCATCATATCATCGATCCCGATCCGGTGCAGACAGGATACGGGATAGATCTTATCGAAACCCAATGAATGGAATTCATCGGAATGAAGTACAAATTCACGGTTATCCGCTTTATTTGCCACCAGCAGCACGCGTTTGCCGCAGGTACGGATCTTGGCAGCAATACTTTGATCAAGAGGACTCAAGCCCACCTGCACATCCACCACAAAAAGAATGGTATCGGCAGAAGCAATGGCGGCGTCCACCTGACTTTCGATCATGCGGTCCCAGAAACCGACTCCGCGTTTTTCCCCCTGATACATCCCCAATCCGCCGGTATCAAAAAGCGTGAACCGGCAATGATTGAACACTCCGGAAGCAGATACGCGGTCACGGGTCACGCCGCTGTCAAAATGAACGATCGCCTGACGCCGTTTGAGGATCGCATTGAAAAGAGAAGATTTCCCCACATTCGGACGCCCCACAATGGCAATGGACGGCAGCGCGGAACGGACATCGGAAAGCGTATCGCTTTCTGCAGAAACAATGGGATTGCCGTCTTCATCCAGCGTAATACGACCGGCATCGGCGGCAGAACGCTCGGCATCTTCCAGTTGAGCGATCTCGGCATCGATCTGAAGAGAAGTCGGCTCCGGCATTTCCGCGTTGTCGCGTCTGGAGTGATAGCGTTTTTTATGAGTGATCCTTTTGCCTTTCATGGTGTATGCCGCCTTTCTGTTTTTGCGTTTTGTATCACGACTTATGAGGGGAGAAAAATTTTTTTGTTCCGTTGGACTTTGAAAAAAAGAGAGTGGTCCATTACGAATATGAACCACTCTCCGGTGAGCGAAAAAAGAGATTATTTCGCAGTCATAGCCTGAGAAACAGCCACAGCCACGTCAACAGACGCACCGACCATGGGGTTGTTGCCCATACCGATGAGCCCCATCATTTCGACGTGTGCAGGCACCGAGGAGGAACCGGCAAACTGAGCGTCGGAATGCATTCTGCCCATGGTATCGGTCAAGCCGTAGGAAGCAGGACCGGCAGCCATGTTGTCCGGGTGAAGCGTTCTGCCCGTGCCGCCGCCGGAAGCGACGGAGAAGAATTTTTTGCCGGCGGCAATACGTTCTTTCTTGTAGGTCGCCATCACAGGATGCTGGAAACGGGTGGGGTTGGTGGAGTTACCGGTAATGGCAATATCCACATCTTCTTTCCACATGATCGCCACGCCTTCGCGGACATCATCCGCGCCGTAGCAGCGGACCATGGCGCGTTCGCCTTTGGAGTAGGCTTTTTCGGAAACGATTTTGACTTCGCCGGTGGCATAGTCAAATTCCGTTTCCACGCCGGTGAAACCATTGATACGGCTGATGATCGCAGCCGCATCTTTGCCAAGACCGTTCAGGATCACGCGCAGGGGATCTTTGCGGACTTTGTTGGCAGATTTAGCAAGACCGATCGCACCTTCCGCAGCTGCGAAAGATTCGTGACCGGCGCAGAAAGCAAAGCATTTGGTTTCTTCGGAGAGAAGCATGGATGCCAGATTTCCGTGACCCAGACCGACTTTGCGGTCGTCCGCAACGGAACCGGGGATGCAGAAGCTCTGAAGACCTTCACCAAGAGTTTTGGCGATTTCGCTGGCAACAGTCTGACCGCGTTTGATAGCGACAGCTGCGCCGACAAGATATGCCCAGCAGGCGTTTTCAAAGCAGATGGGCTGAATATCTTTCACGCGCTGATAGATATCAAGACCTTTGCCTTTGGTGATCTGTTCCGCTTCTTCGATGGAAGCGATACCATTGTCGTTCAAAAATTTATTGATCTGATCGATACGACGTTCATAACTTTCAAAAAGTGCCATGTTCAGCTCTCCTTAATTACGCCTTGCGCGGGTTGATGATCTTGACACCGTCGGCGAAGCGGCCGTAGGTCTTCTGGTACTTCTTGATGAGATCTTTCACAGGCATGTTCAGGACTTCTTCCTTGCCGGAGTTGACCGCTTCCATGAATTTGCCGAGGTTGACAAATTCATAGCCGATCACCTGATCTTCTTCGTCCAGAGCCAGATTGGTCACATAGCCTTCCGCCATTTCCAGATAGCGGACACCCTTTGCGGAAGTGCCGTACATGGTACCGGTGATGGAACGGAGCTGTTTGAGGTCTTCCAGACCGGCACCGATGGGCAGACCGCCTTCGGAGAATGCAGTCTGGGTACGGCCGTACACGATCTGAAGGAAAAGTTCGCGCATAGCAGTATTGATGGCATCGCACACCAAGTCGGTGTTCAATGCTTCAAGGATCGTTTTGCCGGGAAGGATTTCCGCAGCCATAGCGGCGGAGTGGGTCATACCGGAGCAGCCGATGGTTTCCACCAGAGCTTCCTGAATGATACCGTCCTTGACGTTAAGAGTGAGTTTGCAGGCACCCTGCTGCGGGGCACACCAGCCAACGCCGTGAGTAAGACCGGAAATATCCGTGATCTCTTTCGCCTTGGTCCATTTCCCTTCCTGGGGAATGGGTGCCGGTCCGTGCTTCGGACCTTTGGCGACACAGCACATCTGTTCAACTTCGTGAGTGAAAGCCATTTGTGTTTTCTCCTGTGTATCGTTTTTGGTTATCAGGTTGTTGTTGATTTTCATTATTTCAATGATCTGTATAATATAGCACGGCTGCGCCGTTTTTCAAGAGGAAAATACAGATTTTTGGATTTTCTCCGGAATGCTGCCGTTCAGAAAAATTCTGTTTTTTGCGGTCACGCTCCGAACCGGGTGAAAAATTCATCCCGGGCGCGGCAGATCACATCCCGGTCGGCGGGAACGGAAATATCAAATCCGTACAAACCTTTCTGAATATCCCGGCAGACTTCCAGTGAGATGATGCCGTTGAAGCCTTTTTCCTTCAGAGCTTCCCGCAGTTCGGCAAAGTCGATATTGCCGGTACCGGGCATGAAATGTTCGTCCTTTTCTCCGTGATTGTCGGTGATATGCAGTTCATAAAAACGATAGGGGATACGGTTGATGTATTCCCGGAGCGTCATTTTTTCCTGACAATCCCGTTTCAGGTAGATATTGGCGTGTCCCACATCAAAGATCATCCCTGCCCCGGTAATGGGTTGACGCTTTTCCAGTCTTTCCCGGAATTCCTTCATTTCATCAATGGAGGCATAACTTTTTCCGGCGGAGTTTTCGATCCCGTAACCGATCCCCTTCCCTTCAAAAAATTCCGCCTCCAGCTGAAACAGCCGGAATGTCTGTTCCGCGCCGAACCGGTGGAGTGCATCGGAACAGCAGGAAACGACACCATTGGTATTTTCGTGCCACCAGAGGACATCTTCAAAGACCTGACGGGCAAAATTTTCGTCGATAGTGTTGTCCGGGTTCATCCTGTTCTGCACATTGCCGTGAAAGCACAGTGTAAAATCTTTTTCCCGGATCGCGGCGGCGGCATCCTTGCGTTCCTCCGGATCATAATCCAGAATGGATTGCAGCCATGAAACAGAGTTGAATCCTTCCTTATGAAGAAAATCAATGATCTCCGGCAGGCGTTTTCCGCACAAAAGCCAACCGCAATAACCAAATCGTTTTACCATATTCACAATATCCTGCAAAGTATTAAACAAATTCAAACATGAAAACCGCATTCCCGCCGGCTTCAAAATAGACTGCAAAGGAACCGTCTTCCCGGGGAGCGATCACACTGACCGCCTGCGGATCGGAAGGCGTCAGGATTCAGTGTGATCTCTGTATGATTCATAATTCGTTACTCCACAAAAAAACTTGCCGGTTCAGCAAAACTGTTTTTCCGTATCGGTCAGATCACATCCCACGAAAAGATTCTGCCGCGTCTTGCGCAGACCCGTGCGAATGGATCGATATAGCCGTGATACATGGATGTACCGTTCGCCTCCACTGCTCCCGCCCGCTGGAATGTGAGTGTGCCGTAAACAGGATAATTGCGCCCGCTGATCCGGAAGACCAGAGGAATATGGACAAAGGCATCATCAAAAGCACCGGCGGTAATGTTGATCTCCAGTTTGCGTGTCCCGTCAAAATATCCCATCAGATATTGAGTATTTCCTTCGGCGATGGACCAGCCTTCCGGCAGGAACCATTCCACTTTCAGGGAAGCATTTTCATGGCGGCATTCCGCAAAGGAAAGAATGATCTTCTGGGTATCACCCTCTTTCATGATGGGGCTGTTTTCGTATTCCGCGGCAAACAAACCGTAGGGAAGCGGCATGGTCACGCGCCGGGAGGAGCGTCCGGAAAGACGCGCCAGACATTCGGAAGGATCGTCCAGCTGTTTGCGGAAGGCATCTTCGATATATGTTTCGCCGTCCGTCAGCCGGATCACGGCAGGATTGGCAATATCGGCGGCTTCTTTGCAGCGGATCACCCGGTCTGTCAGTTCCGACAATGTGGCAGGGACTGCCAGCCGGAAGGGATTGACCGATATGGTTTTGATGGATTCACCGATGGGTTTGACCCATTCTTCCGGAATACCGGATCTGCCGTACATGATCCCCAAAATCGCGCCGCAGGTGGCTCCGGTACAATCGGTATCATCGCCGCAATTCACCGCCAGACAGACGGATTTTCCGAAATCGCCGTTGCCGTACAGCAGACCGAGAATGGTGAACGCCACGTTTGCAGGAGCCTGAAACCAGCCGAGATCGGCACTGTCTTCCACCACGCGGTTGCGGGCGGTCTTCCAGTCTTCCCCGTTATCGTATGCATCGATCACGATCTTCACGCTGCGTGCCACGCGGCAATCGGCGGGGATGCGTGCAAAAGCATATTCTGTAAGTTTCCGCAGATCCGATTCAATAAACGCGCCGGACTCCAGCACAGCGGTAAAGATCTCGGCATAGATCCCTTCATCGCAATGATCCACACAGGAATCATACCAGGCGTAAGGCACGACTTCATCGATCTCACCGGGGAACATACACGCCCAGATCTCCGAGCGGATCCACGCACCGTTGGAATTTTTCCAGCGTTCGTTGTTGCAAAGTCCGGAAAGCGGCGGAAGAAGCCCGTTTACCATATTGAATTTTCCCACACCGTATTCATTCCAGGGCCCGGTGATGTGTCCCAGCCAGTATTCTCCCAGCAACCGTTCATTGATGTTATAGATCCCGTGTTCTTCAATGGCTGTGAGCCACGCAAGCTGAAGATCCAGGTCATCATTCGGAGCGGGTTCGCCGGAAAGATCCTGTGTATAGAAGGAAATATCGAAAATCTCTCTTTTCCCTTCCATAGGGGCACCGAGAGTCCCGCCGATATTTTTTCCGGTCCAGCAGCCGAGGACCTTGTCACGATATATCTCTTTGTTGATAAAGCTGTTTCCGGGTTTCCAGGCGTTCAGCATAATGGGATGATCCTTTCTGTTTTTTTGTTTCAAGGGCAACTCCTGTTAAATATAACCGTTTGAAAATAAAAAACAAGAGCAAAAATATTTTTTTGATATTTTTCTTGTTTTGCGCTTGCTTTTTACCAATACGGATGTATAGTTTGCGATCCTTGAAAACAAGCACATAAACGAATGACAGAGTAGATGTGATGGAAAATAACAAAAAACTCAAAGTCATCATCATCGGCGGCGGTGGACGCGGTACGATCTATGCAAAACATTTGCTTCATCTTTCCGAACGGGCTGAGGTGACAGCTGTGGCAGAACCCCGCGATTTTTTCCGCAACCGCATTGGCGATCTTCACAATATTCCGGAAGAACGGCGTTTCAAAGATTGGCATGAGATCCTGCAACTGGAAAAATTTGCCGATGCCGTGATCATTGCCACACAGGATAAACAGCATTTGGAACCGGCACTGGCGTTCGGGGAACGCAAATACGATATCCTCATCGAAAAACCGCTGGCTCCCACGCTGGAGGAATGTCGGGATCTGATCGCGACTGCGGAAAAAAATGACATCATTCTTTCCGTCTGTCATGTGTTGCGCTATACGAACTACACACGCAAACTCAAAGAACTGATCGACGGCGGTGCCGTTGGAAAAGTCATGTCGGTACAACATCTGGAACCGGTGGGACACTGGCGTTTTGCTCATTCCTATGTACGCGGCAACTGGCGGAAAGAAGCGGAATCTTCCTCCGTGCTACTGGCAAAATCGATCCATGATCTTGATTGGATCTGCTATATTGTAAATTCTGAAGCAAAAGCGGTTTCCTCTTTCGGGTCGCTTATGTATTTCAAAAAGGAAAATCAGCCGCAGGGCGCGGCGGACCGCTGTCTTGATTGCACCTTGCAGGATTCCTGTCCGTATGCGGCTCCCCGGTTTTACCTGGAACGGATCCGGTCCGGAAACATCGGCGCGTATGTGGAATCTGTTTCCGGAAATACCACCGAAGAAAATATCCTGAAAGAACTCCGCACAAGTCCATACGGCAGATGTGTTTTTGCCTGTGACAACGATGTGGCGGATCATCAGGTGGTCAATATGGAATTCAAAAATGGTGCCACGGCGGTATTCACGCTGGCTGGCTGTTCCAAATCGGGCAATCGCAGAACTACTGTTTTCGGGTCACACGGCGAATTGTTCGGGGATGGAGAACACCTGACTCTGCATCATTATCTTACCGGCGAAACGGAAAATATCGAAGTGCCGCCGCCGACTGTCCCCGATCATCATTGGGGTGGCGATTACAATATGCTCCGGGCATTCGTGGATGCCGCAATCTCCCGGGATAAATCCGGAGTCGTAAGCGGTCCGGAAATCTCACTGGCGACCCATTATCTGGTCTTTGCGGCAGAGATCGCACGCAAAAACGGTTCCGTACTGAAGATGAAAGATTTTTTTGCGCAGACCGGCGTGGAAAAACTGATCTATCATTAAAATAAACTGTATTCCCGGCACGGGGAGATAAGCACCGCAATAATCTTTTTCAGCGGCTCACGATCCCCGTGGGCGCAGTGGTCTTCCCGGATTTCAGACGGCTCTGACGCTCCGCTTCATGTCCGGCGCGTTCTTTCCGGTATGCTTTCTGAAGTGCCACGCGTTCCTGTTCCCAATGTTCCACAGGAACATCCGGTTTCACCCCCATGTATTCCAGTGTCCGCTGGGCAATGGCTCCGAATGTGGGACCCGCCGCAGAACCGCCGTGTCTGGCAACACCCTGGGGTTCTTCGCAGGTGACCAGCAGCACGAAACGGGGATTCTGTGCAGGGACAAATCCGCAGAAGGTGGCGGAATATTTATTCATATCGTATCTGCCGTTGGTGACTTTATGAGCGGTACCGGTCTTTCCGGCAACGCTGAAGCCGGGTACTCCCGCAAGGGATGCCGTCCCGCCGGGTCTTGTCACAGCTTCCATCATGGTATTGATCACGCGGGATGTTTTCGGATTTTTGAACACGGATTTTTCAGCGATCCGGTAGGGCTGTTTTTTCTTGCCGAGTTCATTGGTCTCAATGGAATCCACCAGCCGGAGCTGAAGGGAATGTCCGCCATTTGCCAGCATACTGTATGCCCGCACAAGCTGAAGAGGAGTCACCATCATTTCGTATCCGATACATACGCGGCTGACGGAAAGTTTGCCCCATTTGTTCAGCGGACGCAATCTGCCTTCGGATTCCGGTGAAAGAGGCAAGCCGCTTTTTTCTCCGAAATGAAAAGTTTTCAGGGTATCATAAAGCATTTCCTTGCCCATACGGACAGCGATCATAGCGGTACCGATGTTGCTGGAATGTTGAATGATCCGCGCAGGGGTCACAGTCCCGATATAATGGGTATCGGAAAGACGGCGTCCGGCATATCCCCACGGACCGAATCCGGTATCGATCCGGGTCTTTTCCGTGATCACACCATGATCTAAAGCCATTGCAACGACGAAGGGTTTGATTACAGATCCGGGTTCAAAAATATCGGTGGAGATCCTGTTGCGGTAGGCATTGCCATCCATATTGCTGCGGTCATTGGGATCGAATGTCGGTCTTTGTGCCATGGCAAGAATATCTCCGGTGTAGGGATCCACCATAATGGCATACGCTGTCTTCGGCGTCACGCGCTCCATCATCTTATCCAGTTCCTCCTCCAAAATCGCCTGGATCGGTTCCCGGATCGTCAGATAGATGTTTGCGCCGTCATACCCTTTCTTCTCGGTTCCCCATTCCGTATAGCGGATGGAGGCTCCGTCGCGGGTGCGTTCGCCTAACAATGTATCGCTTTCCGGAGCCATTTCCTCACGGAACGCACTTTCCAATCCGGTCACAGCCACCACATCATTTCCGGCAGTATTGCTGTATCCCAGCACATTGGCAAGAAGTTGTTTTTTGGGATAAGTACGCCGGTTGGAGCGTTCAAAGATCAAGCCGGAAAAACGCATATTTTTTGCTTTTTCCCGGATGGATTCCCCTAACGTATATTCCACATCGCGGATCAGGACAACATATCCCAGTTCTTTGGCGATCATTTCGCCGGTCTTTTTATCTTTCACATACCGGAATTCGGTATTCAAACGGGCATACAGTTCCTGAAAAGATTTTCCTTTCATCCCGTCCGGCAGTTCCCGTTCCAGAAAATGAGCGATCTTTTTGCGTTTTTCCGGATCCTTTTCCACCCGCGGATCGAAAGCGATCGTTGTGCAGAACCGGTTTCCCACAAGCAGATTACCGTCGTGATCATAGATCTCGCCCCGTTTGTTGGCGGCAGATGTTTTATGCGTGTAACGGCTTTTGGCTTTTTTGTATAATTCTTCGTGCCGCGTGATCTGGACTTCATACATTTTTATCCCGATCAGGATGAATGCGACCGCAAAAAAACAGAATACAAAAATCAGCCGGAACGGGATCCTGTTCGCGCTCATATCTGTTTTTTACTTCCTTTTTCCGGCACGCTTCTTATTTCACGCGGTTATAGGTATATTTTCCGTGATCCCCTGCTCTGTTCCCCGTATGCAGTTGAGAGGCAGGCGTTTCAATATTGCGTTTCACCACCACCACCTGATCCGGTTTGCGGGGAAAAAGCGGAAGATTGAATCGGGTGATGTTTTCTTTGATATTTTCATGATTTCTCCGGGATCTTCCTTACTGTTACCCAGGAAAAGATAGCCGTAATTGACAACGGAACCGATCACAGTCAGATTGTCGGCATATAGGGTACAGGATTCGCCCTGGACAGTCACAGTAACATCCTCGGGAACCACCAGGTTCTCAATGTGGATGTCCAGATTCTCAGGAATGGTAATGCTCTGCTCGACGACGAAATCATTTGAGCCTGTGTAGTACGCAAATGTGGGTTCCGTGTATGTATCCGCCACCAGTTTCTTCAAATCTTTAAAGTTCGAAAATGTAAT
>JAZNXT010000031.1:0-17870 GCA_045594005.1 Victivallales bacterium
CTTTCAGCACTTCGTTCGGGTTGTTGATCTTGCGGGTCCAGCTCATGTCGGACACGTGGATCATACCATCGATATCGTTTTCGATTTCCACAAATGCACCATAGCTGGTCATGTTGCGGACTTTGCCCTGGATCTTGCTGCCCACCGGATATTTTTCCGCAAGTACTTCCCACGGATTGCGGGTCTTCTGACGCAGACCGAGGCTGATCTTCTTGCTGTCTTTATCGATGTCGAGAACAACAGCTTCCACTTCTTCGCCGACGCTGACCACATCACCGGCTTTGGTGACGCGCTTGGTCCAGCTCATTTCGGAAACGTGGATCAGACCTTCCACACCCTGTTCGATTTCGATGAATGCACCGTAGGGCATGATATTCACGACGCGGCCTTTGACAACGCTGCCAACCGCATATTTGCTTTCCACATCGTCCCACGGATTGTGGCTCTTCTGCTTGAGACCCAGGGAGACGCGTTCTTTGTCGTGGTCGATATCCAGGATCATCACTTCGATTTCCTGACCGACTTCCAGCATTTCGCTCGGGTGGGAGATTCTGCCCCAGCTCATATCGGTGATGTGGAGGAGACCATCCACGCCGCCGAGATCGATGAACGCACCGAAATCGGTGATGTTCTTCGCAATACCGGTACGGATCTGACCGACTTCCATTTCCTTGAGGAGAGCGGCACGGCGGTCTTTGCGGGATTCTTCCAGCAGTTCGCGGCGGGAAACCACGATATTGCGGCGATCCTGATTGATTTTCAAGATCTTGAAGTCATATTCTTTACCGACGAATTCGTCCATGTTCTTCACAGGACCGATATCGATCTGAGAGCCGGGGAGGAATGCTTCGATGCCGCAGATGTCGATGATGATACCGCCTTTGACGCGATGTTTCATCAGACCCTTGATCACGCTGCCTTCGCCGTATTCGGAAGTGATTTTCTGCCAGGATTTGATGAAGTTTGCCTTCTGGAGGCTGATGCCCGGCATGTTGCGTTCGTTTTCAATTTCTTCCAGATACACATCCACTTCGTCGCCGACCTGGACTTCTTCCCAGTTGCGGAATTCGGAAGCAGGCACTTCCCCTTCGGCTTTGTAACCGATATCCACAAGCGCGGAGTCCTGGCGTTTTTCAACGATCTTGCCGTGAACGATGGTTTCAGTGGCAAAGTCATTCTTGGTTTCGATGTTCAGAAGATCCGCCATGGAGCCGCTAAAGCTCTCATCGACATAACTCTTCAGGACCGGTTCGCTTGCTGTTTCTTTTTTCGTCATTTTTTTTACTTTTCTTTGGTTGGTTTGTTGACTCGTTACGAAACACCTCCGTTCCATTTTTGCGAAGAATGGAACGCGTACATCTCATTACTATACACCGGATTCCACGATTGTCAAACCACTTTTTGCCCTTTTTTTATTAAATATACAGGATATTTTGCACGGACGTGGCGCGGCGGCACCATCCGATGCACCGAACGGTGCATCGGATGGCTGACTTTTTTTCAGCGGACCCGGTGCGCATTTTTGCGCAGGTCCGCTGAAAAAAAGTGTGATCGTGGGAGAATTTTCTCCCACGATCACGCCGCCGCGCCGCGTCATACAGGCGGAAACTTTTTATTTTTTTACTTTGCAGTCAGGAGGAGAACGGTATCTGCGGGGATAGATTCCGGCATACAGACGGGAGTAAGATCGTGAGTATTATCCAGGATCCGGCAGGAGGTTATCTTCAATCCGTTCAGATCCAGATCCAGATTTTGTTTTTCGCCTGTTTTATTGGAGATCATGATGGCGCAATCATCTTCATTTTTTGCGGCGAGGACATAGAATTTTTCTGTATCGGCTTCGCCGAAGATCTGGGTCCCGCGCCGGAACAGTTCGTTGAATGCGATAAAAGACCAGTATCCTTTCAGCGGTTCCCGGGTCATGGGGTTGAAGAGAGAGCCATAGATACTGACGCCGCAGCGTGCATCATAGAACATTGCCTTATCCACTTTGCTTTTCTGCAGTACGGTCAGTACGGCTGCTGTATTTGCCGCATGGGTTGCGGTCCCGCGCAGATGCGGTTCCCAGTTCCATTCGTTCAAATGCTGTTCCAATCCTTCAAATCCGCATCTTTTCAGTGTATCTGCGCAATACTCTGCATAAGTGAAGATAGGATCGGCTTCGCCGTATGAGTGCCAGGAGAAGAAATCCAGTGGCGCGTTTGCTTCTTTGACCCGGGTGAGAAAATCATCTACGCATTGGATGCGCCACCAGGCGAGTTCATTTGTTTTTTCTTTATCGGAAACGACCGGATAGAATCCGATTGCTGCATAGCCGCCGACTTTTACCTCCGGGAATTCCGCTTTGATGATCTTTGATGCGGTGATATACAGATCGATATACTGTTGGAAAGTTCCTTTCCACATATTATTTTTTTCGATGTCGAAGTTGGCATCCGGCTCATTCCAGATTTCCCAGTAGCGGATCGGATAGTAAAAACCGTTTGCCCATCCCTGTGTGTAGTGGCGGATGATCCCGGTGCAGATCTTGCCCCATTTTGCAAAATCTTTCGGCGGATGAATATAAAACGCTCTGCGCCAGTGTTCGTTTTCGATCGTTTCACCCAGACGGAAATAGGGTTCGACCTTTGCTTCTGTCAATGCGGTGATCAGGGGGTCGGTGAAGGTAAAAATATAAGATTCCGGATCATCGGGATCGGCATTGAAATCAGGAAAGATATTGTGGATATCCACGAATCTGCCGCCGCCGAAACCGCCACCGGTATCGTGCAGACGGGCGTAAGGCATCCCCGCTTCAGTAAGATAATGAAACATGGAGCTGTCGGACCATCCGATGATGGGAGGCTGACCGACGGCATTGACTTCTTTCACAGGACCGATGATTTTGTTTGCATTGATCGTGATTTTTGCCATAGTTTATATTTCCTTTCACAGATTGTTGATCCTGCTGTCGCTGCGGATATCTTCCGCGAGGACAAAAGGATCGGAGTAACATAATATTCTGACATCCGCCTTGCAGCGGTCGAGAAATTCTTTTCCGATCGCTCCCGCGTTTTCAGGCGTTGCTGGGATTTGAATACAGATCACATCTGCGCGTGTCAATTCGGAGAGCGGCAGATAGGTTTCTGTTTCCATGCGGGAAAAATCGCATCCGCCCATGCCGTTTCCCCATTCGATATGGAGGGCATCGTTGAGATTTTCGGCATCTTCTGCACTTTTCGGCGGATCGCAGAGAAGGATGTTTTCTTTTCTGACGCCGCAGGCGAGGGCGAAATCTTTGATTTTGCTGCCGAAGACACCGGCACCGATCAGACCCAATTTGATAGCCGGAGTGAGATATTGCTGCAAGTTTTTCATAAGTTCAGATAAAAAAAACGGGAGATGCTTTTGCGCACATCTCCCGTTTGGCCGATCAGAGTTTAACGCTGATTGTATTTTTCATACGGATAGAGTTTCGGTGCATCCATCTGCATGAATTCGCCCGGCTGGAGGGTGATGAACTTCTTGTCGCCGAAGTAATGCAGCACGCACTTGCGTTCGTGATCGTAGTCCAAGTTCAGGAAGCAGATCTTTCCTGCATCCGGGAAGTAACTGAAAATGATCCATTTGCAATCTTCATCCGGCTTTTCAAAGTCATCGCCGGTGATCCATGCGTGACCGCGTCCCTGCATGGCGACATATTCGTAGAGGTAATCCATCAAGCCGCGTTCATCGGCGAAGGACCCTGCGCCGTTGTTGCTGTTGAGTGCGCCCGGATAGCACCAGGTATTGATGAAATACACTTCGCCTTTTCCGCTTTTGCAGCGGATGATCACGGGGCGCATATCTTCATCGTCCACCGCAAGGTGTTCATAACATTCCGGCGGATTGGTGTATTCCACTTCCGCGATGGGAGCCGCCATGATCCCCAGACGGCGTGCCAGCACCAACCCCAGATCGTTGGGTTTTCTGGTGGGACCGGTCGCCCAGTAGAAACGGGAGCCTTTGCTTTTGATCTTCAAACCGCAGAGTTCGCTGAAGTCACCGCCGTTCACCAGATCTTCCAGCGCGAAGGAATCGTGACGGCGTTTGTCGTCTGTGGAAAGGTGGGGGATGGCAAGACAGAGTTTACCGCCAGCCTGCACATATTCCGTCAGAACCTTGTACTGTTTTTCCGAACAGGTATTCCATCCGGCGAAGATCAGCACCTTGTAGTTGTTGATCAGATAGTCTGCGGTGATGTTGTCATTGACAAAGCTCACCACGTCTGCCTGACCGTAAGGTGTAGCTCCGAAGTGGAGGTTCTTGTGGGGATAGAACATGGTTTTCGGTTTCGGGAAGATCACATTGTGCAGGATACTCACGCCGTGTTCCGGTGCGCCGGGGACCCAGTTGGGATTGTACTGCGCAATGTTGTACGCACCGGCGATGGCACCATTGAAGAAGGAGTCGCATCCGCCGAGGTCGAGATTCCCTTTCACGATACCGATAACGGCTTCCGGCTGACCTGCGGGGCAGGGATTGGCTTTCGTGTAGTCATAGAAATCGGAAATGATCTTGCGGTATTCTGTCGCCACGGGAGAACGGTGACCGATATTGACAAAGAGTTTTTCCGCGCTCTTCATCAGGGCGGGTCTGTCTTCTTCCTTGATCGGATCCAGGTTCAAGCGGTCGGTGGCGCGGGGCATACTCTGCATGGGGGAGTCTTCGCAGAGGGAGGACTGCAATGCCCAGTTGCCGCTTTCGTTGATGATCATTTTTGCGCCGGTCATGTATTTGAGATACATGGATGTTTTCAGCGTTTCCATCTTGTGCGGGTTCTTGTGAGGCAGGTAGGAATACCATTCATGTGCAAGGTGGGAACCCCAGATCGGCAGATTGAAGGAGCGGTACAGCCCACGGTTCAATGCGGAAGCCAGCGTCAGGTTTCCGAAGGGGAAGTCTTCCGTACAGGGCACTTCCGTACCGGCGGCGACTTCATAGTCGATATAATAATTTGCACTGGTTGCCATGACCAGACCCCAATCCCGTTCGTGACGGTTGTCCACCCAGTCTTTCACCTTTTTCATAAAGATATCGGCGGCATCCCGGAGTGTGGCATTTTTTGCCTGTTCTTCCGTCATATCGCGGTCAATATTAGTGGAACCGGCATAGAGAGCCATGGAGAAGCGTTCGCCGAAATCGTATCCGAGATACCATTTACCCAGCTTTTTGAATTCTTTTGAGGTCTTTTTATCTGCATCTGCATAGAATGCCACGGAGTACAATCCGGCATCTTTTGCTTCTTTCATCAGATTATGCAGATTTTCGCCCTGTGCCCAGAATTGAAGGGTATTGCCCTGATTTTCTTCCAGGCAGAGTTTCACGATATCTTTGAAGGGAGGAGCATCCGGAGAAACCCAATAGCTGAAGCAGCGTCCGCCGATGTTAACGCCGCCTTTCCCACCTGCGTGGGGATAAACTCCGGAACCGATGAATACACCGTTTTCCGGCAGTTCGATCTCATTGGTGAAATACTTTTTTTCAGCTGCCTTTTTTGCAGGAGCTTTTTTCGCGGGAGTCTTCTTTGCGGGAGCTGCCGCTTTTTTTGCGGGAGCTTTTTTCTTTTCAGCCATAACAGTTTTTCTCCTTGATACTGGTACAACTTGATTTGTTTTTTGAGTTTGTACAGAACATCTTTTTCTGTGCCGTCGGGTCTAATATATGCCGCGAGTTACAAAAAACAAGTTGTTTCTGTGTAAAAAAACAACTTTTTTGCACAAAAAACATTCCGTAACAGCAGTTTATTACGCTTTACTGTGTTTTTTAATCCATTTTTTTGCCAAGCAGCTTCATCAGCTTCAGGATATGATGTGTCATTTTTTCGCGAATAACATACATTTCTTCGCCGTGTCCCACCGGCAGAGGGTAGGGCAGATCCCGGAACCAGGCAAGACTTTTGCGTGCTTCCACAACAAGTTCAATGTCATCACTTGCAAAACATTCATCCGCAAGAAGATGGAGCAATGTTGCGTAGCGGACATCGTTCTGTCCCTCCCGCATCCCGCTGAAAGCGATGGTATTGATGATGGGACCTTTTGCCACATGGACGATAAAACGGAAGGGACGGTAGGTGGTATCGTATCCGAACAGGTGGTTCCAGGTATGATATGTGCTTCCTCCATCGTAGGCGAGTTCCCACCAGCCGTTGTAATTGCTCCGGAACATCCGCAACCCGTGGCTTGTCCGCATCAGATGGGGATTGTCCGGTCCGATGAACGGCACACAATATGCGGTGATCTCGCCTTTGATATAATGCCAGCGGTCGGCATTTCCACGATCCACATACGCGGCAGTGCTGTGGAACCATTCGTGGGAGGGAGCCAGATTGTAGGGTTCTTCCCAGCCGGAGGAATGGATCTTCATGCCCTCCCGGAAAAAGATGTCCCGGAATGGCATCATCATACGGAACTGATTGATCCCGGTAGCTTCATCGATCCCGTAGAAATATACATTATCCACGGTACCGAATTCTTCAAGAGCGATTTTTTTGATCTTTTGTACTTTTTTTGCATATTGTGCAAGATCTTTTTCCACCCGTTCTTTTGTTGCGACCTGATCCAACGGAAGCTGTTCCTGTCTGGATGCCATGCCGTAATCTGCCTGCTGACCGTTTCCGGCATCCACAAAGATCATAGGCAGTTTTGCTTCTTTCATCATCTTCACGGTTTTGCGGAACGGCTCCGGATCTTCTGCATCCAGATGGAATATGAGGGAAAGGATCCCGTGTTTTTTCTGATTTTCGATATGCCGCCGTACCCATTCCGTGGCGATCTTTTCATCTTTATAGAGCTCTGTAAGACCGGCGATCTGTGAGGCACTGCTCAACCCCTGAATAAAAGGCAATTTCCGGTCAAATTGAGTCTTCGGGAAGGGCAGTTCAAAAGGCAGAACGCGCATCACAACATAAAAATGACCCGCATCTTTTCCGTCGGCTTTCACCTTGATCCTGCCTTTATAGACATCGGCTTTTGCATTTTCAGGCGCATGGATATCCAGCCAGAATTGACGGTTCCTGCCGAAAACGCAGGGGACCGGCTGGAGGGTATCGGCATCCCACACCGGTTCAAATGCAAACTGGAAGGGGTCTTCTTTGAGAACGCTGCCCGGTTCACAGATATTGTGGTATTCCGTACCGGAGGGATAGAAGAAACGCAGATAATTGATTTTGTTCCGTTCGTCGATCCGCAGCAGATCCGGATCGTTTACCAGCAGACCGGGATTGTAGGAGCCGTGCCCGTTAAAATAGGAATTCCAGCCCGGCTGATACCAGCATTGCACCAGTTTCAATTCCATTTCGCTTTTCGGGATGATGCCGCCTTTTGTGCCGGTAAGGTCCTCCAATTCAAATTCGATCTTTTTGAGATCGCAATAAGGATAAACAAAAAAGGAGAGGGAGGAATATTCATCCCGGGCATTCACCGTATATAATTGATCGGTATAAATGGGGTTTTGCGGAAAGCGCAGCGGAGTGTGCTGTTCATCGGTGATCGCCCGGATGGGAATGATCGCCAGCGGCGCATCTTTCATGGCGGATTCTTTGAATGTATTGACCGCTCTGACAAGTTTCTTTGCCACAAAAAGCCGTTTCTGAAAAAGATTGAAATCTTCTGCAGGAATGATCTTTGCCTTCACAAAGCCATCCAGTTCTCCGGTCAGAGAATCGCACATGATCTTTGCACCCGGCGCGCTGCCGCAATCGGCAAGGATCTTTGCGATCTGCGGGCGGATCATATTTTCGATTTGCGGAGTGAGTTCCATTTTCAGAAACATATCCGGATCCACGGCTTTGTCCCACATTTTCAGATCTGCAATGGCTCCGCGGAATGCACCCACGGTGTATTTTCCGTTCTGCGGATGGATCAGAGGGAAAAATTTATCTGTACCATTGATATTGACCACGGGAAATCCATTGATATATACCCGGTTGATCCGTTTTTCCACAGAAAAGACCAGTGCAAAATGATTCCATTGTTCCGAATTGAAATCCACTCTTGTGCGGATGCCGCCGAGCGGCGAATAGCCTTTCTGCTGAAAAGAGCCGCTGCCCATTTCGGCGAGTGTCAGCCCGAACCCGGGGGAATTCCCCGCATAGATCGCATCTTTCTGCACATCCACGATCTCATCACAACGGAACCAGAAGGAAAGCGCGTATTCAAAACCATCGAACTTTTTGGCGATAGTTCCCAAATCCAGCGTGGCAACACTTGTTTTTCTGCCGTCAAAATAAAATGCCTTGTTCCCAAAAGGTCCTTCGCAGACTCCGGTGGTTTTTCCGGGGATGAGTTTTGCATTTCCACAGACATCTTTCCAAAATCCTTTTTCCTGCGTCCATGCAGAAAGATCCACAAGCGGAGCGTGTTTCTTCAACACGATCTTTGTTTCGGCGGCAAAGAAAAACGAACAGAATAAGAGTGCGGACAATGTCAGAAAGAACAATATTCGTTTTCGTCGTATGTCATTCATAGCCGGATACCTCCAAATGGTTGAGCGGTCTTTTGTCTGCCGCTGATACATATATCTGCAAAAAAGATGACTTTCAAGTGCCGGATCGTAAAAATATGAAAAAAACAGCTGTTTTTTCGCGGATCCGGTATTTTATCTGCCATCCGGCAGTATGATCGGAAAAAAATCATTCCTTTTCCGGTAAAAAGTACAGTTCCCGGTTGAAAAATTTTCTTTTCTTGCTATATTTCCATAAATAAATAAAAACATATCATTTGCTGGAGGTGAAATATGTTGTCCGGTTTGAATCTGATCCTGTTTTTTATGGTATTGATCGTGCTGATGATCGTATCTATCGCAAAACTGAAACTGCATCCCTTTCTGGCAATCATGTCGGCGGCTCTGCTGCTGGCTCTTTCCGCATTGCCTCTGGATAAAGTCCCCACTACGATCGGCGCGGGTTTCGCCGCCACATTTTCCTCGCTGGGGATCGTGATCATTCTCGGCGCATTGATCGGATCCATGCTGGAACAGAGCGGTGCCGCATTGACAATGGCTGATACCGTGATCCGTCTGGTGGGAAGGAAATTCCCCGATCTTGCTATGGTGCTGATGGGGTGGCTCGTTTCCATTTCCGTGTTCTGCGATTCCGGTTATGTGATGCTGACTCCCATCCGCAAAGCCATGGCGCGCCGGACCGGAGCGTCCACAGTAACAATGGTGGTGGCACTGGCGGCGGGTCTTTATACCTCCCATGTTTTCATTCCTCCTACGCCCGGTCCCATCGCCGCGGCAGAATCTTTGGGGATCGGCAGCAATATGCTGATGCTGATTATTTTCGGAACGATCGTTTCTGTGCCGGTCCTCCTTGCCGGATGGATCTTTGCCCGTTTTGCAAAACGCTGGGCGGTGTCTGCAGAAGATTCTGCAAATGAAAAAGATGTTCAGCTTTCCTATGAAGAACTGAAAGCAAAATACGGCAGAATGCCCGGAGCTGCTGCCGCTTTTGCTCCGATCATTCTGCCCATCGTGCTGATGGCAGCAAAATCTGTGGCGGATATGTTGAAGATAAGTGGTTTCTGCGGTGAACTGCTGCGTTTCCTCGGAACGCCGATGATCTCGCTCGCCGCCGGGCTGGTGATCGCTGTCATTTGTTTTTCCTCTTCCATGACACGGGATGAATTCTATACGCTGGTGAATGACAGCTTGAAAGTGGTGGGACCGATCCTTTTCATCACTGCCGGAGGAGCCGTCCTCGGAAAAGTTATCAACGATGCAAAGATCGTGCATTATATCACCGGAAATCTGCCGGGCGTGACTGCGCTGGGGATCTTCTTCCCCTTCATCCTTGCCGCATTGCTGAAAACGGCTCAAGGTTCCAGCACAGTGGCGATCGTGACCACCGCCGGGATCATGGGCTTGTATTCTGCCGGAGATTCCATGATGGCGGCTTTGGGGTTGGCCACTCCCGTTTCTGCTGTGTTGACGGTTATGGCGATCGGGGCAGGGGCGATGACCGTGTCGCACGCCAATGATTCTTATTTCTGGGTTGTTACCAATTTCGGCGGTCTCAAGCCGCTGGATGGATATAAAACTTTTACTGTGTGTACTCTGGTTATGGGAATCGTGGGTATCGTGGCGATCTGGCTGCTGAATACGATCCTGACCGCGTTCTGTTAATATCGTTGGAGGAGATCTTTTTATGAGCAAATCAAAAGTTTATTATTCCTGTCTGCGTACCGGATTCGGTGTTTCGCTGCCGCAGAAACTTCAAAAACTGATCCGTGCCGCCGGGATCGGAGAACTGCCGCTGCAGGATAATTATGCGGCTGTCAAGATTCATTTCGGAGAGCCGGGAAATCTGGCTTTTCTGCGTCCGGCATACGCCGCCGCTGTGGTGGATGTTTTGAAAGAATATGGCGCAAAACCTTTTCTGACCGATTGCAATACCTTGTACGTAGGCGGCAGAAAAAATGCGCTGGATCATTTGGAATCTGCTTATAAAAACGGTTTTACCCCTTACTCCGTGGGGTGTCAGATCCTCATTGCCGATGGTCTGAAGGGGACCGATGAAGTGGATCTGCCTGTGCCGAACGGCGAATATTGCAAGACCGCTCTCATCGGCAGAGCCGTTTCCGATGCGGATGTGATCATCACACTGAACCATTTCAAAGCACACGAACTCACCGGGATCGGCGGCGCAATCAAAAATGCCGGGATGGGATGCGGTTCACGCGCCGGAAAAAAAGTGATGCACTGCGACGGTATCACGAAAGTCAATGCCACTCTTTGTGTCGGTTGCGGACGCTGTGTTCAGGTATGCGCTCATGATGCCCCCGTGATCAAAAATAAAAAGGCGGCGATCGATCCGGAAAAATGCGTTGGATGCGGTCGCTGTATCGGTGTCTGTCCGAAAGATGCCATCGCTCCCGTGTGGGGGCAGGCAATGGGAATGTGCGACCGGAAAATGACGGAATATGCGGCGGCGGTCCTTGCCGGAAAACCACAATTCCACATTTCCCTCGTGATCGATGTTTCTCCCTATTGCGATTGCCATGCCGAAAATGATGTGGCGATCGTTCCCAATATCGGGATGTTTGCTTCTGCCGACCCCGTGGCATTGGATCAGGCTTGCGCCGATGCGGTCAATGCCGCTCCCGTGATCAAAGGAAGCGTGCTGGATGAAAAGAAAAAAGAGGGCGTGGATCATTTTACATCCATCTTCCCCGAAACAAACTGGCAGATCCAGTTGGAACACGGAGAAAAAATCGGACTCGGCTCCAGAGATTATGAACTCATTACCATTAAATGAAGGAAAAAATAAAATGAAAAAAATCGCTTTCGTCGGCTGCGGGCATATCCATGCTCCCGCATTCACCAACATGACCAATGCCCGGACCAATGTGGAAGTCGCTGCAGTTTGGGATCACGATAAAGCCCGCGCGCAGAAATACGCGGAACTGTTGAAATCCAAAGCAGTGGAATCCGATGATGAGATCTGGAACGATGCCGCCATCGATGGCGTTGTGATCTGCTCCGAAACCAATCTCCATGGCGAACTTGTCAGAAAAGCCGCCGCCGCAAAAAAACACATGTTCGTGGAAAAACCCATCGGATTCAATGCGGAAGAAGCTCTTGAAATGGCAAAACTCGTTTCCGAAGCTGGTGTGATTTTTCAAACCGGCTATTTCATGCGCGGCAAAAGTGAACACCTTTTCCTGAAAGAACAGGTGGAAAAAGGTGCCTTCGGAAAAATCACCCGCGTGCGTCATTGCAACTGCCATTCCGGTTCACTCGGCGGCTGGTTCGATACCGATTACCGCTGGATGGCAAATCCGGAAATCGCAGGTTGCGGTGCCTTCGGGGACCTGGGGACCCACTCTCTGGATATCCTTATGTGGATCTTCGGCAAGCCGGAAAAAGTCATTGCCAATACCAATGTGTTTCAGGCTCGTTACGGCGCAGATTGCGAAGAATACGGCGAAGGTACCATGATCTATAAAGACGGTATGATCGCCACCATCGCCGCCGGTTGGGTGGATTCCCTCAATCCCGTGGTGTTTGAGATCTGCGGTACGGACGGTCATGCAGTTGTATTTAATAATCAGCTCTATTTCCAGAGTGGAAAAGTGGAAGGTGCCGATGGTCAGACTCCCTGGACCGATCTGCCCGCAGCCATGCCCCACGCCTTTGAACTCTTCCTCGATGCACTCCTCGATGGAAAAGATGTGCCGCTGGTCAATGTGAACGATGCCGCTGACCGCAACGTTGTCATGAGCGGTTTCTATCGCTCCCTCACCAGTGGAAAATGGGAAACGGTCTGATAAACAGAACGGAAAAACTTTTTTCCAAACGCGCTATTCCCATTATGGGGAGATAAGCGCGCCTTCAGAGGGCAGGGCGCAGCAGCAGGATCGCTGCGCGATCCGCCCGCGAAATAAAAAAGCAACGCACGCGTTTTGCGTGCGTTGCTTTTTTATTTCGCGGGTTCCCCGGCGGCTCTGCCGCCGGGGGGCTGCTGCGCCCGGACTGTCGAAAAAACTCTCACAGTTTTGTTTTTACTTCAGCCGTTCGATGAGCATGGGCAATGCCTGTTCAAAGCAAACGCCGTACCAATGATCCGGTGTGGTGCAGAGAATGGCTTTGCAGACAATATCGGCGGCGAGGGCGGCGGCATCATACATGGAAAATCCGCGCATGATCGCTCCGACAAAGACGGATGCGTACACATCGCCGGTCCCGTGGGAGGACTGTTCCAATTTATCATTGAAATAATATTTGATTTCTTTTCCATCGTAGGTGGCGATCCCCAGCTTCGCAGGATCGAAGGATACACCGGTAAGGATCACATTCTTTGCTCCTTCTGCGTGGAGTGCCTGCGCCAATTCCAGAATAAATGCTTCATCGTAACCGGAGAGAACAGGTTTTCTGCCCAGCAGAAATGCGGCTTCCGTCAGATTGGGAAGAATATAATCTGCGCCCACGATCAATTTTTTCATGAGCATGGGAAAATCATCGTTGAATCCTTTATACAGCACGCCGTGATCTGCCATGGCGGGATCCACGATCCGGAGTGCGCCGGGATTGGCGCAGCTTTCCATGATGTTGAGAATGGGATCGATCTGTCCCGGGCAGACATAGCCTGTATAAAAAGCGTCAAACTTGATCCCTTCTTTGCCCCAACCGGCTTCGATCACCGGCATTTCGTCGGTCAGATCTTTGAAGGTGAAGTGTTTGAAGCCGCCGGTATGGGTGGAAAGCACCGCAGACGGCAGGATCGCTGTTTCCACGCCGCACGCCGAAATAACCGGCAGTGCCACGGTGATGGAACACTGTCCCACACAGGAAATATCCTGAATGGTGAGCAATCTTTTATTCATTGTATTTTCAGCCTTTCCTGAATTATTGTTTGATTTTGTCCCACGCTTCGCTGTAAAGTTTCTGACTTTCGCCAAGATCATCCAGCGGCGTGCAGAGTTTGAATACTTCCGGCTTGATGTTGAAAAGTTCATGATCGCGGATGCTTTCATCCACGCTCTTGACCGCTTCCGTATGGGGCATACGGTACATCACATAGTCCATATTCTTTGCTGCATTTTCGTTCTCATAAAGGAAGTTGATGAACTTGTATGCCAGGTCTTTCTGCTTGCTGTTCTTGAGGATGCAGAGATTGTCAAAAGTCACAGTGGAACCTTCACGGGGAATCACAAACTTCAGATTTTCGTTGTCAACAGCATTCTGAAGAAGGTCGCCGCTGTAAGTCTGGATCAGGAAGAAGGAACCGTCTGCGAGGTTCTGACGGCTGTCATCCACGCCGAACTTGGCAATATTCTGTTTCCATTTGCGGGCAAGAGCCACAGCTTCATCCAGTTGTTTTTCATCAACGGTGTTGACATCATATCCCAAAGATTTCAGAGCGGCACCCAGCACTTCGCGGTGATCGTCCAGGAGAGAGGTCTTACCCTTCAGGTCTTCCCGTTCAAACATCTTCCATGTGGGTTCAAAATCTTTCACTTTGCTGGCATCATAGCCGATTCCGGTGAAACTGATGAAATAGGGTGCGGTATAGACATGGTCTTTATCCATATTCAGCACATCGAATGTCTTATCATAGTACTTCTTCATGTTGGGCAACTGTGCAAGATCCAGTTTTTCCAGCATTTTCTGTTCGTACATCACCTTTGCCATGTAGGAGGACGGCACCACCACATCATATCCGGACGCACCGTTTTTCAATTTCGCGTACATCTGTTCATTGGACGCAAATGTCTCCAGTTTGACTTTGCAGTTGTATTCTTTTTCAAACTGTTCCAGCAATTCCGGATCAATATAATCTTCCCAGGAGTAAAGATGCAGTTCTGCTTTTTCTTCTGTTTTACTGCAAGCCGCAGCAAAGAGGGAAAGCACCACTGCAAAAATCAGGGCGGACAGGCGGGAGATGGCTTTTTTTACTTTCATTTTTTGTTCTCCGTTTTGTTTGTCAGAAGTTTTTGTGCGATAAAAACAACGATAAAAGTAAACACGAGGAAGATCACAGAAAGCGCATTGAGCAACGGCAGCTTTCTGGCTCTTTTCATGGTACTTTCAATAAAAATCGGCAGCGTGGTGTCCCCCGCGCCTTTCACAAAAAAGGTGATGACAAAGTCATCGATGGAAAGAGTGAACGCAAAAAGCGCACCCGCAATGATCCCCGGCATGATCACCGGCAGCGTAACGCGGAAAAAGGTATAGAGTCCGCTTGCACCCAGGTCCTGTGCCGCCTCGATCAGTGATTTGTCGAATTCCTGCAATCTGCCCAGCACCACCATGGTCACATAACTCATGCAGAATGTCACATGCGCAATAATGATCGTGGTCATTCCCAGTTCAAAATTCAAACCGAACCAGCTGTTCAACAGATTCCCGAAAGTGGAGATCATGGTCACAAAAAGCAGCAGCAGCCCGATCCCCATCAGGATATCCGGCACCACCAGCGGCGTATAGATCAGCGCATTATAGATCCCCTTGAGTTTATTTTTGCTCCGGTAGAGTGCCAGCGCACTCAAGGTGCCGAGGATCGTAGAGATCACCGTGGCGATCACTGCCACGATCAATGTGTTGCACAATGCTTCCCAAATTTGGGAGTTTTTCATCAATTCTTCGTACCAGATAAAGGAAAAACCTTTCCATTTTCCGCCAACTCTGCTGGCGTTGAAAGACATCACTGCCACTGTCACCAGCGGCGTGTAAAGGAACACCAGTGTCAGAAGAGTCACAAAAAGCGGCACGCGGCTGTGTCTGTTGCACTTGCTCATTTCTCCTGCGCTCCTTTCAACATCCGTTTTTCCTGAAGTTTTTTCATCCACAGACCTGCGATCAACGGCAGGAATACCGCCAGCATCAGCAGTGCGGAAAGCGCACTGGCATGAGGCAGATTGCGGTCGATGAATACCCGCTGTGCGATTTTGTCACCCAGCAGTTCACTGGTGGGGCCACCCACCAGCGACGGGATCAGATATGCGCCGAACGCGGGGATCAGCACCACCAGAATGGCAGTACCCACGCCTTTTGCGATTCCCGGCAGAAAAACTTTCCGGAACGCATAGAAGGAACTTGCCCCCAGGTCTTTTGCCGCATCCAGCAGCGAGAAATCAAATTTTTCCGCCACTGCATAGATCGGCAGCACAGCAAAGGGAATGTAGGTATAGATCATCACGGTCAGCACCGCCCATTCGTTGTAAAGAAGAATGGTGTCGGGTTGTGCCAATCCGATCAGCACCAGCAGTTCTTTGAAAAATCCGTTGGGATGCAGAAAGACTTTCCATGCGTAAATACGGATCAGAAAGTTTGTCCAGAACGGCACAATGATCAGCAGCAGCACAAAATTTTTCCATTTCGTACTCAATCGTGCCAGCTGATAACTGATGGGAATGGATACCGCCACGCACACAAATGTTGCCACGATCCCCTGCCAGAATGTCCGCCAGATGATCGCCGGATAACTGGGTACTGCCAGATCCTTCACCGCCTGAAGCGTCCATTCCTTACCGATCCCGCCATAAGGGTCGGAGGTACGGAAGGCAAGGAGAAAAACAATAATCACGGGCAGGGCATAAAAGATCACCAGCCAGACGAAGGAGGGCAAACCCACCCAGAAATTCGTTGTAAAAATCCTGTTCTTTTTCATGGGCGTATCCGGGATCAGAGGTCGGGGAGGGCGAGCAGATTTTCGTCGTCCTCCGCGTATCTGTCAAGCATGTAGGCGTTATCCGCCTCAAATTTCAGCCAAACGTCATCGCCCCACTTGATGCTGCGCTCGTCAAGAGCATAGCCGTAGTGCTGTTTGATGACCGAAATGCGCCAATCCTGTACGCGTACCCAGTAGCGGGTGTGCGCCCCCAGGTAGATCACTTCTTCCACTTTCCCCGGAAGAAGGTTTGTGTTGGCATCCGTCTTTTCCGGTTTGTTCAGGGAGATCATGAACTTTTCCGGCCGGATGCTGATATGCAGTTTCTGTCCGATCTGAACTTTTTTATCATTATACAACCGCAACACCGGGAAATCTTCGATCTCCAGTTCGCAGTAGTCATTTTCCACTTTCCGCACATGTCCTTCAAAAAAGTTGGTATCCCCGATGAATGCCGCCACAAAAGAGGTGCGCGGTGCTTCATAGAGCTGCACCGGCGTCCCGATCTGTTCGATCTTCCCTGTCTGCAATACGGCAATATGATCGCTGATACTCATGGCTTCCTGCTGATCATGCGTCACAAAAATAAATGTGATCCCCACATCGTCATGGATCGTATCCAGTTCAATCAGCATCCGCTGACGCAGTTTCAGGTCAAGTGCGGCAAGAGGTTCATCCAACAGCAGCACTTTCGGTTTGTTCACCAGTGCGCGGGCAATGGCGACACGCTGCCGCTGACCGCCGCTGAGCTGTGCCGGTTTCCGGTTTTCAAATCCGTTCAACTGTACCAGATCCAGATATTTCGGTACGGATTCACGGATCTTTTTTGCATCCATGCCCGTAGCTTTCAGCCCGAATGCGATATTTTCCCACACGGTCATGTGCGGAAAAAGTGCGTAATTCTGAAAAACGGTACGCACCTCACGCTTGTTTGCCGGTTTGTTGGTGATATCCACACCATCCAAGATGACTCTGCCCGCATCCGGCGGCTCGAATCCTCCGCAAATACGCAGAAGGGTTGTCTTGCCGCAGCCGCTGGGACCGAGCAGAGAAAACACTTCGCCCGCATTGATCGAGAGCGAAACATTGTCCAGAACGGTATTGTTTCCATACCGCTTTGTGATGTTTTCAAAACGCAGGATTTCCATTTTATCCTTCGCCCGTCCTTCTGTTGCTGTTTTTGCTGTTGAAAAGTGATCTTTTACAATATCACATCTTCCCCGATTTTTCAATAGAAAAAAAGGGGGAAAACGCAAAAAAAAGCAAAAATTTTTTCCCGGACGCAATCCCCCCTTTTGCAATATTATTTTTTTGTCATTTTCAGTACAGAATACTGCCTGTTTTCCGCGCGGCGTTCCGGCTCTCCCTTGTACCGCATTTTGCGGCACAAGGGAGATGTGCTTTCAGCGCAGGAAGCAAATCGGCTTCCTGCGCTGAAAGCAAGTCCCGGCGGGAAAAATTTTCCCGCCGGAACGCCGCGCTCTATTCCCATCATGGGGAGATGAGCGCAGATTTTGATGTTGAACGGAAAATATTCAAAAAATTCCCGAAATTATGAAAAATATACTTGTTATTTCTGTGCTTTACAACTATATTATATATTCAGGATTTATTTGATTTTTTGCGTGAAGGAAGGATAAAAAAAATGGCTGCGATCCAATGCAAAATGTGCGGGGGCATGGTTGATGTTGTGGACGGTGTAACATCGAAGGAATGTCCGTATTGCGGAACACTGACCACA
>JAZNXT010000032.1:0-11427 GCA_045594005.1 Victivallales bacterium
GCTTTGAGGGAGTGGACTAAAGGTCCATGACCGAAAAGACCCGTAAGCAAAGGTCCGAAATAGCCCGCGAGACAACGCGCATATTTAAATGAGTTTGGAACGGACAACAGCCAACTCAGCCTCAGCATCCGTCACAAGTTCTGTCACAAGATCTTTCAGCGGAACGATCTTATCCACCAGACCGACAGACTGACCAGCCATCAGCGAGCCGTTGTCGATATCACCATCGACCACCGCTTTCCGCAAGCCGCCGACCCAATATTTTTCCACTTCCTCCTGGGCTGCCTGACGGGACACAGTACCCGCTTCCAGTTCGCGGAGAAGACGCAGCTGGAGTTTGCCGAAATCATCCATACTCTTGTTGCGCAGAGAACGCACTGCCACCACCGGCAGTTTGGAATCATATTGCGGCGTGGAAATGGCATCGCGGGCATTGGCACGGCGGAACGCCATTTTGAAGTTTTCATGGGCGCGACATTCTTCCGTCATCACAAAACGCGTTCCCAACTGGGCACCGGCGGCTCCCATAAGCAGCGCGTGAGCGATCATTTTGCCCGTAGCGATCCCGCCCGCCACAAAAACGGGGAGTTGATCTGCAAAGCGGAACAGCACCTGCTGCATCAGCACAACCGAGGAAACATGACCGATATGACCGCCGGCTTCACTGCCTTCGAGAATGATCGCATCCGCGCCGAATTTGATCATGCGTTCCGCAATGGATACCGTAGAAGCAAAACACATCACTTTCGCACCGGTGGCTTTCGCCGCGATCACTTCTTTTTCCTTGGGGAAACTGCCCGCAAACACGATGTACGGGACTTTCATTTCCGCAAGAAGTTCCAACTGGGAAAGATATGCCGGTGCAATGGTGATGAGATTCACCGCAAAAGGCTTGTCGGTGAGTGTACGCAATTCTTCGATCTGTTTGCGCAGGACATCCACAGGCGCGTTGCCTCCGGCGAGACAGCCGAAACAGCCCGCATTACAGACAGCCGCGACAAGCTGCGGTTCAGATACCCAGGTCATCGCTCCGCAGAGGATGGGGTATTTGACATTCAGGAATTCGCTTCCGCGTTTCATAAGCGGCGTCAGATGTTTCAAATTTTCCATAATGTTTCTCCTGTGTTAAAATCGACAGTTGATTTGTTTTATTGTTTAATATAGCACAAAAATAAAATTTGTCAAATCAAGCACAAAAGAAAACGCAATGCATGACAGATTTAATATTTTTCCATTACAGATTATATTTTTCAGCACAAATGCAAAAATAAAAAAAGCAGTTCGCGCGCGCGGCGCGGCGGCGATCCGGCGTACGCCGGATCAGTCTTTTTCACTGCACTCAAGCGGTCAGCTTGAGTGCAGTGAAAAAGAACAACTGCCCCCTGCAAAAAATATGCGTACAAAATGTGCGCATATTTTCCGGGGGCAGTGCCGCCGCGCCGTGGCGTACGGACGGCATCAGAAGTTTTGTTTTTCCGATCAGAAAGCGGAGAAATCCTTGAGTCCGATGGAAAGGTCTTTGATATCCACCATTTCCAGGAGGTTGAGTGTTTTGCGTGCGAGCGCGAAACCGACACCTTTGACTTTGATGGGATAAGTGATCTTACCATCGCCGCCTTTATGGCTCTGCCACTGCCAGTGATTTTCGCCCGGTGAATAGTTTTTCACGGGAGATTTGGGAGAGAGGGGGAACTGGAGGAAGCACCAGCCATCGAAATTGATACCCATTTTTTCGGGCCAGTCATAGACTTCGCATCCATAGCCGCCGGTACCTGCACTGATCCAGGTTTCGCCATCGGCATCTTCGATCTCGAAATAGATCTTGCCCCAGCTGGAGTTACCCTTCACCCACAGACCGAGGGAATCGGGCTGACCTGCCACTTCGACAGGCTTTTTCAAGCGGACGAAACCATATTCGCGGTAGAACTCATTGACTTCGCCTTCTTTTTTCAGGGTGACCTTCATATAGTTGCCTTTTTCGGCATCTTTTGCCTGTTCCACGGTAAATTTACCCGGCTGGAACAGCGCGAGGTGTGGCGGATCCAGCGGCGAATAGATGCGTTTATCTTCGCCTTCCACCAGAGTCCAATCATCGATCTTATCCATACCGCAGACGACTACTGCTTTTTCAGCGGTTTCTTCCTTTTCAAAGGGATAGGTACGCTGCATAGCGGCTTCGGCAGACTTCATGACTTTATCAGAAATGAGATAGATCGGTTCTTCGGAAACGGTCACGCTGTCGGAAGACACATTGGATTCTGCGCCGTAGAGGGCGATCTGTTTTACTTTCGCGCCTTTATCGAATGTCACCTTCACGGGCAGTTCACCGCGTGCGGTCCACAGGGTATAAACAAACTCATTTCCGCGTTTGAATTCCAGAGCATACACGGTGGGAGTACCGGTGGGGATCATACGAATGAATTTGACGCAATCCAAAACCTGAGTCATCACTGCAGTAGCGGTGAAAGACGGGTACGGCTGATAGAGGGGATAGCGTGTAAATGCGCCATCGCCCCAAATGGTATTGTAATAGCTGTTTGCCATTTCGGTAAGACCCACTGTGGGCAGGTTTTTGTATCCCCATGCGTAAGCGATCAGGACATCGCGCACAAGGACCCCTGCCCCCTGCCGTTCACCGGAGTTACGGACGATACGGCTTTTCCATTCAAAGCAGGCTTCCGGCATGACTTTATCATAACCGTAATGCAGAGCCAGTTTCCGCAGCATATAGCTGGGATAAGCCACGGAGCGTTCCGGCGGCTGAGTCATACCCACAGATTCTTCGCCCATATAGTCGATCAGATCGGCGGGGAATTTTTCACGGAAGAGCTGAGCGATCAGACCGAGACTGAGACCGCTGTTTCCGATGACCAACTTGATATGAGGTGCGTTCTTACGCCATGCCTGTGCAATGACTTTTGCGTGTGCGGCACGGGCTTTATCTGCCTTCTTCACCGCTTCTGTGATCTCGGTTTTACCTCCGAAAATTTCCATGGGGAGCGGACCGCCACCGCTTTCGTGGAAGATGATCGCAGCTTTGGTATGCGGGAAGTTTTTGGTCAGTTCCTTGACCTGTCTGTCCAGATCGGCAAGACGGTCTTCCAGAGTTTTACCTTTTGCGTGCAGAGAGCGGAACTGTGCGATAGTCACGGGATGATCGCCGCCGACATCCGCTTCACTCTTCCAGCCGCCAGTAACCTTGTGGATGCCGGCGCGTTTCATAAAGTTCAGGATGACCTGTTTATCCCGGGGTGTCCCGTGTGCGCCGCCGAAGTTCCAGAACATATAGGGGGATTCCAGGCCCCATTTACGGGTATTTTTCACAAGGCAGGAATAAGATCCTTTGAATTCATAGAAGGGATCTTTCGAGCCTTTTTCGGAGAGCGTAAGCACATAATCGTAATGACCGGGCATACGGGCCTTGAAGGATTTTTTCACATCCTTCGCTTCACCATTTTTCAGTTTTACGCTGCCGGTCGCGGTTTCCACGACCTTGCCGTAAACATCTTTCACGGTCCAAACCAGATCAAAGTCGCCATCTTTGTTTGCCATGACCTGAGCGGTCACGGAGGCATCTTCATCGGGATAGAACACATTACCATCGTTACCGGAGACCACAATGACACCGGCGGGAGCTTTTTCCAAAGTGATTTTGTGAACAAGCACGGCAGAGCGTTTCAGAGAGGGTTTGGACTGCTTGGAAATGTAGTAATTATCCTTATCATAAAGACCGCCGAGGACTTCAAAATCCAGCGATTTCCAGTTTTCCATATACAGCACATCCTGGATCTTTCCGAGGGGAAGCTGCATCTTCACCAGATATTTGCCGTCTTTCAGACGCGTCACATTGGCGGGAACGGGATCTTTTGCAGAACGCGGCAGGGTCACCGTCTGTTCGGCAAACGCCGCCGGAGTCTGTCCGCCATTATCCACGAAGGAAGTGAGACGCGCGGTTACATCGGTGGAGAACTCATTATCTTTCAAGGTCGGCACGGAGCAGATCATTGTCACCGTCTGCCACGGGGCATTGGGGATCTTGAACAGGAAATCATCGGGTCCGTTTTCAAAGGGAGTACGGGCGAGATAGCCGTCACATTCCAGATAGAAGGAACCGAGATACTCGCGGCAAACGCTGAGATCAAAAGGTTTTTTATCCTGAGCCGCTGTGATTTCCAATGTATTGCCGGCAGCCGTATTTTCCGATTTCTTTGTCACGATCCTGGCATCGGGAGTGGCGATCACATTCATAGACACAAGTTTATTGTCTTTCAGCGGCAGATGAGTCAGGAAATTATCATCCAGCCACAACTGATATTTTCCGCTCTGTTCTTTCTGAACTTTGAAACGGTAAACATGAGTTCCGCCGTGACATTCCGCTTTATCTTTGAAACGCGCTGCAACTTCCCGTTTCTGCTGGGATTCAAAACGCCATTCCAGTTTGGGAAACAGATTATATCTGATGGAGAATTTTTCCGGTCCGCGGATGCTCATAGCGGCATCCGGAACAACTGTTCTCTGACTCACGACTTTGCCTTCCTTCACCGCAGGGGTGGTATATGCTTCCGGCATATTTCCATCGATGGTATAGGAAATCGGTTTTTCGCCGCCATCGCTGAAATTCAACTGGATCCTGCCGGGATTCCCCACATTGCTGACTTCAAACTGATACTGTTTTGTATCTGCGGTATTTTCCCATTTCAGCGTATTGTTTTTTGTGATGGGAGCAATGGGACTGACTTTCAGGCAATCAAAAGAAACGGCATTGCTGCTGTTGAAGTTGATGGTTGCCAACTGCAAATCTGCGGGAATGGCTTTCACATATTCGCGTACCCAGCCGTCACGCTGAACTTCAATGATCGCATAACCGCCGGAAATGATCACACGGGCATTGTTCCATTGATGCGGCATAAACGGCGGAAGGGGCGTATTGCGGTATTTGTATTCAAGCCGATCCATGGCATCTGCACGAACCGGACCGGTGATCCCGCAAATATTGGCATTCAAATTGACATGGAGATTCTGTATTTTTCCTTTGGGATCGTTCTTGCTTTTCATGCCGAGAATCACTGTGGCTCTCTGCTGTGCGATCTCCGAACCATTGAACTTGAATTGAAACTCAAACAACATATTATTGCCCAGCTTGTTCGCGGGCAGAGCCAACGGTGTTTTGAACGCAGTGACCGCCTTGCCGTCCATCGGCTGCAACATCAACGATTTCAAACTGGCGGGATATTCGCTGATCCACACATTTTCGTTGAAGTTGGGTACATGATACCCGTAACTGTCAAACTCCTCGTAAAACACCGGTTCCGCTGCGATTGCGGAGACAGCACTGCCGGCAGCAAAAACTGCGGCGGCAAGATACATTTTTCCGTGCTTCATCCTGTTGTCCTTTCGTTCAATTTCGGTTTGTTGTGTTATTTTTCAAATTTTGCGTAACATGACTACAATAATACAGCATTTCACTAATTTCAACTGCACAAACGATATAATTAAATACGAAATACATATACTTTTGTGACGATCCATACAAAAAGATCTCTTGTTCCGCACATAGAATAATACAGAAAAAAAGAGATTTTTCTTACACTTTCTTCTTGCGCGTTTCCTTTTTCCGGTGTATTTTACCGGAGAAGAAAAATTGTAAATCACCTTCGCAGGATGTTCCTATATGACAACTGTTCAAGAAATCAAAAATATCGTTTCAAATGCCATTGATGCCAATGCTGACCGCATCGAAGCGATCGCACATACCGTCTGGCGCAATCCGGAACCGGGATTCCGGGAAGTGAAAACCGCAAAACTGGCGGCGGAAACACTCCGCAGTCTGGGCTTGCCGGTAAAAGAAGGGCTTGCTGTCACCGGACTGCGTGCAGATCTGGATTCCGGACGGGAAGGTCCGCGTTTTGCCATTCTCGGTGAAATGGATTCCCTGATCATTCCCGAAGCGGCAGAAGCCGATCCGGAAAGCGGGGCGTTTCACGGCTGCGGACACCATACCCATATCACCGCAATGCTCGGCGCGGCGATCGGTTTGACGGCTCCCGGGGTACGGGAGGCACTTTCCGGATCGGTGGCATTTATCGGCTGTCCGGCAGAAGAATGTGTGGAAATGGATTACCGCCTTGAATTGCTGAAATCGGGAAAGATCGGTTCCGTCAGCGGGAAACCGGCATTGATCCGGGCTGGCGTATTCGATGATGTGGATATGGCTGCCATGATCCACAACGGCTACGATTTCGGTGCCATGGACAGCAACGCATTTGTTCTGAAACGCGTCCGGTTTATCGGAAAAAGCAGTCATGCCGCCATTCCTCACGGCGGGATCAATGCCTTGAGCGCGGCAAATCTTGCCCTGCATGCGATCGCATTGCTCCGGGAAACATTTTCCCACGATCCGCGCTGCCGCGTTCACGGAATGATCACCAAAGGCGGCGATGCCGTAAATGTGATCCCCGGCGATGTCCGGATGGAATATCAGATCCGGGCATCCAATGCAAAATCCCTGCAAAAGATCAGCGCACAATTCGATCAGGCAATGGAAGGCTGCGCCATGGCAATGGGCGCACAGGCGGAAGTGGAAACCATCATAGGCGATCATGCCATGACCAACGACCGCGATCTGTACCGGCTTTATCTGGATATCGCTCAAGATGTCTTCGGGGAAGATTGCGAATACCGGATCAGCCCCGAACCCGGCAGCACCGATATGGGGGATGTTTCCGCGATCATGCCCGCCATCCATCCTTTCTGTACCGGAGCGGCAGGACATTGTCACGGTGCCGATTTTCATATCCCGGATACCCGCGCAACTTGCGTGAAAATGGCAAAAACCCTCGCCCTGCTCGCGGTGGAATTACTCTACGGAAACGCAGATAAAGGAAAGATCTTCGCACAACGGAAAAAAGAGCATCTGACGATCGAAGAATATTTGAAAGTCCAAAGTTAAAAGTCTGAAAGCAAAGGAAAAAGATCATGCCGTCACTGAAAGAACTCACCGATTATTTGAACGATCTGCTGGAAATCGAAAAATTCCCCCTCGATCCCTCCAACAACGGGATCCAGTTCCAGGGAACCAATGAAGTTCATAAAGCCGTATTCGCTGTGGATGCCTCCGAAGCCGTGTTTTCCATTGCCGCCGATATGGATGCAGATTTTATTTTCGTGCATCACGGAATCAGTTGGGGCAATGGATTCACCCGCCTCACCGGTTCATTGGCAAGCCGGATCAAAGTCCTTGCCGCCAACGATATCACGCTCTTTGCCGCACATCTGCCGCTGGATGCACACGAAATGATGGGACACAATGTCCTGCTTGGTGAGATCCTCGGTCTGGAAAATGTGGAGCCTTTCGGCACTTATCACGGCACAAAAATCGGGATCAAAGGCACCCTGCCAAAACCGATGACGCTGAAAGCCATTGCAAAGATCTTCAACGAAAATCTGCCGTCGGAAGGCGAATTTTCCGGGATCGGCGATTTTGAACAGAAAATCTCCTCGCTGGTCATCGTGTCCGGCGGCGGCGCATGGCACGAACTCTTTGAGGAAATGACGCAAAGTGATGCCGAAGCATTGATCACCGGCGAATTCAGCCATTCCGTATGGCATTCCGCACAGGAAGCCGGGATCTCCGTGCTGGGATTGGGACATTACCGTTCGGAAACACCCGGCGTTCTCGCTGTGATGGAAGCTGTCCGCAACCAGTTCGATATGGATGTGGAATTTATCGATATCCCCACTTATTTGTAAGTCTTCAGTCGGCAGCCTGATTGCACGCAGCTCTCCGGCTCCGACCTGTCCGACCTGTCCGACCTGTCCGACCTGTCCGACCTGTCCGACCTGTCCGACCTGTCCGATCATCCGCACGGAGGTACGGAGAGGTACGGATGGGTACAGATAAAAAAATCCTTCCGGTTACGCCTCATCCGCGTCCCATAGGGCCCTGTTGTCCCACAGGTCCCATCTGTCCTCCCCAAAATCAAAAATCCCCCCGCGCGTTGTCTCGCGGGCAAGGATTGCCCGCGAGACAACGCGCGTCAATTACGCGCCAATTACGCGCCAAGAACCGCCAAAGTAGATTTCGCGATCATCAACTCTTCATTGGTGGGCATGACAATAACTTTGAATGCACTGTCGGCGGTGGAAATGGTATCTGCGCTGTGGCAGGTGGCATTTTTGGCTTCGTCGAGTTTCACACCGAGAGCGGCAACGCCGTCGATGATCTCTTTACGGGTACCGCAGGAATGTTCGCCGATCCCGCCGGTAAAGACGATTGCATCGGCACCGCCGAGAAGAACAAAGTAGGAACCGATATATTTCACAATGCGGCGCACAAACATCTTGATGGCAAGCCGGGCGCGTTCATTGCCGGATTCCGCAGAGCCGACCACATCGCGCATATCGCCGGAATTGATCCCCGCAATGGCAAAAAGACCGGATTTCTTGTTGAGGATGTTGTCCACTTCCTTCGGCGTGGATCCGAGTTCGATCATACGGATCACCGCAGCAGCATCGATATCACCGGAACGGGTACCCATCATCAGACCTTCCAGCGGGGTCAGCCCCATGGTGGTGTCGATGACTTTACCGTTTTTCACAGCCGCCATGGAGCAGCCGTTGCCCAGGTGACAGGTGATGATGGTGGTGTCTTCCACTTTCTTGCCGAGATATTCGGCGGTGGAAAGCGTCACAAAGTGGTGGCTGGTGCCGTGGAAACCGTATTTACGGATGCCGTGTTCGGTGTAATATTCATAAGGAATGGCATAAAGATAGGCTTCGGGGGGCATGGTCTGGTGGAACTGGGTATCGAACACACCGATATTGGGAACGCCCGGGAAGATCTTTTCGCAGGCTTCGATCCCCATAAGGTTCGCGGGATTGTGGAGCGGTCCCAGGGGGAAACATTCGCGGATGATCGCTTTGGCGGCATCGTCGATCTTCAGCGGCTGGGTGATCTTTTCGCCGCCGTGCAGCACACGGTGACCGATGGCGGTGACTTCACTCAGGCTCTTGAGAACGCCGTATTCCGGATTCACGAGCTGGTCACAGACCGCTTTCAGACCGGCGGCATGATCCGCACCGGCTTCCAGCGGAAGATCCACTTTGAAACCGTCAGGGCGTTTGTAAATGATGTTCGGCTTATCGCTGCCGACGCGTTCCACCAGACCGCTGGCGATCACTGTATTATTGCTGCCTTCCATATCGAAAAGCGTAAATTTGAGGGAGGAACTCCCGGCGTTGATCACGAGAACTTTCATGTTTCGTTTCTCCTTGATTTATGTTTTGTTGTTTAATGTAAAAATCTTAAATTGCCAAATCACAGAAAACTGCTGCCCCAGATCACCAGACCGCTCACCAGCGGAATGGAAAAATTATCATCCATGTGCAGCTGTTTTTCATACAGTTCCGCCAATGCCGCAAGGAATACACCCGCAAGCGCACCGGCAAATGTAAAGACCGTAAGCAATCCGCCGCAATACAGAAGCAGTATGGAAAAGATCCAGCCCGCAACGCAGAAGGCGATCACACCCTCCACCGATTTGCCATTCGCGGTCTTATGTTTCCCGAATTTACGCCCGATCAATGCCGCCGCAGTATCCGCAATGAGCATCACACCCAATGCGATCGCCGCGATCCGCTGGGGAAAAAGCAGACAAACCATCGCCGCTGCCGCCCATACCGGCGGTCCGCCGCTGATGACCCATTGTCCCCGTTTGACTTCATTCCGCAACATCTTTTTGAAGAAGAAACGGTAGATGGGTGTGATCACCGGGACCTGACAGGAATAAGCATATTCCAGCAGCATATTCAGGATCAGGCATGTCGCAAAAATATAGAAGAGAACAATGATGTCCCACGGGAAGAACCAGATCGCCGCCACCATCCACAATGAACTCAAATGGATCAGTTTGCGCAGGACTTCCTGAATATAGGGGATCGGCTGTTGTACTTGTTCCGGCATTGGTGCGTTATCCGTTAAAATTCAAATTTCGCACCGGAAAGACGGTTGGCAAATTCCGCCAGGACCCGTTCTTCCTCTTCTTTGCCGCCGCGCGCCACAAAGGTGGCACTGAAACGGACAAAGGCTCCGGCATCATCCCACGGAACAGAACTGATGAGTTTGTTCTTGATGAGCCACTGGCTGAAATCTTCACCCGTCTCAAAAACAGTCCCGTCGGATGCCGCTTTCGGCGCACGCACATACAGATAGAAGGATCCGGCAGGAACTTTGGCATTGAAACCGAGTTTCTTCAGCGTATCCACCATGCTGGTCAGACGGCGTTCATATTTCGCGCTGATCTCCGGCGTAATCGTTGCCTGATCGTCAAGCGCGGCAATGGCGGCTTTCTGGATCGCCAGGAACTGACCGCTGTCCGCATTGTCTTTCACCGTGGCAAATGCTTTCACCGCGAGAGCGTTTCCGCACACCCAGCCAAGACGCCAGCCGATCATATTGAAGCCTTTGGACATACTGTGCAATTCCACTGCGCAATCCATGGCACCCGGAATGGAAAGAATACTCAAAGGTTTGCCTTTGAAGTTCAGCGGAGCATAAGCGGCATCGCTCACAATAAGAATGTTGTTCGCTTTGGCAAAATCCACAGCCTTCTTGAAAAATTCTTCCGTGGCAACCGCTCCGGTGGGGTTGTTGGGATAGTTCAGATAAAGCAGTTTTGCCCGTTTTTTCTGATCTTCGGTAAGATCATCCAGCTGGGGCAGGAAGCCGTTTTCTTCCAGCAGAGGCATATTGACGACTTCGCCGCCGAGATATTTCGTCCAGGTCCCCATCACCGGATAACCCGGCACAGTCAGGAGAGCGATATCTCCGGGATTGATAAAGCAGGAAGGCAGAAGAGAAAGCGCGGATTTGCTGCCGATGGAGTGGCAGATCTCTGTATCGGGATCCAGTTCCACACCGTAAAGAGCCTTCATATAACGGGCGGCGGCGGCTTTAAAATCGGCACAGCCGTTATCGGCATAAATACGGTTTTCCCAGTTGGCAGCTTCCTGATTCAGGGTATTCACCACTGCGGGGAATGCCATATCGTCCGGTTCACCCACACCCATATCGATGAGTTCCACACCCGGATTTTCCGCCATCGCGGCGCGTTTGGCGCGTTTGATCTTTTCAAATTTATAGATCTTGGTATCTTTACCGAACTGATCGCCGCCGATACGGGCTGCAAAATTACTCTGCAAAAAACTTTCTGCCATGTTTTTTCTCCATCAGGGTTAGTATTATTGAATTGCAAAATATTATATTTAATATAGCGGCTTTTCTCAAAAATACCAGTACCCGACATGACTTTTTATATAAAAAAACGAGGTGATTTCAGAAGTCATTCAAAATAAGATAAAGATGCTGTCGCAAGGAGTGGCGAAAGGTAATTTGAGCGTGACTACTCGTAGAGTAATCACCGAAAATGC
>JAZNXT010000033.1:0-4281 GCA_045594005.1 Victivallales bacterium
AGCAAAAAAGCATACAGCATTTTTTTGTGCGCGTTTCCCGGCATCGCGCTGTGCGATGCCGGGAAAGCCGCCGCGCCGCCGGACCATATTTTGCATGATATTCTTATTTCCGCGCCTTGAAAAGAAAACATTTTTCTGCTATATTACTCTTATGATATAATGTACAAAAAGACATACAACATCATGGAGAGTCATTTTTATGGAAGAAGAATTGAAGATCGAGTCCACCAATTTTATTCATGAGATCATCGATGCAGACATCGCTGCCGGAAAGAACGGCGGAAAAGTCGTTACCCGGTTCCCACCGGAACCCAATGGATATATTCATATCGGCCATGCAAAAGCCATTTACATGGACTATCTGACGGCAGTCAAATACGGTGGCAAGTTCAATCTCCGTATGGATGACACCAATCCCACGAAAGAAGACACGGAATTTGTCCAGTCGATCCTCAACGATGTAAAGTGGCTGGGGGCAGATTGGGAAGACCGTCTGTATCATGCCTCTGACTACTTCGGGCAGATGTATGATTATGCACTGGATCTCATCAAACAGGGCAAGGCCTATGTCTGTGAATTGACGGATGATGAATTCAAGGAATACAAGGGGAATCTCACCACTCCCGGCAGACCCTCACCCTATCGCGACCGCTCTGTGGAAGAAAACCTGGATCTTTTTGAACGCATGAAAAACGGCGAGTTCCCCGACGGCAGCAAAGTTCTCCGTGCCAAGATCGACATGGCACACCCGAATATGCACATGCGCGATCCTGCCATTTACCGGATCCGTCATGCAGAACATCACAATACCGGCAATCAGTGGTGCGTCTATCCGCTGTACGATTTTGCTCATCCACTGGAAGATGCCATTGAGGGGATCACCCATTCCATCTGCACGCTGGAATTTGAAGTGCATCGCCCGCTGTACGATTGGTTCATTGAAAACTTGGATACACCCTCCAAACCCCGTCAGATCGAATTTGCCCGGCTTGCTCTCACTTACACGGTGATGAGCAAACGCAAACTCCGGGAACTGGTGGAAAGTCATTATGTGAACGGCTGGGACGATCCCCGTATGCCTACGGTCTGTGCGTTCCGCCGCCGCGGTGTTCCTGCGGAAGCTCTCCGCGATTTCTGCGAAAAGATCGGCATTACCAAATTCAACAGTCTGACGGATGTGGCTCTGCTGGATCATTGCATCCGCGAAAATCTGAATAAGACCGCTCCCCGCAGAATGGCTGTGCTGGATCCCCTCAAAGTCATTATCGACAATTTCCCGGAAGGTCAGATCGACGAAGTGGATGTGATCAACAATCCGGAAGATCCCGAAAGCGGCACCCGGAAAGTGGCGTTCACCCGTGAACTCTATATCGAACGGGATGACTTTATGGAAGAACCGGTCAAACAGTTCAAGCGTCTGGCTCCCGGTCGCGAAGTCCGCCTCCGCTGTGCCTATTTCGTTACCTGCAATTCCGTGGACAAGGACGCAGAAGGCAACATCACCGCGCTGCATTGCACCTATGACCCGGAAACCCGCGGCGGCAATGCTCCCGACGGCCGCAAAGTCAAAGGCACGATCCATTGGGTCAGTGCCACGGAAGCAGTTGCGGCAGAAGTCCGGTTGTACGATCACCTTTTCACCATTGCCGATACTGCGGCGATCCCGGAAGACGAAGACTACAAAAACTATCTCAACCCGGAATCTCTTGTGCTAAAAACGGCTTATCTGGAACCTTCTCTGGCAACAGCAGAACCCGGATTCCGTTGTCAGTTTGAACGCGTTGGCTATTTCTGCGCCGATGCAAAAGACCACGTGCCGGGCGAAAAAGCGGTTTATAACCGTACCGTGGCACTGAAGGATTCCTGGGCAAAAATTGCCGCGAAATAACACCATTTTTCAGAGAGGAAATAACCATGAACGAAGCATTGACTCCCATTAAGAATTATTATCGCAGAGAGTACAGACTTGATCTGCCGCCCGGCTCCTATTTCATGTATCGCGAAGGCAATAACATGGGGATCGATTATCAGCCCTCTGCCGCTCACGAAGCAAATGGATTTGACAGAGAATTCACCAGCAGCGATGTGATCATTGCAGGCAACGAACAGCAGAAAAAATATATCCTGCTCGGCGCAGTGACTGCATACCGCTCTTTCACCTTTTTTGTGCTGACACGCAAAGCCACCAATATGCACGCAGTGGAAGTGCGTCAGCCCGACATCATGGAAGGGGAAGAACCGGAAGAAGTGGTGATCCTGAAAGGTGACGACTGGAAAAAATTGCTGGATCAATATGCCGATATCGTTGCCGAACGCAACAAGATCCCCGCGTTTGACACAAAGAAAAACCTCACCGGCTACTGTACCTGGTATTATTATTATGCCGATGTGACCGAACAGGATCTGCTGGATAACCTTGAAGCCATGGCGGCACACAAGGATTCCTGCTATTCCGCCGATGTCATTCAGATCGATGACGGGTATCAGACTTTTCAGGGCGACTGGAACGATCAGCATGAATCCTGGCCCACACCATTGGAAACCATTGCAAAACGGATCACCGATAAAGGAATGCGTGCCGGTATCTGGCTGATGCCTTTCCAGGCGTCCACCGCCAGCCGTGTTTACAGAGAACATCCGGATTGGTTTGTGAAAGCGGAAAACGGCGAACCGAAAGTTGCATTCGGCTGGTCTCCGCCGCCGGATCATTTGTGGGCATGTCTGGATATGACTGTCCCCGCAGCACGCGAACACATCCAGAATGTGTTTAAGACATTCCGCAAATGGGGCTTCACCTATTTCAAACTGGATGGACTCGGATTCGGTCTGATGGAAGGAAAACGCAGCGATGCAAACGCCACACCCGTCAGCGCGTTCCGTCTGGGAATGCAGGCGATCCGCGAAGCTGTACCCGATTGCCATATCCTCGGCTGCTGTCCGCCTTTCATGGCATGTCTCGGATTTATCGACAGCGCACGGGTCTCCAATGATACCCATGCCAGTTGGGGTGCCATCCGTAATGCCGCCCGCTCCACCTTCTCCCGCTGGTGGATGATCGATAAATTTTTCCGCTGCGATCCCGATACCATCATGGCGCGTCAGGATCGCTCCTCCGCCACCATCGGCGAAGCACGCGTTTCTGCGCTCACCGGGATCATTACCGGCGTTTCCCTTACCAGCGATAATCTTTCCACCATCGCTCCGGAACGCCTTGCGCTTCTGGGAAAAGCCGCCAATATCCGTATGCGGGATGTCAAACCCATCAAGTTCCCCTGCATGGGCTGGGCGGAAACCTTCAGCGGCACCATCGATGGCGTGAAAGCCGCTGCAATCCTCAATGAGTCCGATGAAGTCCGGGAATATCCTTTTGAAGAATTGGGGCTGGATCCGGAAAAAGAAGCGGAAGAGATCCTCCAGGATCTGGGGAAACGCAAATATGTCATCAGTGTTCAGCCCCACGATGCCGTCATTTTGAAGCAGAGCTGATCTGCAGGGCAGTTATGGGATGGCTGCTTAAATAATAATGAGCCGCCATCCTGTAACACCGCCACCGTACATACCTTCAACATACGCTGATTCAGCAATTTGAGTGCAATTCTTTATACCATAACGGTCATGTAAAAAGACTGAAAAACTTGCTGAAACAATGATATTTACCGGAGTGTGATCAAATAGTTCCCCGGATGCAGTTCACAAACTTCCGGATCGCTAACAGGAACTATTCCCTTTGTATCAAGAAAAAAATACATCTGCGGGGAGGTTGAATCCGGTTTTAATACAGGCGTCTCCTGTCGGGGAACGGAAGATCGTCACAAGACTATCTGAAATATGTATGTTTATTTTTATTGCGGATTTTACTAATTGTTATTCGATATTTTTGTGCGTATATTCTATCGTTTTTCACTTTTTTCAAACAGATCATTTTACAAATATCCGTAATTTTTTTTGATTTTTTATTCGATATTCTCTTGCATTATTATTATTTCGTGCTATATTAAAAACAACAGAGAAAGAGCAACCGCCAAAAGCAGATCAAAAAAACTCAAAACGGTACCGGTAGAACAAAAGATGTTTATCAGATGCAAAAAAAGATTTATCGCTTCGCAAAGCGCTATAAAATCAGGAGGGATGCAGAATGGCAAATATCCCGAATTCTATCCGGTATCACTTTTCTTGCACACCATGCACCGCATGTTGGAAATCATATTTGCAGAAAAATTTTCCGGACGACAGAAAATCGCAGAAAACTTTTTCCCCGGATGAACTGTCAAAAAAAGCAAA
>JAZNXT010000034.1:0-7151 GCA_045594005.1 Victivallales bacterium
CGGCACGGATTATGTGCTGGCGGACGGTGCGGCACTGGAGCAGACCATCACTGTGAAACAGGCGGAACTGACTGTGACGGTCAACAATCAGACCATCACGGCGGGCGAAGCGTTCAACACGAAAGATTACACGGTCGGTACGGCGATCGGCGATGATATCGTCACTGTGAGCGGCGACCTCAAGATCAAAGACGGCGTGGATGTTTCCGCCGCCGGAACATATACCGGTGTGATCGTCAGCGACGATCTGACTGTGGATAATTCCAATTATATATTAAAGGTCATTCCCGGCGATCTTACTGTGAATGAGGCTCCGGCAGGTACGATCATCACGGTCACCACGCTGGAGGATACCGTGGATGATGCCGACGGCGTCACCAGCTTGCGTGAAGCATTGATCCGGGTCAACTCTGCGGCAGCCAACAGCAATTATATCATTGATTTTGACAGTTCGATCCTCACGGACGGCAAAGGGACCATCACCCTCGGCAGTGCCCTTGAGATCGGTGCGGCGGCAAGCGGCGTGGAACTCTCGCTGGAGATCAACGGGGATGTGGATGGTGACGGCATTGCCGATGTGACGCTGAACGGCGCAGGTGCATACGGTATCTTCAGTGTGTCTGCGGAATATGATATGACATTTTCTCATCTGAATATGACCAACGGCACAAGCGGGATCACGCTTGCCGGAACCGATGCAGATGCCAGATTCAGTCTGACACTGGATACCGTGGCACTGAACACCATGACCGGCAGAGGCGTGGATGTGAATATTGCCGGAGAGGTGACGGTGAATGTGCTGAACTCCACCATGCACAACACTGCCACGGCAGCGGCAGACACCAACGGCAGAAATATTGCGATCATGGCTGACGATGCGGTATTGAATATCGTAAACTCCACTGTGACCAATATCAACGGCGCGGCGGATGTCTATCTGGTGGGTACGACTTCCAAAGAATTGAATCTGCTGAACAGTATTGTGTACTCAATCAGCACTGCGGCGAACAATGTTAAAGCCAATATTCTCTTTGACGGTGCGGGAACAACGGAATTCAACAGTGCATATTCTGTGATCTACTTTGCCAGAGAAAGTTCCGCGGCGGTAAGTCAGTGGTACTGGAGCCCCAATCAGTATGACGCACACAACAGCGGCAGCTTCACCATGGGTAACGGCGAAAACGTGGAATCCATCTGGTATTTCAGTTCCCAGGATATCCATGATTTCAGCAAGATCGTCAATAACAAGAGCAGTCTGCCTGTTCTGAATGCGGATGGCACGATCTCCCTGCTTGCCCACGGTCTGGCAACGGGCAGCGGTACGCTGACGGGTGTGGATGCCAACGGCGATTTCTATTATCTTGACCGTACAGGCGACACCAATATCTGGCGCAGTTTCAACAGCGAAACAACTTATGCGGAAGGTGCGGCGGAAATCACCGTGAACACCCTCGGTCAGAACGGGATCTCCCGTACCCAGACCACCGCTGGTTACAACATGGGCGCCTACACGCTGAATCCCAAAGCCTTTGCGGAAAGTCAGGTCGTGGAAAACGGCGACGGCACAAAGACCTACACTGTCAATCCGAAAGATACGGGCAATTACGGTGACACCATCAATCCGTTTGACGGTCTGCTCACGATTCGCGAAGCCATCCAGCTGGCGCAGAACGGCGATACCATCGTATCCGCCGGTGTGAAGCTGCATTGGGGATCGCTGGTGGTGGATAAGGATCTCAACTTTGTCGGAAATGGTAAAAACGGCGACTGGTATCAGGTCATGCCGTCCACTAATCTGCAGTCGGCGGTTACACCCGTCTATGGTGATCGTGTCTTTACCATTGTTGACGGTGCGAATGTGTCCATGAAAAATATGTATTTCATGGGTGGCGGTTCGGGCTTGCAGAGTGACAGCCCGGCAGATCCCACCACCAACTACGGCGGCAGTATTCTGGTGTCCGGCGGCTCCACGCTGACTTTGGAATCGGTGTCGATCAACGGACAGAAGAGCGGCAGTATCCACTCCTATCAGGGCTACGCGGACCGCGGCGGTGGTATTGCGGTGATCGGGAATTCCACGCTGATCGGTAAAGATGTTGATTTTGCCGGTCTGAAATCCGAAAATTACGGACACGCGATCTATGCTGAAAATTCCACCGTGACGCTGGATGATGCGTATTTCTACAAAGTTGGAACGAACGCAAACGGTACTCAGCATCCGGATCCCACAAAGGGTATCGGTATTATTTACGGCAACAACTCCACGATCACGGTGACCAATTCTGAATTCTTCAGAAATCAGTCTGTCAATGGCAAGAATATTGAACAGGGACCCCTCTATGCCGGATCCAACGGTTCTGTGGCAGTGTTCAAAAATATTGTCGCCACGGAAAACCAGATCGGCAAGAACGGTATGTTCTATCTCCACGATACCGCCAGTTCTCTGACTGTGGAAAACGCCAATTTTGTTGAAAATACAGTAACGAATGAAGGCGCGATCCTCTATGTGACTGCTGCGGGCGCAAATGCCACCTTCATCAATATCACTGCGACGGACAATACGGCAACGCAGGGGATGTTCTATATCAACGCCGCGGCAGATGTGAATGTCTATAATTCCACTCTCTATAAGAATGCAGGCAGTGCATTTGTGCTGAAAAATGCAGATGCAGTGTTGACGCTTGCCAATGACACGATCGTGGAAAGTGCGCTGTACGGGATCGACAACACGGCAGGCGGCACTGTCCGCGTACTGAACAGCATCCTTGCGGACAACGTTTCCGGTGATATCGCGGGCGATGCGGAACTGCGTTACACGCTTTACGGCACGGCGACCGGTACGGTAACGGGCGACAACAACATTGCAGGAAAAACTGCAGATGATATCTTCGGTACAGGCTGGAGTTATATTGCGAACCAGACAACGGATATTTACAAAGCGATCGCACCCATTCAAGGCTCGCTGGCTGCAGCCACAAACACGGTGCTGGTGCGTTATGCCTCCGGTAATCTTTCTTACAGCACCGACGGCACGGTCTGGACAGACTGGCTGCTTTCCGGCGTGACAAGTGTGGAAGATTCCGCGTGGACCGTGCTGGATAAAGATGCCAACGGCAACGACCGTACAACGGTCAAAGTGGCAGGTGCTTCTGCCTATATCGCAGTTCCGCCGGATACAGGGAATGTTGTGACAACGGGTGGTGACAATACCTATGCGGACGGCAAACTGACTCTGCGCGAAGCGATCAATACGGCGGAGGAAGGCTCGGAAATCACCTTCTCCAAAGATTTCGATTGGGCATCTGTCAATTACACCATCATGCTGGATGCGGAACTGGCAAGTCTGATCATTGACCGTAATATCACCATCAACGGTTATCTGGACGGAACCAACCAGATCACTGTTTCTGTGGATGCGCCGGGCAAGAGCGACGGCGCGTGGAACAGCACCACATCCATTTACAGTCTGATGGTGATTTCCAGCGATGCGGCAGTGACATTGAAGAATATCACGCTGGTGGGCGGCGGCGACAGAACCGGTATGAACGGCTCTCTCATCAATGCCTCCGGCAGCGGTACAACTGTCACCCTTGATAATGTGACGGTGACGCGGACGGGGAATCCTGCCACTGATAACGGCGGCAAAGTGACATCCAGTCTGATCTATGCCAACGGCATTGCGCAGCTGCACGTGCTGAACAGTATCTTCACGGACAACAAGGAACGGATGATCCAGGCAAACAATGTGGCGGATCTGAAAGTCAGTTACACTTCCTTTGTCAACAACAATATTGCCAATGTAGTGTATGCTTCCGGGGGAACGAAGGGAGTGATCGAAAATTCGGCGGTCACGAACACGAAATACAGTACATCCGGGCTGCTGTATTTCACCGGAACCGGTACGGATATTCTGGTGAAGAATGTTTCTGTGACAGGCAGCAACTACGGCGGCGGCGGTCATACGGTGAAGGGATCCGGTACAACTGTCCTTTCCGGTGCGACCGGTACATTTGTCAACTACACGGTGGCGTTCAATCAGGGCAGTAATGTGACCGGACATGGAACCGGGATGTATATTGAGAATGCCACGGTGAATCTGATCGATTCCACCATTGTGGCGAACCACTCTAACAGCAACGGTGCCGGACTCTGCGGCGGTCTGGTCATTTCCGGAGCGAACGCGAAACTCAATGCGGTCAACACCGTGATCCTTTCCAACTTCCACTCCAAATACGACGCAGCCACTCCGTCGATCAGAGATATTTACGCATACAAAAATGTGAATGCGGCAAATATCTCCTTCCGGAATGTGGTGTACGGATCTGCCGGAACGGAAAGCGGCTGGACCACAGATCCGCTGTCCAGTCTGACGGCGGAAGGCAACAACAATATGACTGTTGCGACGGCTGATATTGCCAAATACTTTGACGGCTTTGTCAACCACAAGACCAACTCTCTGCAGGATGCGGTGATCACCGATCCGGTGAGCGGGGCGACGGTAACGCTGCGCGTGCTGCGTCCGGTGGGCGGTGAAGACTCACTGTTCGGCAAAGGCGTTTATACGGGTTATGCGGAAGATGCCAATGGTGTGCGGACTGCCATCTACCGTGTGGCGGCGGACGGTGTCTGGCGTCAGGTTTCCGACAATGCGGAATACACGCCGGGCGAAACGGATACGGTTTATGCCACGCTGACGGATGCCGCAGGTGAATCCAGACTTCACGGTGTTCCCGGAGCTGTATTGAACATGCCGGTCTATTCGCTGGTGGTGAATTCTGCGGACAGTGCCGCCGGGACAACAATCAGTTTCCTGGATGATGTGGTGACGCTCCATGAAGCGATGTATCTGCTTTCCCACATTGGAACGCGGGATGGCGATATTACAGCGGGCGGCACCGATGTGATCGGCTACAATGCGGAAAGCGGAATCTATGAGATCACCTTTGACAGCAGTGTATTCACAGAAGAAATGAATACGATCCATCTGCCGACAGCTTATACAGCCTCCAGCGGCAACAGAGGCACACTTGTCAATTTCAGTATTGACGGGGATGTGGACAGTGACGGTGATGCGGATATTACCATTGATTTCAATCAGAACAACAGACAACTCTTTGTATTGAGTGGAGTAACTGCCTCTGAAACGGCTGTTCATAATGTCGTTATGACCAATATTTTGAGCAATGGCAATGGAAACGGAACGATCTTCCGTATGGATAGAAAGAGTAATCTGCTCTTTGAAAATGTCACGATCAAAGACAGCAATCTGCCCACACGCAGTTTGTTCTCCCTGAGCGGAACCGGCACTCTGACACTTCTGAACAGTACAATTACCGGTATCTCCGGCACTGAGAATATAGAAAGTGCGCTTTTCTGGGTGAATTCCGGTTCTTCAAGTACGATCAATGTAATCGATTCCACAATCAGTGTGGGCTGTATGATCGCCCTTGAACGGACGAAGCCGAATACGAGCGCGATCAATTTCATCAACTCCGTTGTGCTTGTGGAAAATCAGGCTCTGACCAATGCATATACCTTCCAGGAGACCGGATCGACGATGAAGGTGAATTTCTATCACAGCGTGACCGGATCAAATGTTGCAATTTCTTCCACCGGTTCCGTTAATGCAGACGGAACGAATGTGACCGATGCCACGGCAGCTGCGGTATTCGGCTCCAATACGCTTGACAGCGAAGGACATCTGGCGATCTATGGCGACAGTGCCGCTGCAAATGCCGGGGCTCTGGTGGGGCAACTCAATGGTTCGTATTATTGCCTCAATGGCAATGTCTGGGTACAGACCGGTGTGGCAGATGGCGCACTGACATACAATTATGATCCCACGGATACCGCAACATTCGGGCTGAAGACGGAAACGGTCAATGGCACGATTTATACTGCGGATCAGGCAGGCAACAGCCGTATGACGGAAACCGGAAAATATGCTGCCGGTTCCATGGCGGCAAAAGAACTGGCTTCGCTGGTGGTCACGACCACAAAAGATCTGGTCAATGCCTACGACGGTGTGACCAGTTTGCGGGAAGCTGTCACTTACGCGCAGACCCTTCAGGACAACAACACGGTCACTTTCAGCACGGATGTTGATTGGACAACTGCCGGAATGGCTGTTACGCTGGACAGTACCATTGTCATCAACGGCAATGTTTCCATCAATGGTTCGCTGGGTGAAGCGGGCAATGTGACCATTCAGGTGAAAGACACGCTGGAATCGGCACTGGATCTTTTCGTGTCAACACAGGGCGGCAGCAATGCGGCAAGTCTCACAGCACAGGAACTGAATACAGCTCTCGGTGTGATCAACGGCAATGCCTTTTATACCGTTTCCGATTACAGACTCTTTGAGATCTCCGGCGGCACGGTGGAAATGAGCAACATGGCTCTCCGGGGCGGTATGCTTGCTGCGTCCAGCGAAAACGGCGGTACGATGCTGATCGCCGGCGGAACGGTGAATATGAACAACATGGATATTGCATTCTCCGCAGCGGAAATGTTCGGCGGTGCCATTTACAATAAAGGCACTCTGACGATCACCGGTTCCGTGCTTTCCCACTCTGCAGTGCTGAATGACCAGGGACGCGGCGGCGGTATTCAGAACACCAACGGCGGCAATCTGACGATCACTGATTCCGAAATGACCCGCAACTACGGTATTTACGGCGGCGCGATCCGCAACGAAAACGGATCCCTGATGACGGAGGCTGTCACTTTCAGTAATAATCAGGGAACCTACGGCGGCGCGATCAGCACCAACAATATTAATCTCGACATTAAAAACTCGCTGTTTACCGGCAACGAAGCCATGTCCGGCGCGGCGATCGATACAACGCAGGCTGTTGATATCACGGTGATCAACTCCACCTTTACGGGGAATAAAGCAAGTGACAACGGCGGAGCCATCCGCACGACCGGCGGTTCTGTATATGTCATCAACTCCACGATCACGGGAAATACTGCGGCAAACGGCGGTGCGGTCTATGCGAACAACGGTACAGTGGTGCTGCTCAACAGCATTGTTGCGGGCAACACAGCTACTGCGGCAAACGGCGGCGCGGATCTCAACAGCAAGTCTGCGGAGATCTATCACTCCGTCTATGGCGAAGCACTCTACAACACCACCGACGGCACGCTGA
>JAZNXT010000035.1:0-6257 GCA_045594005.1 Victivallales bacterium
TAGGTCGGACAGGTCGGACAGGTCGGACAGGTCGGACAGGTCGGACGGGTCGGACAGGTCGGACAGGTCGGACAGGTCGGACAGGTCGGACGGGGTATCAATGTTGGCTTATGAAATCCGGATTTCGCGGTCGCAGCAATCAATACTGGACTGGCGGTGAGCAATCACGATCATGGTGATTTTGCCGCGCAGAGAGGTCAGTGCATCGATAAATGCTTTTTCGGTTTCGGAGTCCAATGCGCTGGTGGCTTCGTCCAGGATCAGCAATTCCGGATCCCGGTAAAGAGCCCGGGCGATTGCGATCCGCTGGCGTTGTCCGCCGGAGAGACGATTTCCAGCCTGTCCGGTTTTTGTCAGGATGCCCTCCGGGAGTGATTGCACAAAATCTGAAAGCTGTGCGGTATGCAGGCAATATTTCACCCGGTCATCGTCGATTTTCTCCGGAGCGATGCCGAAAGCGACATTTTCCCGGATGGTGGTATCCTGCAGATAAATCTTCTGCGGGACATAGCCGATTTTGCTTTGCCATGCGATCAGGTGCCCGGCAATATTTTCACCGTCGGCAAGGATCGTGCCGGAATCCGGTTTCAGCAGACCGGCGATCAGGTGTACAAGTGTTGTTTTTCCGCAGCCGGTCTTTCCGGTGAGTGCGACACATTCCCGGTATGCGATCCGCAGGGAGAGATCCCTGAATACCGGAGTGCCGTGTTCATAAGAGAAAGCAAGATCCTGAACGGTCAATTCCTTCCTGAACGGCAATTCTTTTTCCGGTTCTGCGGGGATCTGTTCTTCCGGGAATTGCGTCAGATCCTGATAGATCCTGTGGAACAGGAAGGCGGCATTTCTGATATGGAGCAGATTATATTGGATCCGTGAGATCCCGGGCATAAGCCGGATCATGGCAACAGCAAAAAATGTGCCGCAAAGGAGAATATCGCCGGTGCCGGAATGAATCAGGATCATAATGATCCCCATGGCAAGGACCACGCCGAAAGTTTCCATGGCGAAACGGGGGATCTGCCCGATCCCGGAAGAATGTTTTTGTGCCAGAGTTCTGCGGGAGTGGATGTTTCTGAACAGATCTTCAAAATAGGGAGCGGAACGGGTCAGGCGCATCAGTTCCATGGACTGAAACGATTGTTCCAGCAGATCCATGAGATTTTCGGATGTTTCGTGATTGATTTTTCCGCAACGCTCCATTTTTTTCCGCAGCGGCAGATAGAACAGGAACAGTGCCGCCGCTGTGACGGCGACAGAAAATACTGCTACCGCCGGACTGATGATGCAGATGGTCAGACCCGTGGCGATGAAGACGCAGAGTTCCGATCCGATGAACAGGAGCGGCAGGATTAGATCCACCATAAAGTCATGGATCCGGTTCAGGCAGATCACCATGGATGCGGAATTTTCCTGTGCGTAATATTGATACGGCGCATGAAGATAGCGGTGGAAAAGGCGTTCTGCCACATTGTTGGAAAGCTGCATGGAAAATGAGCTTTGGAATTTGATGAGCAGCATCCCGATCACATTTTTCAGCAGATAAAAGATAATGAGTGCGGCGGCGGAAAACAGGATGAATGCGGAAACATTTTCAGCCGGACTGTGCCGGTACAGGAATTGGAGGATCGAATTTGTTTCCAGTGTTTCCGGTGCGGCAACGGCGGAAATGACCGGCATGAGCAGTGCGATCCCCGCCAGTTCCAGCAAAGCGAAAAGAGCCATGCAGAACATCAGCAGCAACGCCTTCCACTTCAGGGAAGGGGGCAGGATCTTCCGTAATTTATTGAGCAGACCGGTCATAGGTGTGTTGTCCTGTGCAGTTATGTTTCATCAGATGAAATATACGCGCATTTTTCCGAAAAACAAGTTGCAATTCATTGTTTTTGGATTTATATTAGGAAAAACCTTGGTAGAAACAACAGGAAAGGAACGAAACTATGTCCGTGGAAAGCGCAAAAGCATTTTGTGTCCGTTTGATGAGCGATGATGAATTCCGTGATGCACTGGGTTGTGCCACCGATGCCGCCGCCATTGCAGAGATCGTGAAAAAAGAATATGATTTCAGCAAAGAAGATCTGCTGAAAGTGATCGGGGAACTTATGGGTAAAAAGATCGCAATGGAAGATCTGAAAGCATTGGTTTGCGAAGCCTATGAAGAAGAGATCAATACGGAAGGGAAAGGGTCTTCCGAAGCAGTTGCCGCCTGGCTGGATACGCTGGCGTAAGAGCTGTTGAAAAAATCAAAAATAAAGAGGAGTGACGGTATATGAGCCATGTTTGTATCCGTGAACTGTGCCGTAATTTTGGAACGACCCGGGCTTTGGACCGGGTCTCGTTCGATCTTCCGTCCGGTCAGATCTATGGTTTCATCGGTCCGAACGGTGCGGGAAAGACGACGCTTCTGCGGATCCTTTCCGGTTTGGATGTGCCGGATTCCGGTTCGATCCGGATCAATGATGAGGATGTGACGCAATATCCGGAAAAACTGCGGAAATATGTGAGCCTGATGCCGGACTCTCTGCCGGATCGCGCAGATATTCTGGTGTGGGAATATCTGGATTTTTATTGCCGCGCCAATGGTCTGACTGCACAGATGCGGAAAGATGCCATTGCCCGCGCGACAGATTTGACCAATCTGACAGGCTTGATGAATAAAGCGTTGAGCGATCTTTCCAAAGGGATGAAACAGCAGGTATCGCTGGCGCGGCTGCTGGTCCACATGCCGGATATCCTGCTGCTGGATGAACCTGCGGCAGGACTGGATCCCCGTGCGAGGGTGGAATTCCGGGAAACATTGTTCAAAATCGCCGCGGAAGGGAAGACAGTTTTGATCTCCTCTCATATCCTCAGCGAACTGGAGGACATGATTCAGGGATTGGTGCTGATCGAACAGGGAAAGATCCTGCGTTCGGGCAGCATGGAGAATGCGTTGAGTTCCCACCGGACCGGAAATGCGGAGGCGTTGCCGGTGATTTTGCAATTCCCCGGAGAAGCGGAACCGTATCTGGAAAAATTGTATGAATTTGATTTTGTCAGTTCAGTAAAGCTCGTCGGACCGAAACAGATCCGGTTGATGATCCGCGGCGGGGAAGATGAATTCAGAAAGGCTATGAGCGAACTGTTTTTGTCCGGACTGCCGGTTTGCGGAATGCAGCGGCCCGATTTTGCGTTGGAAGGTTTGTTCATGGATGTGACAACGAAAGGGAAGGTGCAATGATGAAAGATCTGATCCGGAAAATGACCGGAGCTTTGCCCGATTGGTTGAATCCGGTCTATGTGAAAGAATTGCGTCAGACTTTGCACAGCAAATCATTTCTTGTGGTCAGCATCCTGATCGTGCTGACGGAACTGCTGATGTGGAACAGTGCGCGGGAACAACTTGCAAATGGAATCTGGAAAACGGAAGATTTTGCCGGAACGCTTTTGTATGCGCTGCTTTTTTATGTGTGGCTGCTGGGTTCGGTGGCATTTTTGCAGCCTGCGATCAGCCGCTGGATCGAAGAACGGAACCTGGATGCGGTATCACCGGAACGGACGACCTGTTTATCGGTGCGTACGATCCTTTCAGGAAAATTGCAGCTGCATGTGACCCTTCTTGTCTGGTGCGCGATCCTGTGTCTGCCATTGTTTTGCTGGCTGTATCCTATGGTGGAAACAGCACTGCTGCAGAAATATTTTTGTACGGCGGGGATATCCTTTCTGCTGATCCTGAATTTAACAGTCTGGTCCACAATCGTATCCATGAATATGCGGATCCGTCGGAATGTGACCGGAGGACTTGGATTTTTCGGATGGATGAGTCTTTCCATCGGAACCGTATTCATCCTGTTGTATCAGGGGATCTTTCTGGCGATCTTTGATCTGCCGGAAGGGGTGGCGCAGATTTTTTCGATCATCATTTTTACATTGCTGATCCTGTTGATCTATGGTGTATTGCTTCTGGTTTCCGTGATGAGACCGGTGCAGTGCAACCGGATGTTTCCCGCAAGAGCCGGGGGATATGTGTTGTGTCTGCTGACTGTGATATGCGGATATATTGCCGCACGGGAATGGGGCGAAAAATATTCAGAACTCGTGACTTGTTCCGTGTTGTTTCTGATCTGCGGCTATATCTCATTCCAAAGCGTGATCGCTGTTTTTGAGCAGAAATATATGCCGGAAAGAATGGCATTGGATGCACCAAAGAATATGCCGGCAAAAGCCGTGTGGTATCTTTGCGGATCCGGTTTGATTTGCGCCTGGAGCCATTTGCTGATCCCCTTCGCAGCAGTTTCCGCATTGTTCCTTGCAGACCGGTTTGATGAATCGATCATTGCTGTCCCCGCAATGTTGCTGATGTTCGTTTCCTATGCAGTCATTTACAGTGCAGTGGTATGTCTCATCCGCATCCGGTTCCCGAAATGGAATGGCGGGATCGTATTGCTGGTGCTGTTCTTCACCGGTTGGTTCGCAGATGTGATCCTGACGGAAGGGCAGGCGGCAGAATACGCATATTGCTCGCCGCTGTTCTATTGTTTCCGGCAATTTTTTGAACTTTTGTTTTCACGATCGGAGAGTTTGAACGATCTGCAGCAGAATGTAGTGATATTCTCAAAAACTGTTACGCTCGTGGCATGGGGCGGGATCTTCCTGATGCTGGCTGTTTCAGCCGTCTGTGGCGTGAAACGGAAAAACGCCGGGGATTGATAACACACCACCCCGCGCGCAAAAAAAACAACGCGGCACTGTCCGGCGTGCGGCATCTGCCGCACGCCGGACTGCTTTTTCTGCGCACCCTGCCGCAACGGGCAGTTGCGGGGCAGGGTGTGCAGAAAAAGTGCCGCAGCTTTCAAGAGCTGCGGCGTGCCGCGTTGTTTTTTTTGTGCGCGGGAGTTTGCGTTTATCTTACAAGACTCACGATTCTCACGAACCTTACTTTACAGACCTTTGAATACGGTTTCGCCCAATTTTTTGGCGAAGGGGAGGATGGTATGTCGCAGTTCCAGATCGCCGAAACAGGAGGTCCAGCTGGTTCCGGGAACTTCAAAATTAAGGAGTCTGTCGTAACCGATCTCGATGAGAGCTGCGGCAGTTTTCTTCCAGTCCACGGTTCCGCCGCCGGGGAGGAGGTGTTCATCGGATCTACCGTCATTATCTGCGATATGGAGAGCCTGAAGGTACTGTTTGCCGCAGATGCGGATAAAATCTTCATGTTCCTGGCGTTTACGGATGTTCAGGTGTCCGGTGTCAAGGCAGATTTTGATATTATCCATGCCTGTTTTTCTGATGGCACCGATAAGACTTTCGGCGCAGGACATATAGTATCCGGTTGCCATATTTTCGAGACAGACCATCACCTTCATATTTCTGGTGAATTCTGCCAGTTCCACCAATCCTTTATTGCGTTGTTCATCGATTTCGGAAACAGATTTTTCGCCATCCGCAAATGTTCTCATTCCGCCGGGATGGAGAACGGCGCGTTCGATCCCCAGCATTTCAAAAAGTTCCAGTTCCCGTTTCCAGCCGTCGATGGAATTTCTGCGGATCTTTTCATCGAAAGAAGCCAGATCGGTGGGGATCTGAGTGCCGGGGATATTGCAGAAATTCAGATGTCCCTGCGGGATCTGAAATCCTTTTTCATCGATCTGCTTTTTGAAACTTGCGCCTCCGTCAGCCCGTTCCATCAGCACGGCGGAATGTTCAAAAGAGAGTTCGGTGTACCGGAAACCGCCCTTCAGGAGAAAATCCACCATTTCTTCGGGTGTTTCCTTTACATAAAAACTGGACCACATGGAAAGTTTCATTGTTTTTTTTCCTTATTGTTGATTGACATTTTTGAAAATTCGCATCCGCAGTAATTCTGTCTGTAGAGTTCATACTCTCTCGACAGTTGGATGCTGCGCTGGAATCCCGCTTTCTTCTTGAAGTCAAGATCCAGGAATTCCACGCCGTATTCCTCTGCCGCCCGCTTTCCGATGGCCGAAATCAACGGATAGTTCTTATGCGGGCTGACAGTCAGTGTCGTCGTAAAAAGCGGATATCCGCCCAGTTTCGCCGCCTCTGCCGTCTTTGTGAGGCGCTGGTCGAAACAAATCGTGCATCTGCTTCCGCCTTCTGGCTCCTGTTCGTGGCCTGCCACTGCCTGGAAATAGTTTTCCGGGTCATAGTCGCCTTCGATAAAGCTGACTCTGGCGGTGCCGCCCAGATGCAGATTGTAATGCTCGATAAAACGGATCTGGTTTTCTTTTCGTCTTTCGTATTCTTCCTGGTCCGTAATG
>JAZNXT010000036.1:0-5209 GCA_045594005.1 Victivallales bacterium
GAGGACGTAAGTCCACTCCTTCTGATTCGCCTTGATTTACCTGCGACCTTGCCTCACACTGCATCCACCGACTGCAATCAAACCGTTTTATTATTTGACAAACTACCCCTTTTGAGGGTAAATTGTGGGGGAGAAAACAAAAAAGCCAGTCGGTTTGACTGGCGTAGATACAAAAATGGTGGCAAGGACCAGGATCGAACTGGTGACACACGGATTTTCAGTCCGTTGCTCTACCAACTGAGCTACCCCGCCACTCTTGGGTTACCGTTATTTCCGGTATGTGTCTAATATACACCATGCCGCAGGAAATGCAAGCGCAAAAATGATTTTTTTTCGATTTTTTTGCAAGTCGCCGGGAAAAACAGGCTATATTCATGGGAAACAGATGTTTTTTTGTGCGTCGCGCAGGGCAGGGGGAGAGGGGGCGCACGAAAAACAACAGAGCTCACTCCGGTTTCCACCGCACAAAAGAGTGAATGGGATCGTAGGGCAGGCACATTCTGCGGGAGTAGCTCACTCCGGCTTCCGCAGCACGAAGAAGGGGAATGGGATCGTGGGGCAGGCTCATTCTGCGGGAGTGGCTCACTCCGGTTTCAGCAGCACGAAGAAGGGGAGACCCGGCACTTTGAACTCTTTTTGCAATGCCGCCATCGCCGGATCGCTTGTTGTTTCCAGCTGCACTTTTACCACAAGGGTGTCTTTCAGGGCGGATTGAACCCGCGGATCGGGGAAAGTCCGGATATCCATTGCAGTACAATTTTTGCACCAGCTTGCCCAGAAATCCAGCAGAACGAGTTTGTTTTCCTTTTTGGCAAGAGCCAATGCCGCATCGATCTCCCCGCGCGCAGGTGAAATATCGGAGGAAGGTATGGCAGAGGATGTATCTTTTTGCGCAGGAAGATTTTCCGCTCCGGAAGAAGCGTCCGCCAATGTAAAGGCAAGGTATCCGTAATAGACAGCCAAGGCAAGGATCAGCACAGCGAGGATCTGTTTGATCCGCACCATCCATGCACCCGGTTTCGGGAAAAGGCTCAATCCCGCAGCCGCAAAGGGCCATGGCAGAGCCATACCCACGCCCAGCAGAAACGGCAGAAGCAAAGCAAACGTATTGCCCCGGCTGTATTGAGCCGCAGTTTCAATGAGGACCGCCACAAGGACGGGTGCAACGCAGGCTCCGGCAAGCGTAGCGGAAAGTGCGCCCATGAGAAACACTCCCAGATGGCGGAGTCCGGCAGGGATTCGGAGTTTGGCGTTCAGCGCAGAAAAATCCAGCGAAAAAAGATCAAACATAGCCAACGCCAGCACAAAAAAGATCACCGCCACTGCCGCATTGAAGATCCAGTTCGCGGATATCGCACCGAATGTGGATGAGGTCAGGATCGCGATCACACCCAGCAGTCCGTAAGCGACGGCGATTCCCGCACCGTAAATCGTGCCGCGCAGGATCTTATCTCCGCGGGAATTACCGGTATTTTTGCCCGCGCCGATCAGAGCAAGATTGATGGGGATGAGAGGCAGCACGCAGGGAGTCAGGTTCAACATCAGACCGCCAGCCAGCACAAACAGAAGCAGGGCGAAAAAACCTTTTCCGGCGAGCAGATTTTCTGTTTCGCGTTTCTGAAGAAACTGCACAAAATCTTCCGGTGGCATATAGCCGGCTTCAGAGGCAAGGATCGTATAAGAGGGAATAGATTCAGTTTTAATTTCAGGTGTATCAACTGTTTGTGACGGTTGCGGCTGGTTTTCTGAAAGCGAAAGTTGTGCTTCTTCCGGCATGAAGCATTGTCCGGAAGTATCGCACGCCTGCCAGCTGACGGTGATCGCGGGCAGTTTTCCTGACTGGTCCGGCTGGAAGGTCCAGACGAGATCTCCGCTGCTGTCGAAAACGCCATCGCCGGTTGGCTGCGGGGCACTGATCATTTTCAATGCGGGGGCTGTTTTGACGGTGGTTTGATCTGCATAAAGGAGGATATCCGCCGGCACGGAGAGGATCACTTCCAATTTTCCATTGCGGATGTGTGCAGACCAGTTTTTTGCACCGGGCGGTTCGGCTGCTGAAAGAAATATGGAAGCCAAAACGCAGAAAAATATACAGAAACAGGTTTTCATAAAACGGACTCCTTGTTTACATTACAGACAGCGGATCGTACTCCGAATATACATGATATTGATCAAAAAGTCAAATTTTTTATGAAAAAAAAACTTGAAACACGATTTTTACCTGTTATATTTCGGGTATAAAACAGACTCAAAGAGAACAGACTTAAAGAGAAGAGAAAGGAATCAGATATGTTTCAGATCTGTCAGCTGAAGACGGAATATAAAGTCAACCCCATCGGGATGGATGAGCCGAAGCCCCGTTTTTCTTATCGTTTGAGCGGGGATTCCGCGTTTCAGAAAGCCTATCGGATCGAAGTGCGCACCGCAGAGGGAGAGGCACTTGTGTGGAATTCCGGCTGGGTGGAAGACGGCAGAAATACGCAGATCGAATATGCAGGCGAAGATCTGCAGCCGTTCACACGGTATCATTGGCGTGTGTGTGTGAAAGATGATGCAGGAGTGGAAAGCCGCTGGAGTACGGAGGCATTTTTTGAGACGGGCTTCATGGGTCAGAAATGGCAGGCGGAATGGATCAGCTGTGCATGGGGAGGGAATCAGAATCCGCTGTCCCGTATGTTACGCGATTTTGAATTGACCAAGCCGCTGAAGAAAGCACGGTTGTATGCAACGGCTCTCGGGGTGTACGATGTTTACCTGAATGGCGAATGTATCGGGAAGGAAGATTGTCTGCGGCCGGGCTGGACGGATTATTATAATGTATTGCCGTATCAGGCTTATGATGTATGTAAATATTTGAAGACCGGAGCCAATACCCTTGCTGCGACTGTTGCCGACGGCTGGTATGTGTGCAAAGGCTACGGACAATGTCCCATGTTCCTTGCGGAATTGCACATTTACTATGAAGACGGCACGAAGGAAGTGCTGACGACCGGAGACAGCTGGAAAGCATTTTATATCCATATCGGCAACCCCATGCGCATGAGCAATTTGTATAATGGTGAGTTTTATGAGGCGTGGGAGGAAACCGATTGGAAGATGCCCGGCGGCGAACGGGAATATGCCGTGAAAGCCAATGTGGTAAAAGATCACAGCATCGCGCACAAAACAAAGATCGTGTGGCAGAACGGACCCTCCAACCGCCGTATGATGCGGATGGAACCGGTATCCATTGAACTGCGTGAAAACGGTGCGTATCTGGTGGATTTCGGGCAGAATTTTACCGGACGGGAATGTTTCCGGCTGAAAAATACAAAACAGGGGACCGTGATCGTGATCAAACACGGGGAGATGCTCAATCCCAATGGTTCGCTGTATGTGAAAAATCTGCGCAATGCGTGGCAGCGGACCATTTATACCACGGGGACGCATGAAGAGGAGATCTATGAGCCGCAATATACCTACTACGGGTTCCGGTATCTGGAGATCTCCGGCTGGATCGGAGAGCTGACGAAAGAGGATATTTGGGCGTATGCCGTATATTCCGATCTGGAAAAGACCGGCGATTTTGAATGTTCGGAGCCGCTGTTGAACCGGTTGTATCAGAATATCGTATGGGGACAGCGCAGCAACTTTCTGGATGTGCCGACGGACTGTCCGCAGCGTGATGAACGGCAGGGGTGGACCGGCGATACACAGGTCTTTGCCAATGTTGCCACCTACAATATGGCGTGCGGCGATTTTTATACAAAATGGCTGGATGATTTGAATACCTGCCGTACCAAAAAAGGTGCATACGCATTCATCGCACCGAATCCATGGAAGAATTGGCAGGGGGACGGCGCCACCGGATGGAGCGATGCGGCGATCGTCTGCCCGTGGATCATGATGTTGAAATATGCCGATGTGCGGATCGTAAAGAAATATCTGAAAAATATGCGCGCGTGGCTGGATTGGGAAGTGGATCACGCCAATGGCTCCTTTATCGTAAACAATGCCACATTCGGCGACTGGTTGAACCAGAACGATGATACCGATAGAGAATATCTTTCTACCGCGTACCTTGCCGGAATGGCTGCTCTGCTGGCAAAAATGGCAGATCTCGCCGGAGAAAAAGCAGATGCGGAATCCGCCGCAAAACTGGCGGAGAATGTCCGCAAGGCGTTCATTGAAAAATATTTTGATGCCGATGGTGTGTTGAGCGAAAAATCCCAGACTGCCGCGGTGCTGGCTCTGGCGTTCCGGCTTTGTCCCGATGAGCAGGCAAAGAAAAAAACACTGGAAATGCTTGTTGAAAATATCCGCGTTAAGAGCAATCTTCACCTCAGTACCGGATTCCTGGGAACGCCGCTTCTGTTGAAAACACTGACTGAAAACGGCGAAAGCGATCTGGCATACGATCTGCTGCTTCAGACTACTTTCCCCGGCTGGCTTTATCCCGTGACTCAGGGCGCGACCACCATGTGGGAACGCTGGAACAGCTGGACCGAAAAGGACGGATTCGCCGATCCGGAAATGAATTCCTTTAATCATTACGCCTACGGTGCCGTGGGCGACTGGTTCTTTGAGACGATTTGCGGGATCCGTCCGGAAGAAGATCACGCATGCGGATTGGGGATGAAAGATTTTGCGCTTGCTCCCATTTTCGGGAATCGCCTGACATACGCTAAAGCATCCTATGTCAGCCCGTACGGAGAAATCAAATCTTCCTGGATCAGAAACGGTAAAGATGGATCCGTCCGCTGGGATTTTACCGTGCCGGTAAACTCCAAAGCCCGGATCGTTCTGCCGGAAGGATATGCCGCAGAAGACAGCTGCCCCGATGTCGCCGGACCGGGCAGCTATTCGGTCACCCTGAAAAAAGCATAACAAAAGCTGCAGACGCAGGGGAGGGCAGAACGCACAGACGGGGCGCGGCAGTGCCGTATTTTCAGCAAAATGCTGAAATACGGCACTTACCTTCTTTTCTCTCGCGCGCGGGAACGCGTGCGCGAGAAAAGAAGGTTGCGGGATCGGCGTAAAACGCCGATCCCGCGCCGCGCCCCGTTTTGTGCGTTCTGCCCGGTATTATGCGATCAAAAATACGGAAATTTTGTAAGCCGGACTTGCTTATTTGCCAAATGGTGATACATTAAAAGCCAACATTTAACAAAAAAGAGTGATTGGTTCCGTCATCATGGCTCCGGCTGCATCCAAATATAACATTGATATG
>JAZNXT010000037.1:0-12055 GCA_045594005.1 Victivallales bacterium
GCTCACAGAACGACATGGCTACGATCCGACTTCAGTTGAGCCACCGATCCAAAAAAGGCGGCTCAGTTTCGCTGCGCTCACTTGCCGCCGGGCGCGGCAGTATTGCGGATGTAGTTCGGATTTTTGCAAGGCGATGATGAGAGAGCGGATTAAACATCCGTGACCGAATCAGCGTCCGCCGCAAAGGTCCGAAATAGCCCGCAAGACAACGCGCCTCTCAATCTCTCTTTTTCTTCTCAATCAACGCGGCAATATCTTTCTCCAGCTGTTTCTGTGCGGCAATCGCTTTTTCCCGCTGATCGTAAACAGAGAATAGCTGTTCATCCAGTTCCTGAAGGCGTTTCAGCAGTTGTGCGCGATACCCCTGATTCGTAATGGTATCGTATGTGCTGCGGATACGGGAATGGGTATTATTCAAATCGCGATATTTCCGGTCCAGACCTTTGATCTCATCTTTCCGGGCGGTGAGTGATTTGCTCAAATCCACCAGTTTCCCGATAAATTCTTTATCTTTTTCAGGCAATTCCATTCCGGTGAATGCGGTATTGATCATGTGAATACGATCCGGGTCCAGACTGTAAGAAACATGGCTGTCGTATTCTTCACGGACGGTGATGGATGTTTGTTTATCCGGCTGGAGTTTGACTTCAAAACGGCGTTCGGAGAGATTTTCCTCCATGGGTTTGACGCTGTCGGAAGAAAGTTCATAGCCATTGTGTTTGGGGTGTTCCACGATCACAGTACGCGGATACATGGCTTTGTTGCGGACCGTATAAGTGGTATAGACCCGGGAACGCGTGACGACTCCAAGATAATTATTTTGCAGATAGATCCTGCTGATCTTCCGGCTTTCCCGGTCATTGCCGGATTTGCCGGAAACTTCCACTTCCTGATCCAGTCCGAAGGAAAGAAGCTGTTTCGTCCCGGCAACAACATTGGGCATGGAAGCATCTCCGGCGTATGTGCCATCCTGCGTCACCACCGTTACGGGACCGCCGGGAAGAAGAAATTTTGTCGCATTGGTGAAATAGACTGCATTCAGCGGATGGATCGCATCCAATTTTTTGTTATAAATGCTGACGCGCTTTGTTTCCGGAGTCAACGTCATCAATTCCACCATGGCGGATTCACGGCTGCCGAGCGTCACACGCAGAGGCAGATCGAACCGGCAGAACGCCCCCGCAGAGGATGTCGCTCCGGAAGCAGCGGCTCCGGAAGCAGCGGCTGCGGATTCGGCAACGCTCAAATTTCCGCGGGCGGCTTTGCTTTTGCGGAACATCCCCATCCGGGCATTTTCAGGAGTTGCACCGGCAAGATTCATACTTTTATACTCAGCCGGAACAGTATCTTCCGCCGCAGGGGTGGCGGAAGAAAATTGATGTACGGGCGCGGCAGTCACATCGTTACGGACTTCCGGACGGGACACATACAAACTGGTGTAAAGATCCTGCACAAAGCTGCTGACTTTTCCCGAAACAAGAGAGACTTTCACATCTTTCCACGGCGTGGCGGTGGGATTTTCGATCAATGCCCATGCCTGAAGCGTGGCTTTCCCTTCCGGCTTTTCCGGCAGGATCATGCGGTAAGAGGCTTTCCAGACGGGTGCGGCGATCACATAACCAAGATGCAGCAGACGCTCTTTGTCGGGGGAAGAAACGCAGACCCTCATGGTCTTGAGGGCATTCCCCGCCTCATCTGCCATTGTCTTGAGGGTGTTTTGAATATCTTTCCGCAGCGATTCATCCGCAGGTGTGACAGATTTGATCTCGCCATAATTGATCCGGCGCATTTCATCGCCCACTATAAAGTCAAGGTATATCTCTGTTTTGTCCTTCCCGGCAAGTGTGGAACTGCCCACAAATTTGCCTGTGAAAGAATTTTCTCCGTGTCCGGTGACTTTGAAATCCACACCCCGGAGCTGACTCAACAGACTCACAAAATCATTGCAGTGCTGGATCGCGATACGGGCATATTTCAAACGGTCATTCAGCGGAATTTTGCCCGGATAATTCACCGCTTTGATCGTCAGCCCCTTTTCAGAAAGGAGAAGAAGACTTTTCAAAACATCATTCAGCTGGTCGTTGTCAAGGGACAATGTGATCTGCACATCGCCTGTGACTTTCCCCGAGTGAACAAACATCCCCACCCCGGACGAATACAGTACAACTTCTTCCAACGGAAGTTGCTGCATTTTCTCCTGTGCAGAAAGGACCGGCAGAGCTGCAAACAGCGCAGCGCAAAAACTCAGCAGTTGTTTTTTGTGTTTCATCGTTTTTCTCCTGTGGTTAAAAAATTGATCGTTTCTGATAATATGACGCATGAAACAAAAATTTCTTCCCCCGCTTTTCCGGAAAAATGTAAAAAAAATCGACAAAGAGTGCAAAACACCGGAGAATACGGATGGGTACGGAGAAAAAAGCCTTTTGATCACGCCTCATCCGCGTCCCATCTGTCCCTGATGTCCCCCATGTCCCATCAGTCCTCCCAAAACGCCCCCCACATCATTTGGCAATATCAGCCACAATCAAATCCTCAACCGACTTGCACCAGAGGGCATAAATACTTTCACCATAATAAATGGAACGGGCGCGGATCAATTCCCGTTTCAACTTGCCTTCCGGCGTATAAAATGCGGAGGAAAGATCCAGGAAACGGACATTATTCTTTTCTGCAAGGATCTTCAATCCGGCATTGAATTTTGCAAATGGCGCATCGGGTGTGAATTGATCGTTATCACGGTCGCCGGGATTGGCTCCGATGAGAATGAGCTTTGCCGCAGGGACTTTCCGGCGGACTTCGGCAATGATCTCCGCGATCACCGGCAGACGCGCGCCTGTATCAAAATTCAGCACCACATAGGAAGGCTTCACCGTATCCAGCACGCCGTAGCGGATCCGCCACAAAGTCCGGCGGGTCATGCCGTCATCCACCGTGCCGCAGTTGACAGTGGGGATGACTTCTGCAAATTTCCGGAAACAATCCTGAAAGTTCAATCCATTAAGCATTCCGCCGCCATACCAGACCACCGCCGGAGCGTCTCCCAGCATGTGGACACATTGAGCAAGATGGGTGGAACGGAACGGTGCGTAGATCCCGCCGTTTTTCTGACGGGGTGCCAAAGGTTCCGGCGCATCGCGGAATGCAGAATGGCTGACGCCCTGCGGCGGCTCCAGTTCCAAGCCGTATTCCTCCACAGTCCCGTAAATCTGAGTTCCTGCCGGAACGGAAACGCGGATGGCTCCCTTCCCCTTATAAACAGGTCCGATCCGCTGTGTCAGATTTTTTACAATATTTTCCCGATCGCCGACTCCCGCATTGACCGCCATGCGTTTTCCGCTGCGGACCGCATCCAGATCACAGAGCCAGCCGTTGCGGAGATTTTCCGGCAGATCAAATTGATATTCAACAGTTTTCGCGATCTTATCAGGAATGATTTTCCAATCGGTTGCTTTCCCGTTCAGCGTTGTCACAGTGCGTCTTCCGGCGGCAAAACTGCGGAGTTTCAGCGTTTCCGCGCGCCATTGAGCCACAGTCCACGCATCCGGATCGGCAGGGAGAGTGCCTTTTTTCCGTTCCAGTTCTCCGGCAAGTTTCTTTTTGCCCGCCTCATAAGATTCTGCGGAAAAATGCCATTTTTCCAGCCACGGACTTTCACAGATCTTCAACGCGGCATTGCGGTAAAAGCGTTTCAGATCCCGCTCCGTCACATCGGGAAACTGGAGTTTTCCCCAGGTTTCCGGCTGATGATGTCTGCCCTGCCAGGTGAAAATTTCACCCGCGGCACTGCGGATCACATTGAACTGCCACGCAGCCCCCTTCCCCGCGTCATCGAACGGCATGACGGCGGCGAGGTCCGACCACGGCAGAAAAATGCGGATCACTGCGGAATTTGCCAGATAGGAGATTTCCACCCGGTAATCCCGCAGATAAGGGAATTTTTCGTTGGTTTCCGTATAATAATACGGTAAAATCTCTTTGCGTTCGCACCACGGAACACCCAGTTTTTCCAGCTCCGCTTTCCGCTGAAGGGGATAACGGGCAGCGCGGCGGAGTCTGCCGTAGAACTGATAATATTCCTGTTTGCCCTGCAGATTTGCGGGTTTGAAAAAGAGTTCCATTTCTCCGGGTCGGGAGGCAAATGTGGATGCATCTTCCATCAGAAAGGAGATCTCGAAGGTCATGCCGTGTTCATCAAAAAACGCAGATGCCACGGTGGGGCGGATCATGGCTTCACCATCTTCATTCAGCCGCTGAAAATCGCTGACTGATTCCGCCGCCGCTTTCCCGTTGGCAACATTCAACACCTTCCGGTTCTGTGCGCAAACGCATACAGAAACAATCAGAAACAACAGAAAAGACAGAATATTTTTCAGCATATCCGCTCCTTCTCCGGCTCACTGTTTCATATCAGGAAAGAGCAAGCATGGCTTCGATGGGACGGACCGCCGCCTTCATCAGATCGGCAGGCAGTTCCACTTGTCCGGACATATCCCGCAGGCAGTTGCGCACATCTTCCAGCGTGATCCGTTTCATATCGGTGCAGAGGATCTCCGGAGAAAGCGTATAGAACTTTTTGCCGGGATTTTCTTTGATCAGACGGTGCATGATGCCGGATTCTGTACCGACGATGAACTCCTGTGCTTCGGACTCACGGACAAATTTCAGCATCCCTCCGGTACTCAACGCAAGATCCGCCTCCGCCACGACTTCCGTTTTACATTCCGGATGGACCATGACCAATGCCCCCGGATGAGCAGTTCTTGCCGCACGGATCGCCTCAACAGTAACACCGTTATGGAACGGACAGCACCCTTCCCACAGATCCATAGTGCGTCCCAGTTTTCCGGTCATATTCGCACCGAGATTGCGGTCCGGCAGAAACATGATCTTTTTATCAGCGGGGATGGAATTCAAAACTTTCTCCACATTGCCGGAAGTACAGCAGATATCCACATGTGCTTTCACCGCCGCAGTGCTGTTCACATACGCCACGAACACCGTATCCGGATCTGCATTTTTTTTCGCGGCGACCGCCTCCCCGTCCGCCATATCCGCCATAGGACAGCCCGCATTTTCCTGCGGCAGAAGAACCGTTGCGTCAGGAGAAAGGAGTTTTGCAGTTTCCGCCATGAAACGGACCCCGCAGAACACGATCACAGGCGCGCTCACATTTTTTGCTTTGATGCTCAACTCCAGGGAATCGCCGCAGAAATCGGCAATATCCTGAATTTCTCCCGCCACATAATTGTGGGCAAGGATCACGGCATTGCGCTGTTTTTTCAGCGCGTTGATCTCGTCAATAATATGATTCATCGTGGATCTTCTCCTCTGTTTCCGATTCTGTGATACAGCATACGGGAATCCGCTCCGCTGCTTAAATGTAATATAGCGCGTGATGCGCGCGTACGCAAATCAAAAAAGGTATTCCGGAACAACTTTTTTTCAGCGGGAAAAGATTTTCCGGATTTTTTCCACGATTTGTTTTTCCAGAATAATGGCGATCACTGCAGTCAGGATCAAAAACATCCCCAGCAGCAGATTCCGCGTCAGCGTTTCATGAAAAACGATCACCCCCACGCAGGCACCGGAAACCGGTTCCAGCGCACCGAGGATCGCCGTAAGAGTCGGACCGACTGTCCGGATGGCATACGCAGTGGCAAAAAAGGAGATCGCCGTTGGAAAAAGCACCAGTATGGCAATACATCCCCATGCTTTCCCATCCGGGATCGCGGGAAGCGAAGCACCGCAATCCAGAAAACAGAGAAAGATCGGCAGACCGCAGATCAGTGCATAAAAAGTCAATTTTTCCGCCGGGACCGTTCGCGCGGGAGATTCCCGGACAAAAACGATATACAGCGCATAAAAAAGTCCGGACAACGCCGCATAGATCATCCCCGCAGCGGTCACATGCGCCTTTCCTCCGCTGTTCGACAGCAGAAAGATCCCCAAAATCGCCAGCAGGATACTACCCACAGCCACAAATGTGATTTTTTCCCGGAAAAAGATCCCCATAATGACAGCCACCAACATGGGATAGATGAACAAAACCGTGGAAGCGATCCCCACATCCATATACGCATAACTGCGGAACAAAGTGATGGAGGAACAGCACATCAGCACCCCCAGCCCGAGGGTCGGCAGGATCTCTTTCCGGGCAAGTGTGAAGGAATAGCCCCGCAGCAACACCAGTGCCGCCATAAAGAGAGCCGCAAATGCGTAACGGTAAAAAAGCACCGCCTCCGCCGTAAAGCCGTAATCATCGTAAAGTATTTTCGCAACAGGATTCAGTCCATAGGTCACCGCAGCAATGATACCCACCGCAACACCGAAAAAACGATCCGTATTCTTAAACATAAACTACCTCTCCGGAAAAAAGTTTGAGGAATAATCTAACACTTTATCGTGGATTTACAAGCAGAGATCCCGTAATTTTTCCGGATATTCCTCCGCCTTTTCACTTCCGGTACAGAAAATCCAGCAGAAGACGGCAGCCGCCGGAAAGACTTGCCTTTTCCAGATATTCCTCCCGGGTGTGGCATCTGCCACCGCGGCAGACTCCGAAACAGATGGAGGCGATCCCCATGGAAAGCGGGATATTGCAGTCCGTGGATCCGGAATCTTCGCGGATCTCCAGCCCCTGCGTTTCCCGGACGGATGCCCGGATCCGGTTCCGCAAAGCAGAAAAATGTACAGGATCGATTTCCCCGGCACAGGGGCGATCCCCCAGTCTTTCCACCTCCACATCCACGCCGGAGGCACGGAATGTTTCAATGGTCTGAAGGAAAAACTGTTCCATTTTTGCCAGACAGTTTTTGTTGTCGGAGCGGTATTCATACAGCATTTGTGCATCCTGAGCAATGGTGTTCACAGATGTACCGCCGGAGATCTGCCCCACATTATAAGTGGTTTTGCTGTTCCCTTCCTGCGGCACCTTCACCGAATAAAAAAGCCCGATCATGCCGGCAAGAACATGGATCGCGTTCCGGTTTCCGAAACTCCCGAAGGAGTGTCCTCCCTCGGTCCGCACAGTCACTTTGTAACGGTGAGACCCCACCGCGTCCACCACCACATGATCCATACAGGCGGAATCCAGTGTAATAAATTCCTTCACCTGCGGACCGTATTTTTCCATGACCTTACGGACTCCCTTCAGATTTCCCAATCCTTCCTCGCAGGAGTTGGCGACAAAGAGGTAAGAGCCGCTTTCCGGCGGCAGATTTTCCCGGAAGAACCGCGCACACACCATCATCACTGCAAGGTTTGCAGTATCATCAGTGATCCCCGGAGAATACATGAATGTGTTATCCTCCGCAAAAGGCATCGGTTCCGTATCGGGAAAAACGGTGTCGGTATGCGCCATCATCACAGTCAGATCACTGCCGTTTTTCACATTGACAGGCACGATCACATTCAGGGCATCATCCACAAAGACTCCTTCAAAACCGTTGGAAACAAACCAGTTTCTGCAATATTCCGCCCGTTTTTCTTCGTGGTGGGATGGCGCGGGAATGGCACAGAGTTCCCGTATGATCTGCTCCACTTCCCCTTGCACGGCGGCAGCATATTGAGTCATTTTTTCCGTAAGCATGGCGATAATATGATCCTTGTTTATATTTTTTATTTGTATGGCGGCAGCTCCGGATCCGGCACCCACGGCAGAAAACGCAAACTGTAAAGATCCGCATTGTAAGCTCGGATCGCAAGCTGAATGACTTTCCCTTCCAGCGGGCGCAAATCGGGTCCGTGCTGTTTCCAGCGGGCGATCATTTCCAGATCATCTCCGATCTCCGGCAGACTTTCTGCAAATGTGTATCCGGGAACAGGTGTTCCGTATTCGTCCCGGATCTCTGCGATGAATCCGGCAAATGCTCCGGTGGCGATGTTCAAACTCAATCTGCCGCCGGTAAAAGTGAATGAAGGAGTCGTCAGCACGCCGCCTTTTGTTCCGAAATGAATGGATACAAAACCATCCATGCGGATATGATACCGGCGGTACCGTGCCACGCCATCGCTCCAGTTGCCCTCCACCGCATAAAAAGAAAGTTCATCGGGGGCACCGTGACCGAAACGGGATTTTGTTACAGCCATCCCGATCGCCACAGAACCGGATCCGTAGATCCAGGAATCCTCCTGCGGCGGCGGCTTGATCAGACTTTCGGTCGTACCGCAGAAATCAACACCGTTGCGGCTGGAGATCATCACGCCTTCCGTTGCCGCCAAAGCCTGACGCATCATTTTTTTCACATAAACTTCCCGGATCTCCATATTGGGTCGGGCGAATATGCGGCTGTTCCATTCCCCCTCCGGATCGGTATTCGGCGTATATTCAAAATAAGGCGAAGGCAGATGCATCCCCGGCGTCATGGAGCCATCCACATACCGCATGGGAAAGCCAAGCAGAATGTGGGGCGCGCGGAAATACGGGCGGATCCCGTTGGTGTAAAGTTCCTGTCCGAGAGCAAAAAGACTGTCGAATTCCTCATCGAACCGGAGCCATTTCTGTTCGGTAAAGGTGATAAAATCTTCCGTCACATGAGTCATGATCGTCCGTTTCCAGGTTGGCCCGGCAAGCCGGATTCCCCGGTGATACAACCGGTATTTACCGATATTCGGATCGTAAAATGCCTGATTCGCAGAATCATACGCGCTGCGTTCCCCCAATTTGAAAGGTCCGCATTTCAGCTTGAAATCGTATCCGTCCGGCGAAACAAAAAGAAACAGCGCGCCTTCCGGCACTTTCTCGTTGGTGACGATCATTTTATATTTTTCCGATTCCGGACAGCGGGGATTGGTGTCGTAAAACGATGTGGCAACACCCGGACATACATTTTCCTCTCCGTTCCGGATCAGACACGCCGTGGACCCGGAATCCAGCACCACATTGTAGCCGGATGCGTGCAAATTCACCGGACTGCGGCGGAAATTGATCCCGTCCGTACTTTCCGCCACGCACAACACATACCCTGCCCGCCCTTCCGGATCATTTTTCGTCGGCAGCCGGGAATAAGCGCGGTAATAAAAAAGATAACGCTCTCCGTCATAAAGGAGTGAACTGTAACTGGCTGCACTGTTGTTGGTATTTTCGTGCGGCTCATCCAGCGTCAGGATAATGTCATCCGGGATCATTTCATGTGTCCGTCTGGCGGCATCCCCCTCCAGCGCGCGGATAAAAAAATCATCCACGAACAATTCCCGTTTATCCCCAAGTTCATATACTTTTTCCGGGGCAGAATATCCCCCGAACGGTTCCTGCTCCGGCGCAAGCAGATAATCCGGCCATCGACTCATAAAATGCGCTCCTGTTCTGTTTTATTCTTTGATCTTCGCTTTGCAGAATTGGGGATTCTGTTTCTTGATCTGCTCCGTCCAGCGGACCACTTCAAAGGCTTCTTCCGGCTTGACGGGGAACGCGATCCCTTTCCGGATGGTGTTGTAAATGTGTCCGTAAATATCGTTCATGGTCGCACCGTTTGCCGGGTTCACCTTGATCGTTTCCTGTATAAAATCAGGCTGATTTGCTGCAAACCACGGCGCGGAACGGGTGGGTGTTTCATCCCGTGCCGGAGTATCGGGCCATTTGAAATCCGGCTTCAAATACTTCAGTTTGATCTCCTGTTCATCTTCACAAATAAGCGCACCCCGCGTCCCGTAAACCGCATAATAAGGCGATCCGATCGCCACGCCGCCGGAAATTTCCATATCGATCACACGCCCGTTTTCACCGCGGAACACGGCTTTGAGATGATCTTCACAATCTCCGCGCGCGGCAATCTGTTTCAGGTCGCTCCACACATCTTTCACAGGAGCTTCCATCAGCTGAAGGGCATGATCGATCAGATGCGGTCCCCAGTTGTTGAGCTGCCCGCCGCCATTTTTCTGAAGTGTCTGCCAGTCATCCCGGAAATTGTATCCGTGACGGCACAATTTGATTTCATATACCTCTCCGAGAATACCGCTCCCGATGATCTCACGCACATGATTGAATGCCGATTCAAAGCGGCGGTTCTGACGGCAGAAAAGTTTTCCGGGATATTTTTTTGCGGCTTTTTCCAGTTTTTTCAATCCGGCAGCGGTAAGTGCCACCGGTTTTTCTGCGAAGACATATTTTCCGGCTTCCAGTGCGCGGATATCATAATCCACATGATACACCGAAGGTGTCGCTACGGCGATCAGATCAATAGAGGGATCCGCAAGGAATTCTTCTGCATTGAGATACCCTTTTGCGCCCGGATATTTCCGTTTCAGTTCATCCAGCCGTTCCTGCAATACATCGCATCCGGCAACGATCTTGAATTTATCGGAATGACTTGCAAGTTCCGGGCAGTGCATATCCAGTCCGGCGCGTCCAAGCCCCCAGATTCCGACCCGTATTTTTTTCACAGCCATATCAGTTCTCCGTAAATTATTCGTGTTCAGGATCTTTTTTTTCAGAGCAACCGCACCCTGCCGCCCCCGAACCAATTTGCATTTTTCCTGTAATATAACTGTGAATACCGCAATTTTCAATCATCGCCCGCCATTAAAAATTCAGAAAAAAACTCTGCTCCATAAAATAAAGAGTATAAAAAAATCCGTCAGGGAGGGCAGACGGATGATGATTCAAAAAATAACCCGGAGGAATTTTTATTTTCGGATGCAGCGCGGACAGTGTCCGTAAAAGTCAAGACACATACCTTCCACCTGATAACGGGGATCAATAGTGATCTGCGGCTGTTCAATAAAAAGATCGTGGACCATACCGCAGGTGCGGCATTTGAAATGTGCATGAAAATCCATATTGATATCGTAGCGAAGTTCCCCGGATTCAATCGTTAAAACCTGCACAAGTTTATGATCCGCAAAAAGTTTCAGCGTATTATAAACAGTCGTCAACGACAGTGTGGGATGATCCGGCTGAAGCAGTTTGTGGATTTCCTCCGCGCCGGGATGGATACGGTTCGCCAACAGAAATTCGTAAATACAGATTCGCGGCTCCGAAGGACGGATGGAGACCGCCTGGAGGTCGGCAATGGCTTGTTCGCGTAATTTTTTATCCACAGGTGGCTCCTTTCCTTAAAGACAATTTCAAAAATCAATCAGTTAAAAAACGACCGGTTCCGCAAGTATTCCGGCGGAACCGGTCCATCAGCAAAGTCGATTATTCGCCGAAGTAGCGTTTCAGCAAGCCGGCAAAGGCTCTGCCGTGACGGGCTTCGTCTTTCGCCATTTCGTGAACCGTATCATGGATGGCATCGTAGCCGAGTTCTTTCGCGCGTTTTGCGATATCGAACTTACCGGCGCAAGCACCGTTTTCGGCTTCAGCGCGCATCTTCAGATTGGTCTTGGTGTCCGGGAGGACCACTTCGCCCAGGAGTTCGCCGAATTTCGCAGCGTGTTCCGCTTCTTCAAAGGCATAACGCTTGTACGCTTCCGCAATTTCCGGATAGCCTTCGCGATCCGCCTGACGGCTCATGGCGAGATACATACCCACTTCCGTACATTCACCGGCAAAGTGAGCTTTCAATCCTTCCAGCACTTCCGGATCCACATCTTTGGCGATGCCGATGACGTGTTCGGTTGCCCAAACCATTTCCGTTTCGGATTCCTGTTTCTTGAACTTGCTGCCCGGTGCTTTGCACTGGGGGCAGAATTCAGGGGCTTCATTTCCTTCGTGGACATAACCGCAGATGGGGCACACAAACTTGTTCATTGTTTTTTCTCCTTCTCAACTTGTTTGTTGTTTTTGTTGGGTTTTACAATTTTGTAGTGATTACAATATTAAATTTAATCCATTTTTCTGAAATTGCAAGCCATTTTTTGCAAAAAATCAAACTTTTTTCCATTTTTTTTGCATTTTTTGCAGAAGCTCTATTCCCGGCATGGGGAGATAAGCACGCTGAAGGCGTGCAGGATTATAGCCTATGGGCTTGCCCATAGGTTCAAAGGTATATTACACCACATGCACGCTGTAGGCGTGCGGGAGGCGTTGTAATTGTCTAACGGTTCCCGCGCTCCTGTAGAGCGCAGGGTGCATAGCACCCGATTCTCGGGCGGCTCTCGCTACGCGTGCCGCCTG
>JAZNXT010000038.1:0-25321 GCA_045594005.1 Victivallales bacterium
ACTTGCAAAGCGCACTTTTCCCGGGCGGCTCAACTGCGCTAACGCTTGTTTGCCGCCATGCGCGGAAGGATTGCAGATGTAGTTCGGATTTTTGCGCGGAACGCTTTGAGGGAGTGGACTAATGGTCCATGACCGAAAAGAGCCGCAAGCAAAGGTCCGAAATAGCCCGCAAGACAACGTGCCCGATTATTCTTCTTCGAGGAATTTTTCAGTAAAGAAACGATCGCGGACAGCTTCCATACGGAGTTTTTCAAATTCGCCTTCCGGATCGGAGAATTTTTCGTAATCGTAGCGCATCATGGCGTTCTGGAACATGGAATCGCCGGAACGGGCTTTCAGGAAATTACCCAGCAGTTCCATATCTTCCTGCCATTCCAGATAGCGGAAATTGAGTTCTTTGGTCTTTGTTTCATCATCCGGGATTTCTTTCGGCACAATGCGGGGAAGAACTGCAAGATAATATTCGCTGAAGCTCAAGGGATAACCGATACGATGGATCACGCGGAACCGTTCCTTGTAAAACGCAAGCGCGCGACGCTGTCCCGCCATATAATCCAGATAAGAGCGGGTGGCATTGCCTTTTTTCTGGTCAACATAATAAAATTTTGTGATCGCAGCATGGATCATGTTCCGTTTGTATTCCGCCACATTTTTCTGTGTGAACATAGGCAGGATCAGATAGGTATCCGCATTTTCATAGGGAAGACCGCGCAGTGTGGAGGAATTTTCATCCGCCCAACGGTACACACCAAGTTTCCACTGGGTAGATCTGCCGGCATTGTACGGGCTTTCTCCGATCAGATTATAGAAATCTCCCCAGGAAATGGTAAGCCGGGAGATCATAGCACCCCCCACCATCAACTGCACATCGGGACGGAGTCTGACACCGCCGGTATTGTAACGCCAGCCGAGGATTCTGACATCGCCGCGGGAATCGTTCTGACGATACCGCAGATGCACGCCCTGATTCCCGAAACGACCGGATGACAACGGCTCCAGAATGATCTCGATCGTGGCATTGGCGCGGGTGGTATTATAGAACATGAAGGTGATCCCTCCGCCGTGGGCACTGACATAAAAGGACGCATTACCCGGCTGAACGGCAGTGGCTTTTTCCTTTTTTGCAACAGTTTGTGCTTCATTCAATTTTGCCAATTCCTTCTGTGCCTGTTCCGCAGCGGAGTCCAGTGTATAGTGATATTCTTCCTGTTTTTCCGTTTTCCGCGCTTTGCTGAAACGGTTGATATCCGTCAGACTGGGTACTTTAGAAAGCTGTTCCGGGGTCAATTTGACCAACGGATAAACCAGACCGGGTTCATTTTTTTCAAAAAATTCCTTTGCCTTGCCGAAATCGGTAGATGTGCTTTTTGCCCGGATCATAATGGGCGCATTATCCTGTGCGGCAACAGCGGCAGTCATAGAAAGGACTGCGGTAAAAAGAATCAATTTTTTGCAGAAGATTTTCATATTAGTCCACATCCTTTCCGAGGCGTTTCATAATGATCACGATATGATCCGCCACTTCCATTCTCATAAGGTCAAGATCCATTCTGTTGGTATTGAGCAATTCAAACACCGCAACACCTTTCTTGGAGGCGTAGATCGCATCCCAGTTCTTGATGGCAAAAGATTCTTCCAGCAGAGAACGCAGCAGTGTCAGATAGCGGACATCGTCGATCCCTTCACGGAATCCTTCAAAGGCGATAGTGTTGATCATGCCGTTGGAAGTGGGATAAGCAAACACCTGATTCCGGAAGATCCCCGGCGCGGTGCGTTCGTTCCAACAGTTCACGGTGGAGGGGAACGCGGCAATATGGAAACCATCGTAGCGTTCACGATAGAGTTTGATCCCCAGTTCGCGGCGCATGTAATCCGGATTATCCGGTCCGGCGAAATAACAGCCGCTGGAAATGATCCTGCCGTTCAGAGCATGCCATTTTTCCGCAAGGAAATCATCCGGCTTACCGGAATGAGCATAAAGCAGATTTTTTGTCGGCAGGAAGAACAGATCATTGGACCAGCCGGCGGAAAGGATATTGTTATTTTTGCAGATGGCATTATAGAACTTTTCTGCATCTTCCGGAGCAACAACGCCTTCCACTCCATAGAAATAGAAGTTTTTATGTCCGGCAACGCGACTGAAAATATCGGACATATTTCCGATATTTTTCGTGAATGCCGCAAAATCCGGAGCCGGGGTCCCGGCGGCGGCAAACTGATTCATCAGCGTACCATCGTTGGGGAATGCGGAAACAAAAACACCGTTCAGATCAAAACCCATTTCCTTACGGATCTTCAGATCCTTTTCAAAGATTGCGGGATCTGCACCGAAAGGCACCGCAGGCTGCGTCACGCCGTGTGCGCGGAGATTTTCCAGTTCACGACGGAAGAATTTTTCTGCATCCGCGCCATCTGCGAGTGCGGCGTAGCGGGAAAGATCCGCACCGCCGGAAACGGAAATGATCCAGTCTTTTTTCACATCGTAGCTGGTCTTCGGGGCGGGCAATTCAAAGGGATACACCCGGAGAGTCAGCGTGAAATCCGCCAATTTTTCACCGCCGTTGGTAACAGTGGCAGTGGCTTTGTAAAGTCCGGGTTTGGCATCACGGGGAACGTGATAGGTAAACCAGAACTGAGTTCCTTTTCCGGGGACCATTGCCACATCCTGCATGGTGGGGGCATCTTTCACATTTTCTTTGCAGAAATTGAATTTTGCCTGATCTGTCCCGTTCACATCCACATATTTTCCATCCACGCGCAAATAATTTTTGCCGGTGATTTCGTCCACTTTCACCAGGTTCACATCGTTCACCAGCAGATCCGGTACGAGGATCTGATTGGTATTGTTATACTGACTGTTCCAGCTTGCCTGATACCAGTTTTTCACGATCTTGCGGTCGAGGATGGATGCGGGCAGCACAGCTCCTTTTGTATTTTTGAAATCGGAAACCGTGATATTAACTTTATCCAGATTCTGATAAGGATAAATGACGAAGGAAACGGGTTCGTATTCACCCTTTGCCGCTGCGGTGCAGAGATTTGCAGTAAAGATGGCATCTTCGGGGAAGATATCCGCACTGCGCAGATAGGGAGCGGTCGCCCGCACCTGCATAAGAGCGAAGGGTGCTTTTGCCAGACTGGTCCCACGGAAGAAGTATTCGCCTTCCGCCAGTTTCAGTGCGGTATATGCCACATACTGTGTTTTTTCCAACAGACTGATGGGATTGTGTTTACGGCGTTTGACGCGGGCAAGCTCTTTTTTCACATCTTCCAAATAGGGTTCGATCTGTTTCAAACGGATCCCGCGCTGGATATCGTTCAGTTTCACAGTGATCGCTTCGATCCCGCGATCATCGGTCGCCAGTGTCAGCACATCTTTATCACTGAGTGCGCGGTCCCAAGCCTGAATGGAGGCGAGTCCGCCTTTGAACATCCCGAACCGTTCAAAATCCACATTCAATTTTTTCAGCGGCACGTTCACCGCCACATTATCAAGGGAGCCATCCACATAGAGTTTCACATTTTTTCCGTCAACCGAGTAGGAATATGCGATCTGATACCATTTCATCGGCTGGATCTTTGTGGTGGCAGGCAATTTGAATGTGCCGTCTGTCAACACCATCTGATCCCCCTGGATCCGGATACCAAGCCCGGTATCCACGGCATTTGCAGGAAGTTCATCAACCAGAAGCGCAAATGCGACTGTGATATTCTGTGCTTTACGGAGGCGTGCATTGTCCCCTTCCAGCTTGAATGTACTGACACCATTTGCGGAACCGTCGAATTTAATTGCTTTTGCACCCAGCGGACCGTTCAGCACTTCGGCAGCAGATCCGGGGATGATGGAAACTCCGGGAGTCCAACTTTTAATTGCCCCGCCACGGGGGGCACTGATCCCGAAATTGAGGATCGGTTCTTCTTCGGCATTCTGCCCGAAAAGAGCGGAACCGGCGAGCAACAGGGCAAGAGCGGCTGTTCTGATATACGCGCATCGCTTCATTTTCAGTTTATCTCCTTACTGATCTTTTTCGTATATTACTTTTTCTGAATTCAAAAAATCTCCGGTGCAGCCACGCGCGCGTCGCGCGAGTATGGAACACCTTACTTTTGTAAAATAGTCCAATGCCGCAAATAATCAAGCAGAAAAAACGACTTTTTATAAAAAAAAGATCATTTTTCAGCGTTTTTATCGCGGATTTTCCGCAATTCTCCGATCAATGCGTTCCAATCCGCATCTTTTTGCGGCAGAGCAGAAAAGCGTTCCAATGTATCTGCGGTTTCTTTTGCCCCCGGCAGACCCGGCTGTTGTGTGATCTGTGCGACAACATCCACCGTATGCGCAAGAGTTTGCGCTCCGGCGCGTTCCTCCAGCGTCTTTGTCATAAGCATCACCAGCACCAATACCAGCAAAGCTGGATTGATCAGCAGGCAGAATTTTTCCCATATCCGCATTTCTTTCTGGATCAGGATCAGCGAAAAACTCACTGCGAGAAAACTGAATAAAAGCAGATAAAACGGATTCATTTCTGTACCTCCGTCTTTCCTTTTCTTCCGTAGATCTCCGCCTGACCGGTAAAGTGTTCGATCTTTTCAAAAATTGCAGTATTATCCCGGTCGCTCTCTTTCAACTCTATGGAGATGAACGGTTCATCCGGCGCGTGTCCCGACCGGAGACCGGCGGCGACTTCCTTCAATGTGATGCGGAATTTTTCATTCCGTATCACGCATTGCTGCCGTGTCTGATAAACAGAACTGGCGAAGGCGATGACCATGATCAGCATGATTATATTGGAACCGATAAAGATCGCTTTTTTGTGTGCGGAATTTTTGAACAGCACCGGCCAGAGCGCAATGGCAAAAAGCGTCAGAAAAAGCAACAGAATAAAAAAGGCATTGATCAACATAACTGTGTTCCCCGTATCATTTTCCGTAATATTCAAAAAGCAGTTTGGAATAAGAATCATCCCGATACGCCGGGTCGGCGATACGCTTGGGATCATAACCTTTCCAATACTGTTTCACATGCCCGTTCAGCAAAGAGCGGCTCCGGACTTCCTCAAAAGTTTCGCTGTCATATTTTTTCACCACGAACCCGTGATCAAAAAGGTAGCGGTCAAGAAATCCGTTGAGCAGGAAGGAATAATGCCAATCGGAAAGATCCAGCGATTCATCCAGTACATCCAGCAGTTTGGTGGCGCAGTTGTTGACTGCGGTGTTGAAAAATTCCGCATCACGGGAAAGTTCGCCCGCTTCCATCACCACATCCCGCAGGATGCTGCGCCGCTGTTCCGGAGTCAGATCCAGTTCATACATATAGACCTGTTCCCCCTCCGGCTGCGCACGGAAATGGGTCCGCAAAGCCAGAATATCAGTGGGATCGGAAATAACACAGCAGATCTCGCTCTGTTTGTAAAGGCTCGGGATCGAACCGTATTCAGAATATTTGGAACAACGCCGTTCAAAGGAAAAGACCAGTATTCTGCCGTCGGAAAAAGAAAATGCGATCATGCTGTGCGCGACTTCCCGTTCAAACTTCTGTTCCCAGTAAACGGAAATGAATTTGACAGATGTCACCCGGGAAATTTTGTAAGTTCCTTCCCGGTAATATGTATGAAACTCCTTATCGGAAATGTAACGGCAATCCCGCATGTTCCGGATCGTAAAGGTATCCTGATCGGTCCATTTGATCTCCGGGACTTTTTCAAAGCCGGGCTGCCAGATCCGGTTGTCGGAAGGACGGATGAACTGCCAGCAGATCACAATGGAGATCATCAGCATGAATGCGGCACAAATAAAATTCAAACGCGGTTTGATCAGCGGAGCGGAAAGGATCAGCAGGATAAAAAGGATATTTCCGATGATACAGATCCATTCAGGATAAGGTGCATAAGCGATCGCGCCGATACACCAGAGTGCCAGTACGATATAAGCGATCCACATCAGGACAAACCCGATCACCCTGCTCACACGGAAAAATGTTTGCCATCCGCCAGCGCGTTCAGCCATAGCTAAAGACTCCAAATATAAGATTTTCTGTTGTTTACGGAGCGGAAAAGGAGAATCATCCGCCAATCAACAATATACTCAAAGTTTTATTTTTTTCAAATGGTGTACTTGTTTTTTTTTGAATATCGGCTATCTTTATCACCGGAACAGCCATTGAAACAGCAGCAGGAGTGTGAATATGATCAGAACACAGATCGATTTGAAAATCGAACAGGAAAAATGTATCCGGTGCGGTCTCTGCGTCAACGAATGTCAGAACCGCGCCATTGAAATGGATCCCGAAACGAATTATCCCCGTGTTACACCGGAAAAAGGCGACGGCCGCTGTATGCACTGCCGTCATTGCATGATGATCTGCCCTTCGGGAGCCCTCTCTATGGACGGTCTGCGTGTGGAAGATTGTCTGCCGCCGGGAAAATATCCCTCGTACGATGAATTGGTCAATCTGGTACGGAACCGCCGTTCTTTCCGGTATTACAAACAGAAAAATGTGGACCGTGCTGTCCTTGCTGAATTGATGGATGCCATGCGCTATGTCCCCACCGGAAAAAACGATCACCGGCTGCATTTCTCGTTGATCGACGATATTGAAGTGATGAACGCGTTCCGGGATAAAACATACGCAAAAATATGCGATATTTTCGGCGATGAAACAAAGGAAGTCCCGGAAAAATTCAAACCGTACGCCCACACCTGCTATCAGTATAAAAACGGACAGGATCCCATTTTCCGGACCGCCCCCCATGTGCTGTTTGTTTCGGTGCCGGCCAATGCGCCCACACCCGATGCCGATCCCCTGATCGCGGTATCCTATTTTGAATTGCTGGCACAGGCACACGGCATCGCCACGGTCTGGTTCGGCAGGATACTGATGATGTACCGCGCGGGGATCCTTCCCGATTTTCTGGAGCCGTTCCGGATCCCGGAAGGATATATTCCCGGCTACGCGATCCTGTTCGGGGAAAGCGATCTGGAATTCAAACGGATCGCACCGCCCGACCCCATTGAGATCTATACTGTCACGAAAAACGACATTTAATACAAGGCGATTATTTTATGCAGCTTACAGCAGATCTTCACATTCATACGACACTTTCGGCATGTTGTTCCGATCCGGGACAGACCATCGGAAAATGCGTCCCCCTTCTGGCGGAAAAAGGCTTGAAAAAGATCGCATTCACCGATCACATCTGGCGCAATCCCGCTGTCCCGCCCTCCCCCTGGTATGCACCGCAGGACGGAACTGCCATCCTTGCGCTGGCTGATGAGATCCGGAAAAAAGATCATTCCATTCAGGTTCTTGCCGGATGCGAAGCGGATATGATCGCGCCGGACAAAATCGGGATCACAAAGGATTTCTGCGAAAAGATGGATCTGGTGCTTCTTGCCACAGATCATTTTCACATGCGGGGATTTATGGAAGATCTGCCCCCCTGTGAAGCAGAGAAGATCGCACCGTATATGATGAGATTCTTCCGCGCCGGTGCAACCTGCGGACTTGCCGATATTCTGGTGCATCCGCTGATCCCGCTGGGACCGTTTCTCAACATTCTGCCGCAGATCATGGAAAATGTATCGGAAAGCGAACTGGATGAATCACTGCGTATGGCGGCGGAAAACAATGTGGCACTGGAACTCAATGGTGCGTGTCTGCATAAACTGGAATCATTGGGATATTACGATTGTTACCTCAACACCATGCGTACCGCAAAAAAAGCAGGCTGCAAATTCACATTCGGCAGCGATTCCCACAGTTTGAACAGTTTTTATGTTCACGATATCATTTCCCGTTTTGCCGATGATCTGGCTCTTACGGAAGATAATCTTCACGATCTGATGAAATAACAGGATCTTATAACCATGGATGACTCATTTCTCAATGCCGTGTTCCACGAAGCCGGCAAAAAAACAAAAAAACGCTTTTGGCTCATTTCCGATCTTCAACAGGGAAACCCCGCCAATGCAGAACGCTATTTTTCCGCAGCTGTGAGCGACCTGAAAAGTCTGGATCTTGCTCTGGACGGTGTATGCTATCTCGGAGATGCCGCGGAAGGAATCGATCTGCAGAAACTTAAAACCATGACCGATATGCAGCTTTCTCTGCTGGATTCCCTGAATGTTCCGGTCTATTATTCCATGGGGAATCACGAACTGGACTACTATAATTACTGCCGCAGAGAAGGTCTCCCACCGTCCATTCCCTTCTATGAAACGGTGCGGCAGAAAAAGAACTGGCATCTTATCGCGGATCAGGAAGATTTTTATTTTTCGGTGGAAATGGAAGATTTTATCATGCTCTTTTTCTCCGATCACGCCTCAAAAGACGGATCCTGGGTCGCCACTCACCAGTTTCTGCCGCCGGAAACAGAACCCTATCCACACACAAAAGAAAAGTGGCAGGCTGTCCGGGATGAATTTGCCAAAACGCAAAAACCGGTCTTCACCTTCTCCCATTGTGCCTATCCGGGAGGAAACAGACCCAGTCAATTTCTGGAACAGCTCCTGCCGCTTCCGGAAAATTTCCGTGCGCATTTCTACGGACACGCCCATATCGGAGATCACTATTGGGCAGGCGAACACCTGTACCGTCAAATTGCCTGTGTGGAACATCAGCAGCAACTGCAGTTCGATATTTCCTCGCTGGATCATCTCCGCGGTACCACGGTCCGCAGTGCGATCTTCGATTATTACGGAAACGGGGAATATGCAGTCTTTTTCCGCGATCATTTGAACCACCGCTGGGAAAATTGCTGCATCCAGCCGCACGATGCGAAATCAGCCGGACTGCCCGAAAATCAACAGCAGAAAAAGTAAGAAAAAGATCAGCTCATCCGATCCCGTCCGTCAGAGATCCTGCGGTGGGATCTTTTCCGGATCCGGCGAAAGCATTTTCCGGGAAAAAGGATTGAAGACTTTCCATGCCAGCGGCAGCAGGAATTTGCAGAGAGCCGCCACCGGAACAGCAAAGATCATGCCGGGGATCCCAGCCACCACACCGCCGAACAATACCACAATGATCGTTTCCAGCGTTGTCAACCCGATGGCTTCACCCACCAGGATCGGATACAGGAAGATCTGTTCCAGAAAACCGTTGATCAGGCAGTAAGCAATGATCACACCGATAAGGGGATATCCCACCGGATCCGCAAAAAGCAGCACCACCGATGCAGACAGGATAAAACTGATGGTCGGTCCCAGAAACGGCAGCAGGATCGTCAGCGATGCCACCAGTGCCAGCGGTGTGGCAAAGGGAACCTTGAATATGTGGAAAAATGCCAGATAAAGCAATCCTTCCAGCAGAATGATCAGGCAGTATCCGCGGATCCAGCTGTTAAACATCCAGAACACTCTGCCGATGATCATTTTTGCTTCTTCCTGCGCTGTGGCGGAAATTTCGGGGATCCACGGGGAATCCACCATCTTGTGGATCATCCACAGTGCCACATCATCCGGAGTTTGGCTCTTTTTGCCTTCATTTCTGCGGAAAATCCGGAACAGTGCCATTTGATACAGGAAGAAGAAAAAGAAGAAAAAGAACATCAGCAGATCGAACATGAAGGTGCCGAGTCCGGAAATGACCGTGAGAATACCGCCTTTGCTGTTTCCGGAACCGTCATCCTGAAGAGCCGGTGTGTCAAAACTGCCCAACGCCTCTTTCAATTCTTCCTGAAGAGTCTGCTTCAAACTCTGTCCGTCGTTGTTATGCTTTTCCCAATTCAGGGATTTTTCCGCATAAACAAACCAATCGTCCACTTTTTCCACCGTATGACGGACCGCTGAACTGTTGTTGATATATTCCGCTGCCTGACGCACTCCGTAAACCCCGCCGAAAATCAAAAGCACAAGCAACAGAACCACCGCCACCAGAGTCAATGCCGCAGATTTTGCCGCGAGATCCTGATTTTGAGCATGCTGCTGTTCCGACTCCGTTTGCAGCGGAGTTCCGCCTTTCCGGAAACGGGACATCAGAAAATCCCGCAATTTCAGTGCAGGCACAAAAGGCAGCACCAGCAGACGGGAAAAAAATCTTCCGCACTTCGTATCCACGACACCGCGCTCAAAAAAACGCTCCAGCGGCAGACACAGATATGCGCAAATCAACCCGAAAAACACCGTCTTCAGCCAAACGGCAGACACCACAAAAAGCAGCAGCACCACCAGAGCCAGGATCAAACCGATCCCGGAAGAGATCATCAGCTTCCTTGTCCGGCGGCGGTTGTCATCCAGCAAAAAGATCTCAGTGATCTCATCTTCAGAAAGTCCGATCTGACTGCCGGCTTCCCGCATAACGGATTCCACATGGCTGTTCCGTGCTTCTTCCGAAGGAATATTTTGCAGTACCGCACGCAAAAATGCCATGCGGACTTCTGCCGGATATTTCTGCAAATCCGCACCGCAGGAAAATTCCACCTGCCCGTACAGCGGATACAGCTGTTCCGTCAATTTATTTTTTGCCAGCACCGTGTCGATCCCCGCACAATCGCTGATGATCGCAGCAAACGCCTTTTCATCACCCGGCAGGGGATAATGCTGCGCGATATGGCTGGTCAGAATAAAATACAGCGGCAAAAGGTCTTCCAGTTTGATCTCGGGGCAACGCTCCATACATCTGCGGAGTCCGTCGGAATAAACATTCCTGCCGTCGCCGCTCAAAAACTGGAAGATCTTTTTACCTGTGAAAGCCATATTTTCACATCACAACGGATTTGCGTTCGCCTTCCACGATTTCGCCGCAGCGGAACGCATTGTAACCCATATCTTTACAGATCCGGATGGCTTCTTCTTCAAATTCGCTTCTCACGAACCAGACCATACCCACGCCCATATTGAACACGCGGTATGCTTCCGTATCGGCAATATTGCCTTTTTCCACGATCAGTTTGAAGATCGGCGGCACGCAGGGAATCATATCCTTGTGGAACACCGCATTCACATCTTTCGGCAGGATACGCGGCACGTTGTCGTACAAACCGCCGCCGGTGATGTGTGCGATCCCGTCCAGCTCGATCTTACCCATGGCTTCACGGATCGCGGGCCAGTAGCAGGTGTGGGGTTTGAGCAACGCTTCGCCAATGGATTCACCACCCAGTTCCGCAGGAGTATCCGTGACCTGATAGCCGCATTTTTCAAAAAGCACTTTGCGGGCAAGGCTGAATCCGTTGGTATGGGGTCCGTTGGAGGAAAGACCGATGGCAACATGACCCGGACGGATCTTTTCGCCGGTGATGAGTTTGGATTTTTCCACCACTCCGGTGATCACGCCCACCAGGTCGAAATCATTGCCGTACATACCCGGCATTTCTGCAGTTTCCCCACCCAGCACGGCACAGCCGGCGGCTTTACAGGCATCGGCGATCCCGCCAAGCACATCTTCATACAGCGGACTGCGCAGTTTGCCGATCCCGATATAGTCCAGAAAATAGATCGGTTCCGCCCCCTGAACACTGATATCGTTGATACAATGATTCACGATATCATGTCCCACAGTATCGTATTTGCCCATCATGGCGGCGACCATCAATTTGGTACCCACGCCGTCGATACTGGAAACCAGCACCGGTTCTTTGTATTTGGAAAGGTCCATCTGGAACAATCCGCCGAAGCCGCCGATAGGGGCAAGCATTTCCGGACGGCGCGCAGAGGCGATTTTCGGTTTCACACGGTTGAGAAGTTCGGTTGCGAGGTCGATATCCACGCCGGCGTCCTTGTAAAGGGAAGATTGGGTCTTGTCAGCCACAGTCAGCTCCGTTTCTTGAATATTTTTAAGTTTATTGTTTTCTGATATTTTCAGTAATATAGCACTGTTTGGCGTTCCTTGCAAGAAAACTGTGCAAGTTTTTTCATCTTAACGCTTCAACAATGCGGAAACCACCGCTCGGGATTCCGAAATGATCGCGTCTTCTCCCGGCACATGATGCGCTTTCATCAGCATTCTGCCGTTGCAGACCACGGTATGGATACAGCTTTTTCCCGCAGAATAAACCATATCGGAAATCAGATTGTAGCCGGGGATCAGCGATTCATCATTCAGATCCACCAGCATGAAATCCGCAATTTTTCCTTCCGCGATCCCGGCATCCACGCCGAATACCTTTGCAGCATTCACCGTTGCCGTATCAAATGCTTTCTGTGCATTGAGCATTTTCGGATCCCCGGAAAGATTTTTTGCCAGCAATGCCGCCATCTTCACTTCCTCGATCATGGAAACATTGTTATTGGAAGCGTTCCCGTCAGTCCCGATCACCACGCGGCAGCCGGCTTTTTCCGCCGCCGGATAGTTGAATGTGCCGGACGCCAGTTTGCAGTTGGATACCGGATTATGAACCAGCACTGCGCCGCTGTCTGCGATCCGTTTGAAGTCATCATCCGTCATCCACACCGAATGAGCAAGTGTGGTACGGTCTGTAAGCAAACCCAGCGAATCCAGATATGCGGTCGGGGTCATGCCGTGTTCCGCCATGCAGTCGTCAAATTCCTTTTTCGTTTCCGCAAGATGTGTGGTGAGAGGCATATCGTTTGCCTTTGCAAAATCCGCACAGAACTTGAGTTTGTCACCGGACACCGTATAGATCGCGTGGGGAGCCATGGAAATACGGATCAGATCCGAATGAGGCACTTTCCCCGCCATGAGATCATCATTGGCTGTACGCTGGTCATTTCCGCCGCCGGAAAGCATCATCACACCCACATCGGCACGCATCCCCATTTCATCCGCCGCACGGATCGTACCCGGCTGAAACCAGTACATATCGTTAAAAAAGACCGTCCCGGATCTGATCATTTCCAGACACGCAAGTTTCGTACCGATATACACATCGTATTCCGTCAGTTTCGCTTCCAGCGGCCAGATATGATTGGAAAGCCAGTCAAAAAGATCGTAATCATCCGCATATCCCCGCAGCAATGCCATCGCCGCGTGAGTATGCCCGTTGTAATACGGCGGCAGGATCGCCAGTCCGGTGCAGTCCATCACCTCATCTGCCACATCGGGCAGTGACGGTGCAATTTTTGCAAAACGGTTCCCCTCCACAAGCACATCGGTCAAGGCTCCGTTCAATATCACATTTTTCAACAGCATCTTTTTCATAAAAAAGTCACCCGGTCCTTCCATATCTTACGCCTGCAACAGCAAATCAAGTTCATCCTTCAAAACACCATTGGCACGGACAATATCCAATATCCGCATTTCCAGATCCTCCTCCGGCACCACGGTTCCCGATCCTTCCGGCAGATCCTTCAGGATCAACGCACCCTCATTGTGCAGAGCCAGCACCGGATCGATATAGCGGGTCAGAGTCGGTTCGGAAAGAATAAAATTCAAAGGCTTTTTCCCGTTCAAACAACGCGCTGCGGGCAGTTTTTCCCCGAACTCATCTTCAAATCCCATATTCACCAGCACTGCGCCGCTCCGTTCCAACTCATTGCAGAACAGCGCAAGGGCATCCTTTTTTCCCGTGGCGGTAATGATAAAATCCGCTTTGCGGATCGCATCAACCACCGCCTCATGATCCGGAATAAAAATATCCCCCCTGCCCTTCTCCAATTCGGCAACGGTCACTGCCGCGCCTGCTTTCCGCAGATGCATGGCAATGCCGCGTCCCACTTTTCCATATCCGAAAAGCAATACATTTTTTCCGGAAAATTCTGTGTAACCGAGCTGACGCAAAGCACGCAGACAGCTTTCTCCGGTCCCGAGGCAGGTCTCAATGGTTTTGATCCTGCCGGAATCCACAAGGAACACACTTTTTTCCGTCAGTTCCTCGTAGATACCCACTCCGGAACGGGTCAATTCCACCGCTCCGTAAACAGATGTGACCGACGCGTGGACCGCACCGCAATCCAGCACACAATCGAATTCATCCAGCAGAACATCCCCGTAAATATTCCACGCCACATCCACATCGTGCTGCTGCAGAAATTCCACCGCCGCGGGATCGTAAGGGATCCGGTCGCCGCAGGTGCAGACCAGTTCCGCACCGCCGGCAAGCAATACCGTATGTTTGACACAGGTATTGAAAAACAGCGGAGTGGCATCCAGGATCCGCATCCCCTCCAGAGGACGCGTTTCCTGCCATTCTTCATACTGGGCGGTCAATGCAGGGATCTCCGCTGCCGGAAACCGCTCCGCAAGTTCCATCCACATATTTCCGCTGAATATCATACAGGGACATCAGCCTTTATAAACACGGGGACCTGCGGCGGAATCTTCCACCACCCAACCCAACGCTTTCAGTTCCGCACGGATGGCATCGGCAGAAGCAAAATCTTTTGCCTTCTTGGCATCAGCGCGTTTCTGCACCAATGCAAGAATATCCTCCGGCACACCTTCATTGATATTTTCCGCAGCGGCAGGCGCGGCGGCAAGAGCGGCATCCACATCCAACGCGCCGAGGATCCGGTCGAAATCACGGTACTGATCCAAAGCGATCTCCGCCGCTTTTTTGCCGAATTCATTTTTCGCAAGCGCGGACTTGACTTCTTTCGTAAATTTGAAGACTTCCGCCAGGGCTTCTGCCACGTTCAGGTCTTCGCCGAATGCCGCACCGAATTTTGCCTTGGCATTTGCCGCCAGTTCTGCGGCTTTTTCCGCACCGGCATCACCGGCAGTGACCTGACCGAGCCGACGGAAAAGATCGGTAAATTTCTTCAGCGCGCTCCGTGCCTGATCCAGCGAAGCCAGATCAAAATTGAGCTTACTGCGGTAGTGGGTCCCGATCAATGCCCAGCGGATCTCTGCTCCGGTATAACCCTTTGCCAGCAGATCGCGCATGGTGTAAAAATTCCCCAGCGATTTGGACATTTTCTGTTTGTTCACAGTCAGGTGTTCGCAATGCAGCCAGTAATTCACAAATTTGCAGCCGTTGGCAGCTTCACTCTGTGCGATCTCATCTTCATGATGGGGGAACATATTGTCGATCCCGCCGGTATGCAGATCAAATGTCTTGCCGAGATATTTCTGACTCATGGCACTGCATTCAATGTGCCAGCCCGGTCTGCCCGGTCCCCACGGAGAATCCCATTTCACATCGCCGTCTTTTTCATCCCACGCTTTCCACAACGCAAAATCCGCCACAGAATCTTTGGCATATTCATCGCTGCTGACGCGTTCGCCAACACGCTGATTGGACATATCCAGATTCACCAGCTGACCGTAATCACCGTATTTCGCAATGGAAAAATAAACCGATTTATCTTCGCTCTGATATGCGATCCCCTTATCAAAAAGTTTCTGAATGAGTTCGATCATTTCCGGAATGTGATCGGTGGCGGCAGGATAATATTCCGCCGGTTCGATCCGCAATGTTTTCAGATCTTCAAAAAAGGCATCTTTGTACTTCTGCGTAAAGGTATTCAGCGGCAGATTTGCAGCACGGGAATCACGGATGGTCTTGTCATCCACATCGGTCAGATTCATCACCTGTGTAACTTTGCAGCCGTGATATTCAATGGTGCGGCGGAGGATATCTTCAAAGAGATAGCAGCGGAAGTTTCCGATATGAGCAAAATTGTAAACGGTGGGACCGCAGGTATAAAGCCCCACATTGTTTTCGCAAATGGGTTTGAATTCTTCCAGACGGCGACCGAGAGAGTTATAAAAACGCATATTTCAGATTCCTTTCTATAATTTGTAAAATCATGCTTGCTCATATAATATATGCCATTTTTTTTCTTTTTCCATTTGAAAATTAAAAAAACATGAATTATTTTATACGCGCGAATTTTCCGATACCATAGTTCAATGATAAGAGAAAGGAAAAAAGCTATGTCCGAAAATGTTATCATCATGCCGTGTCTGGATATGCAGAACGGCCGCGTTGTCAAAGGAGTTCACTTCGTGGATATCGCCGATGCCGGTGATCCCGTGGAATGTGCAAAGGCATATTGCGCTGCCGGAGCTGATGAATTGGCATTGCTGGACATCACCGCTACCGTGGAAAACCGCGGCACTCTGCTGGATGTGGTCAAACGCGTCGCAGAAGTCTGCAGTGTTCCTTTCACCGTAGGCGGCGGGATCTCCGATGTGGAATCCGCACGCGCCGTGCTGAACGCCGGTGCCAATAAAGTTTCCGTCAGCAGTGCGGCTTTCCGGAATCCGGAGATCATTCCCGCAATGATCGCAGAATTCGGTGCCGATGCCGTTACCGTTGCCATTGACGTGGATGTGAATCCCGCCCTGCCCTCCGGTTATGAAGTGTATATCGACGGCGGCAGAACCGCCACCGGTGCCGATGCCGTGGAATGGGCAAAGAAAGTGGACAGCTTCGGTGTCAAAACGATCCTTCCCACCAGCAAGGCGGGAGACGGCGCGAAAACCGGTTATGATCTGCCGGTGATCAAAGCCATGGCACAGGCTTGCAAAGCACAGATCGTCGCTTCCGGCGGCGCGGGAAAACTGGAACACTTCCTGGATGCCGCAAACGCCGGTGCAACTGTCCTGCTTGCGGCAAGTGTGTTCCACTTCCACATGATCGATATTCCCGAACTGAAAGATTATCTCAAGAAAAACGGGATCAAATGCAAATAAAAGATCCGCAGAACATCCTCCGGTCCGTCCTCGATGAAGGACCGGAGAAACTGACTCTTGAAATATCCGGCGTCCAAACAGAGATGCGCCTGCTGGTCGCCAGCGATCTGCATTGCAATTTTGATGATGAACGCGGCATCCCTTTTCAGCAGTACACCGCACGGATGAATCGATGCAGTGTTCACCGTTTTTCCCTGCTGGAAGATGCAATACAGCAGGCGCGGCAGGGACTTTGCGATGTCATTCTTCTGCCGGGTGATCTTTTGAGTTTCCCTTCTGCGGCGGGAGTGGAAAAATTTGCAGAAATCATCAACAGCGCACCGGTCCCGTGTCTTTTCACCGCAGGCAATCACGATTGGCATTATGAGGGGATGCCCGGACCGGAAAAAGATCTCCGTGCCGAATGGATCGGGCGTCTGCTGCGTCCGCTGTACGGCACAAAAGATCCGCTGATGTACGCAAAAACAGTCAAGGGATTGAAATTCCTTGTAATAGATAATTCCACCTACGAGATCCTGCCGGAACAGCTGGAGTTCCTGAAAAAAGAATTGACGGAAAATGTCCCTGCTGTGCTGGTGTGTCATATCCCCCTGTATGTCCCGGGACGCAGTATCTTTTTCGGATGCGGTCATCCCGATTGGAATGCGGCGAACGATCCCTATTTTGAGATCGAACGCCGGGAAAGATGGCGCGCGGAAGGTCATACGGAAACGACAATGGAATTTTACCGGACGATCATGGGATCCCCACAGATCGCCGGGATCATTGCCGGTCATATCCACCGGTATTCACTGGACCTTTACGCCGGAAAATTTCAGGCAGTCGCCCCCAACGACAGACTGTTGGAAATAAAAGTCCAAAGGGGTGCATAGCACCTTTTTTGGATCGGGCGGCTCTCGCTAACGCGTGGTGCGCAAAGCGCACTTTTCTTGGGCGGCTCAGTTTCGCATTCGCTCACTTGCCGCCGGCGCGGAAGGATTGCGGATGTAGTTCGGATTTTTGTGCGGGGTGCAAAGCACCCGTTTTATTGGGCGGCTCAACTGCGCTGACGCTTGTTTGCCGCCGTAAAGGTCCGAAATAGCCCGCGAGACAACGCGCCTCTCACGCGCTTACGAAAGCAGGCGAGCATACTCCAACATAATCTCACCCCACAAATCAATAGAGGGCAGATCCTGATATTCATTTTTGCCGTGAACGCCGTCACCGATCGCGCCGATGATACCGATAGGCACACCCAGCGGTTTCAAATGACGGGCATCGGTCGCACCCATCATCCGGGTGAACATCACGGGATGTGCGGGATCGACGGTTTCAAACGCTTTACCGAGCAGCTGGATCATCGGATCGTCCTGATCCACAAACACAGGCTGACAGGTTTCCAAAATCTGGACTTCCACGCCGGTAAATTCCTTTGCCATATTGACAATGCGTTCGTAGGCTTCATCGGTAGTGTAGCGGATATTGATGATCATTTCCGCAGTATCGGGGATGGCATTCCCGGCTTCTCCGGCAGTCAGGATGCAGGGGGTCATGGAATCGACCCATGTGTTTTCGGCAGTGGGATTGGTCCAGGCATTCCGGAAACGGATATATCCGTCAACCAGTTTATCAATGGGATTATCCAATCGCCAGGGCACAGAGGCATGACCGCCCACGCCGGTCGCCTTGAGTTTCATAATAATGATCCCCTTCTGAGCATAGGTGATATTGCCGTAACCGCCGCCATCCACCACCAATGCGGCTTTGCGGGCACCGTAACCGAGTTTCACCATTCCGGCAGTGGTCTCACCGCCGATTTCCTCATCGGCTGTAAAAACAGCACAAACGGAATATTTGTCTTTCGCTTTGAGCAGACATTGAATGATCGCCATGGCATTGCCGAGGCAATCGTGGGCACCGCGTCCATACAGGCGATCCCCTTCCACGCGGGGTTCAAACTGTTCTTCATAAGCGGCAGGGACCACATCAAGGTGTGCGTTCAGCAGCAGATCCTGCACTTTTCCCGGCATAGTGGATGCGTAAACCACCACTCTGCCATCGATCATTTCTTCGGTACAGTAAAGACCCTGTTTCTGCAGATAGGCAAGGAGCAGTTTTTCCGACTTGTTCACTGCTTCGATATCCGCACTGACTGCACGGCAGCGGATCAAATTTTTATAGAGTTCAAACAGTTCTGTATCCATATTCAGATCTCCTTCAATATGATTATTTTGCCGGCGTTTCCGCTGCTGGTTTTTCAGTTGCATTTGCATCGGGTGCGACAGTACCTTCCGCAGGTTTTTCCGCTGGCGCGGCATCGGCAGGAGTGGTTGTACCTTCCGCAGGTTTTTCCGTATTTTCTGCTGCCGGCTGTGCAGGAACTTCCGGTTTCTTCAATGCTTCTTCCAATTTATCCGCACTGACACCGCACACCGTTCCTTTGGCAGATTCCAGGATCGCCGCCGCAGTGGTGAAAGGTTTATCCCCCATAAAACGGAATTTGATCTTGCTGACCGGCATTTTGAGTTTTGCCGCCGGTTCATTGGCACGCACCAGCAGAAGATCGGTGTCTCCGGTAAAATTCTGCGGAGCGGACGGATCATCTTTTTCAGCATCCGGAGAAATATCCCGGCGGGGCAGCGGGAAGATCAGCCGATATACATTGCCGGTATTGGGTTCTTTGCCATCGGCAGTGAATTTCCAATTTTCCCGTTTCATGGAAAAAGGATCATCCAGCGGAGCAACGGCAAGGCATTTGTACGGCTGATCTTTGAACACCAGCACGAAATCGAACCGGGAAAGCGTCCACGGCTTTGCGCCGGATACCGTATTTTCCGGCAATGCCGTCACCTGCACGATCACTTGCGCCCACACAGTGGTATTGAAATCATAGACCGGGTCGTGATGGGAACGGTCATATTCATTTCCCTCCGTATCGGCAAAAGTCACATCGGCAAAAGAGAGTTCCGCACTGATCACCTGTCCGAAAAGCCCGTACGCAACAGGCACTTTTCCGGTCTTGCTGTCAAGTCCCAGAACTTCTTTGGAATATTCAAACTTGGTACTCTGCGCAGCATCCTCTCCGGACAACAGCGGCAGAAAACACATACAGGCAGCGCAGGCAAATCCTGCGGTGATCTTTCCGATTTTCATTATTTCATCTCCGGCATACTTTTGTTTATGAGAAAATACGATTTTCCACCCATAAATTAGCAACTCTTCTGCGATTTGTCAAGTGCCGGGATTGCATTTCTTTCAAAAAGGAGTATATTACTCTGAAAAAATACAGTTTTTATGATATGGAGATACCGTCGATATGGGTAAGAAAAAACGGAATGCAGTTCTGGATTCGATCCAGTTCTTCTTTTTCATGCTTGGGGTCAGGATCATCCGCTGGTGTTCACTCCGGGGAGCGTACCGCTGGGCAAGATTTGTGGGTTGGCTTTTTTATTCCGTGGATCTGAAACACCGGAACCGCACCATCCGGCACATTCTGCACAGCGGGATCGTGACAGACCGGAAGGAAGCAAAAAAACTGGCTCTGAAATCCATGATCCACATGGTAAAAGTCTTTGTGGAAATCATTAAATTCAATCAGATCGTGAACGAAGAAAATTTCTACGAACATATCCGGATCGCGGACAATGAAGGATCGCAGAAACTCTATAACCGGGAAACTACAGTCCAGACGATCTGTGCCACAGGACATATCGGCAACTGGGAACTGGCTGGCGGCGCACTTTCTTTCATCACCGGTCTGCCTGTCACCAGTATCATGCGCCCGCTGGGAAATGAAAAACTGGGCAATTTCTTCTACAAACACCGGTGTGGATTCGGCGTCCATAAAACAACATCCCGGGAAAAAGGTCTGCGTCCGTTGGTGCTGGCACAGAAAGACGGACATCATGTTGCCATCGTGGCAGACCAGCATGCAAACCACAATGAAGGTGTGGAAGTGACATTTTTCGGGCATCCCGCACGCGCTCACGCAACTCCGGCATTGCTGCAGCTCAAGGGAGGTCAGCCACTTTCCGCACCCTGTCTGTTCCGTCTGGACGATGATTTCCATTTTGAACTTTACACGCCGGAGCTGTTTTACTACACGCCCACCGGGGATAAAGATGCCGATGTTCAGGCGATCTGTCAGGCATATACCACCACACTGGAAAAAATCATCCGTCAACATCCGGATCAATGGCTGTGGGCACACCGCCGCTGGCTGGATATTGAACGCAGACAGGCAAAAGATTATAAAGACGGCAAAAAGATCGTGCCGGAAGGAGAAAATGCAAAATGACCATTCCCCTGAACACACTTTCCGCAAAAAAACTGCTGGTCTCCCCCTCCATGCTCGCCGCCGATTTCGCGCGGTTGGGCGATGAACTCCGCGCCATTGACGCAGGGGGAGCCGATATGGTGCATCTGGATGTGATGGACGCTCATTTTGTGCCGAATCTGACCATCGGACCCGCACTGATCGCATCGTTGCGGAAACATTCGCAGATTCCTTTTGATGTGCATTTGATGATCACCGATCCCCTGCGCTATATTGACGCATTTGTCAAAGCCGGAGCGGATCATATCACATTCCATGTGGAAGCGGAAAGCGACGTTGCTGCCACCATCAAAGCAATACACGATGCCGGTATTTCGGCAGGGCTGACTCTGAAGCCGGGAACGCCTGTGGATACGCTGCTGCCCTATATCAACGATGTGGAAATGTTTCTGGTGATGACTGTGGAACCCGGGTTCGGCGGTCAGAAATTCATGGCTGACCAACTGGAAAAAGTCCGCATCCTTCATCGGGAACTGAAAAAAGCCGGAAGATCCGCACACATTCAGGTGGATGGCGGTCTGGATGGAACCAATGTGCGTGATGCCGCAAGCGCAGGCGCAAACTGCATCGTCGCCGGAACATCCGTGTTCCGCAGTAAAGACGGGATCCCTGCGGCGATCGCCGGACTCCATGAGGCACAAGAGTTTCTGCCGTGAAAAAGATCCGATTCTTCCGGGATGTTCTCGCTGAAAAATGGGGGATCCCGCTTCAGAGGATCGGGATCGATCCGGGATTTTCCTGTCCGCACCGTTCCGCAAACGGTTCCGGTGGATGCACATTCTGTGCCGGTGACGGAAACCGCTCACGGCATCTTGACCGTATCACCGATTTGGTGGAACAGGTGGAACGGGGTAAAAAATATATTCTCGACCGCTACGGAAGCGATGGACCGTATATCGCCTATTTTCAAGCCTTTACCGGAACGAATGCACCGGTCGATACCATCCGGGAAGTCTATGAAAAAGTTTTGAGCCTTGCTGATTTCCGCATGGTCATCATCGGGACGAGACCGGACTGTCTGAAAGAAGACTGTCTGGATTATCTCTGCGAATTGCAGACACGTTATGATTTATTAGTGGAACTGGGCGTACAAACTGCCAACGATGAAACATTGGCGCGAATCAATCGCGGACACGATTTCACCTGTACCGCAGATGCCGTAAAACGCCTTCACGCACGAAACATCCCTACCGCCGCACACCTGATCCTCGGTCTGCCCGGAGAAACGGAACAGGATTGGCTGGATACCGCAAAAAAAATCGCGGATCTGCCTTTTTCCGCCGTAAAATTTCATCAGCTCATGGTATTGCAAGGCACAAAAATGGCGGCAGAATATGCACAGCACCCATTCCCCACGCTGAACGAATATGAATACGCGGCAGCATTGAAAAAAGTTCTCGCCGTCCTGCCCGACAATATGACCGTGATGCGCCTCAATGCCGATGCCGATACAGAAGGGCTCATCGCTCCGAAATGGTGGATGAAAAAAGGTCAGTTTCTGGAAATGTTCCAGCAGATCTTCGCAGAAGAAGATTCCCGTTTCACCCCCTGCCGGACAGAAGACGGCACTTATACATTGTATCACCCCGCCTACCGGCAGCATTTTCACAGTCTGGCGGGCGCATCGGAAGAATCCTTCAAAAAATATATTGAGCCTGCCGCATTGAAACTGCGTTTACAGCAGAAGGAGTCCGCCCCCCTGCGTCTGCTGGATGTGGGCTTCGGACTTGGCTGCAACGCGCTTGCCGCATTTCAGCTTGCGGAACAGACTGCGGCGCGGAAACTGGAGATCACCTCACTTGAATTTGATCCGCAAGTGTTGGATGCCGCAATGATGCTGCCGGATCAGGACGGAAAAAAACATCTTTTTCAGATCCTCAAAACTGAAAAACAACTTCATGGAAATTTTGCAGAGCTGAACCTGATTTTCGGTGATGCACGGCAGACGATACCCGGCAATGAGATTTTCGATGTGATCTTTCTGGACGGATTTTCCCCCGACAGTAATCCGGAACTCTGGACCGCCGATTTCGTAAAAAAACTTGCCGCACACCTTGCACCCGACGGCATCATTGCCACATATTCTTCTGCCTATCCTCTGTTCGGCGCATTCACAGAAGCCGGTCTTCATGTTTACCGCTCCGAACCTTTCGGCAGACGCAGACCCGGCACCTGTGCGGTAAAAAATGAGAAAATCGCCGCACATCTGATGCCCCTTTCTGAAAAGGATGCCAATATCACACAGCTCTCCACCGCCGGAGTTCCGTACCGTGATCCCGGTCTGATATCCGTTAGGGAAAAGATTTTTGAAATCCGGAAAGACGAAGTGGCGCGCCTCCGTTCCGAAGGGATGCCGAAATGGTTTAAATCGTAAAAAAATCTGTTTTTCTGCTTTCATATTCAAAGACCGGCACTTATATTACCGTAAACGGAACTTCTGAAATATGGTGAAAGAATGAAAAAACAGATATTCTCTTTTACGATCGCAAAAAAATCAAAATGGACACTGAATGTCCGGTACGGCAGTATCCATGCAGATTTGACACTGGCTCCCACAGATACAGTATGTGTCAAAAATGAAAAATGTGAAGCATTGCCCCTTTTTGATCCGCAGCATTGCGGCTGGAACACTCATTACGGATTGAAACGGATCATAAAAGCTCATTGCTGGGCGGAAGGTGCATTGATCCCCGGATCTGTCACGATCAAAGGTCCCCGGGGAATCGTGTACGAACGGGGAAAAGATTTTGAATACAATGACAACTGGGCATGCGTCGGCAGGCTGGGATCCGGCAAGATCGGTGCGGAAACTCCGGTGCGGATCTCTTATACTTTCTGCCGTGCGAGGATCGACTCCATTGTGCTGAACGCAGATGGCTCCATAAGTGTTCTTCAGGGAAAAGCCCACAATGTAATGCCGAAGATACCCATGCTGAAAAAGGGAATGAAACGCCTTGCCAATATTTATCTTTCCAGACACGATGACTGTCTGCGGGAAGGTATGATCTATCCCGTGCTGCGGACATCTTTCAAAAAACGGAAAGATCTCTGCGATGTGAAAAAACTTCTGCCGCAGACAATGAAAAAGATCCGCAGCGGCGAACCTCTGAAGATCCTCGCATGGGGTGACAGCGTTACGGAATGTGTGTATCTGCCGGAAACGCAGCACTGGCAGACACTCTTTTACAACGCACTCCGAAAAAAATATCCTGCCGCCGATATCCGTTTGCAGAGTCACGGCTGGGGTGGCAGATGTGCCAAAACTTTTTTGGATGAAGGAGCAGATTCTCCGCATAACTTCGGGAAATATATCGAAAATGCCGATGCTGATCTGATCATCAGCGAATTTGTCAATGATGCGGGTCTGCCGCAGGAAGCGATCAAAAACTCCTACAACGAGGTTTTGAAACGTCTCCGTGCCGCCGGAAAAGAATGGCTGATCCTGACTCCCCATACGATCCTGCCATCCTGGATGGGTACGGATTGGGACGATGCACACCACCGCTCCGATGATCCCCGGTTCTTTGTGCAGTTTCTCCGGAAATTTGCGGAAGAAAACGGGATCGCACTGGCTGACGGCTCTGCAATATATGCGGAACTTTCTGAACTCGGGATCCCTTATATGAGCGTAATGACCAACGGGATCAATCACCCGGATCTGCGGGGAATGAAAGTTTTTTGTAAAGCCCTGATCGAACTTTTCCCTGCGCTGTAACCGGAGAAAAAACAGCCTGCTTCGGGAAAATTCAGAAAAAAATATACTTTTTTCAAAATCTTTGCTTGACATTTCCGCAAATACGGATATATTAAGAAGCATATAACCGGACGCTTAGTTCAGCTGGCTAGAACGCATCCTTCACACGGATGAGGTCGAGAGTTCGAGTCTCCCAGCGTCCACCATCCTTCGCTAAAGCTACGGATGGCAAGCCCGTCTTGCTATCCGTAGATTTTTTTTGCTTGCAAAAATAAGCGGAGTGCAACGGAGCGGGCGAAGGATGCCTGGAAATTTATCCACAATAGCTTTAGCGGAGGAGGAAGCCTTGGCGACGGAGGGCTAACGGCAGAGAATTGGAGAAATCGAATGTTCTATACTTACATTTTACGCAGTCTTTCCCAGCCGGAACAGCGTTATATCGGCAGTACAGCAGATTTGAAATCCCGCCTCGCCAAACATAACGCCGGTGAAGTTCCGCATACCTCAAAGTTCAAACCTTGGAAAGTTGAAGCATATTTCGCCTTTGAAACCAAAGAAAAGGCAACCTCTTTTGAAGCCTATCTTAAAACCGGTTCCGGACATGCTTTCGCCAAACGGCATTTCTGAAACTGTCAAAAAAAAACACATTCACCACTTGTAAACGCTGGCGATTAATGTTATATTAACCGTAATGAAGTCGATTTGAGTATGGAGGAACGAATATGAAAAGTAAAATTTTTGTGGTTATTTCTACGCTGATCAATTTGGTTCTGGCAACGGT
>JAZNXT010000039.1:0-4976 GCA_045594005.1 Victivallales bacterium
GGTTTTGAGATCCACCAGACCGTGTTCCGGGCTGAACCAGTCCATCCTGATTTGGCAGGGAACGCCGCAATAGTTTGTCCGTACCACACCTTCCGAAACGCCGTGTGCCAGAAGATCATTTGCAACTGGATGCAGCCAAACGCTGGTCTGCAGTTGGGAGATAAAACCGAAGTCCTTTCCGGAAATTACCTCTCGCTCCTGTGTTGCTGCCCATTCTGCAAAAGCCTTGGTTGTTCTGCCATAGGCTTCGCCAGTCCGGGGATTGATGGGACCGTCAGAAACCACATAGTCCCGGTCAAAAGCCTTGCGCCCTTCAAGAATCAGGCAGTGGGCGGCACGCCCGATCACAAATGCGGAGGAGTCTTTGTCCTCAATTTCGCCAGTTACCTTCTTGCGGTAGAGAGCCGGAGATTCCCGGAAGTCTGCCAGAAGATGACTGGAGAGATATTTCCCTGTGCGGCTCTGCTCGTGGTAAACGGCAGACGGCTCGTGAATGACAAAATCAGTTTTCATTTGCTTACCTTTCTCAGTTTTGGAAATCACTGTCCTTACACCACTGACTATCAGAAAAACTGCCTGAAAAGGTCACACCCTTTTTTAATTTTTTTCGATTTTTTTGAGACGGAGATTGAAAACCTGCGGTCAACATCTTTTCTCGGATTCTTCCCATAATACGCCATACACTTTGCTTGTGCTTTCCGAGGATGCGGGCGGTTTCAACCTTATTGTGGTACATAAGGATTTCGCATAATTCGCGTTCTTCATCCGGAAGAGTTGCTACAAACAAACGGACTTCTGCAATTAATCTGCCACGCGCCCAATTAGCGCTGATTTCTGCATCGTTAACCATCATGCCATCCTCAGTCAGTCTGCTGATAAATTCCTCTTCTTCGCCCTCATCATTTTTTAATATTTCGTTAAGCGATACAGCATTTTGCATGATGTCTTTTTTGGGGTGAAACTTCTCCCAAATATTGATAAGCCGCTTTTCCATAACTGTATTGGCATATGCCTCAAAACTGACACCTTCAGGAACAGTCCAATCATCTTGATGCTGAACCATGATGAGCATCAGTTCCTGAATGTAATCTTTACGGTCTGACTCCGAAATCATCCCTTTTGAAATTTTCTTGCCGACAAGAGCATCGGCGATTTTCAACAACTCGGTGGCTTGGGCTTCTGTGATCGTATAAGCCATTTTATAAAACTCCTTGCCAGTCGCCGGAACAGAAGGCAGGAGAACCGGTCGAGTGGCGTTCTGTTTTGCGTTTTTGCCTTCCGACCGGAATTGTTGAAATTTCATCGGGGACGATGAATTTTCATCATGAAAAGATTGTGTTTTATGTAATTTTCGTTTATTATCAGATTGTTACACAGATAGAGAAAAATCAAAATATTTTTCAAAGAGGGGATTTTTGCCGATGAAATTTCATCGCAGAGGGTGTTTTTTCATCGGCAAATCAAAAATCAAGGCAAAAAAAAGACACCCGGAAGGGGTGTCAAATATAAGAGGCGTGAATAATTGTCAGAGAATCGGCGACAATGATTTTACTTGCATTTTTATGCGGTATGAAAAAGTGGAACGATCATATACTACCGGATCGCCATCTTCAACTCCGGAAAAAAAGTTTTTCAGAGCCGTGTTCAATTCCTTTTTGCGTTGCACAAGTTCTGAATAATGATGATCTGTTTTTGCAGGAACAGGCAAAGTATCGCACTCTATTTTGAGCATTTCGCAGAGCAGATTAAACGCCTTGTTCGGTTTCCGGGTTCGGGCATCTGCCATATTGAGTGCCATATATGAAAACGGGTGTGCTTCACTGCCACGTTTCCATATTGAAATTGTTTCTCCATCCTTATATTTAAGATGGATATCGCTCCATTTTGTCCCGGATTCGCATTGAAAGGTCTGTTGCAGTACAGGTGCTTCCTCTTTATATATATTGAATATGTGCTCTGGAACAGTCAGCAGTTTCAGGGTGCTGTTCGGATTCAGAGCAAACAACTCCTGCATAGATATACAAATGCATTTGCGATTTTCCAGTATTTTGGCCATAGGACGGGAAATCATAGAGTGGTCAAACAGTACAAGAGCAAACTGAACCTTCGGATCGACCAGCAAATCTTTCAGTTTCTCCGTCAGCTGTGCCTGTGTAATATAATAGGATATATATACCGGCAGGAAACGACCAGTTCCCCGTTTGTATGTTCCCAGCTCCCAGAAAAAATCTCCCATCCCCGTACTGCTTAATTTCAATCCGAGTTGACGGCACAGTTCCGCATGGAAACGTGGATGAGATAAGCCATAGCGTGTCACATCCTCTTGAGAAACCGGAATTCTCGGTCCCGAAAAGCGTTGTGAACAACACGCCGTAGTTCCAGAAGAGAGATCACGGATATTCAAACCGCAACATTCATGAGGAGAACATTTCTCTCGATCCGGGCAACGTACAACACCGACATAACCGGATGCCGGATCAAGATACTGCCTTTTAAATTTTTCAACATCTATACCGGACAGCGTCTGTTTCCAATTAAAGAGAGGCTGTTCATAAGATGTCAGCATAATGTCCTTCCAGATCATGCCGCTTTCTCCAGGGCTTTTGATGACGGAAGAATACCTACAGATCGCAACCATTCATCCACAACAACGCCGAATTCATCGTAATCATACCCGGAGCGGTTATTGTTTTTCAGGGTGATGGTCTTTTCCTTGTTGCCGATTTTTACCGCAAATTTCGCCTCAAGGATCGTGCCGACTCCGGCAATGTTATAATTTACCGATCTCATATCTCGGAACAGATCCCCGGCAGAAGTTGTCAGCTGATCTATCATCGGACAGTCGGGGGAATGCAGAAAACGCAGACTGATAAGGTCAAGACGTTTCACTGCCGCTGTTCCGGAATATACCAGAGCCTTTTCGCCCAACTCTTTAAGCCGCTCCAATTCATTGTTGCGACGATCTTCAAAAGCGGAGAAATCATTGAATAACGCCTTACCCAATGTCTGGGCATAGCATTCTTCAAGCCACTGAGGATCAGATGGAACACAGATTCGCAATTCACCGGAACAGATATTCAGCACCAGCAAATCAAAACTTTCCGGCTGAAATGCCAGCGTTTTTGACTCTTTTTCCTTTGCTACAGTACCCTGCCGCTTGAAAGAATCTCCGTGGCGTATGATAAACCAGTATTCATCTCCTTCACGGGACGGGGTATATACCTTTGCTGTTTTGCCCCGATGCTTGCTTACAAACACCGAGTTCAGCTGTTCTTCAAATACAGCAAGGTGTTCCTTTGTGATTTCAAGGTTTGAAAGATCACGCCGGGTTGCCCGCATTGCAAAGGACTTTTTCTTTGTTGCTGTAAACTCAACATCGATTTCATTGAGTTTTTCCGGATCGTGAAGGTACACCAGTACAGCCAAATCCGCCGCTGTCATATCATCACCAGCCTCATTGCTGTAAGGCTGGGCATCAATAAACTCCCGTAATATATCTTCCCTGCTGTCAGAACTCATTGCGCCGATAAGGGCAAATGCATCAAACAGCTCGGCGTACTCTCCTACCATCATCTGGTCAATAAGGATCGCCGCCAATCGGTCAAAATTAAACTTCTCCTGCTCAATACCGTCATATTCAAAATGTACAACGCCGCTAAAATACCCGTCAAACTTCCGCAGCAGTTTAATAAGATTGCTGAATTCCAATGCGCGGAGGAAACCGGGGTTGGTAAATTTTCTTAAATTACTTCCTGCCATGTTCAATATCTCTTTCGCTAATGTGTCTTATTACTTTACCAACAATTCTGAACTCATCCCCACATTTGATTTCAATCGGTGGAAAATCCTGATTTTCCGCTTTCAAGGCAATCCGATCTGGTGTATAAATCAGTCGTTTCAGCGTTGATTCACCATTGACAAACGCAGCTACAATATCGCCGTTTTCTGCCATCTGCTGGCATCTGACGATAACGATGTCATTGGTTTCGTAGCCGAGATCCTTCATGCTGTTTCCGTCCAGTCGTAACGCAAAAACATTGCTGGCTTTGGTGAGCGCAATATCAACCAATACAGTTTCACCCTCATAATCGGTGACTGGTTCAGTCGGAACTCCGCATGGGATCGCTCCAAGTAACGGAACGGCTGCCTTTACACGTGAATCTGGTTCCACATCTCTTAATATAATGTAGGGACGGTTCGGAGTACTCTCCACCCTGGCAAGATAACCTTTCGCCACCAACGCCTGTATAATATCGTAAACTGAAGGGGCGGCAATTCCGAAGCGGTCAGCAATTTGCTGCATGGTCGGAAGAGTGCCGAAAATACCGTTAAAACGGATTATTTCCTGCATAATTTCTGCCTGACGTCTGGTGATATTCTCTTCTTTTGGTCTTCCTGCTGGCATCGTTTTGTACTCCTGAATTATTCCTAATATAATATAACCAATTTCCAGAATTATTCAAGTCATGTTTTATGACGCATTCTGTTGTCTCCGCTCAGCGTTTTTTAGATCTGACAGCGTAAGTCCTTGATGTTAACCTCGACAAAAAAATTTTTTGATTTTTTTTCAAAAAAAGTGATTTTGGGTGTGACCTTTTTAACTACTTTTTCTGATAGTCAGTGGTGTAGAGACAATGATTTTTGTGAAAGGAACAGAATATGAATTATGGAAGCGTATGCAGCGGAGTTGAGGCTGCAAGCCTTGCTTGGCAAGGACTTGGCTGGAAGCCGGTGTTCTTTTCGGAGGTGGAACCGTTCCCTGCCGCCGTTCTGATGCAGCGGTTTGGGGCTACGAAGCCACTCCGTCCTCTTGATCCGGAACAGGCAAGTGACGAAAAAGACCGGAAAACACGCCTGTCCTGGCAGAAACAGATCGCCGAACTGCCGGATGGGGGAACAGTACCGAACCTCGGCGATTTTACCCTAATAAAGAAAGATGATTATAATGGACAAATTGACCTCATCGTTGGAGGAAC
>JAZNXT010000040.1:0-2431 GCA_045594005.1 Victivallales bacterium
GATGTTCTACATCAAACGGGTCTTGCCGCATTATGTCAGAAAAGCGCAAAGTATCGTTGCCATAAGCAAATCCACCCGGAACGATCTGATAAAATACTGGCACATTCCCGAAGAAAAAATTTCGGTCGTTTACAACGGCTTTACCCCTCCGGCAAAGGTCGAAACGGCAAAGCTCAAGCAAATCCTCTACATTTCCCGCATCGAACACCCCGGGAAAAATCATCTGAATCTGCTTAAAGCATTTGAACTGCTGCCGGAAAATCTGCGTAAAGAATACACACTTGTCATGCCGGGTGCCAGTTGGAACGGTGCGGAAACTGTGTTTGAATACGCAGAAAAATCGCCGTGTAAAGAACAGTTCAAATTCACCGGATTTGTGGATTTTGCGAAACTGCCGGAACTTTACGCGCAAAGTGCAATGTATATTTTCCCTTCCCATTTTGAAGGGTTCGGATTATCTTTGCTGGAAGCAATGCACGCAAATCTCCCCTGTGCCTGCTCCAACAATTCATCCCTCGGTGAACTGGGAAAAGATGTTGCGGAACTTTTTGATCCCGCCTCCCCACAGGAAATCGCGGCAGCAATGAAAAAGGTTCTCACGGATACTGATTATCAACACAAACTGATTCGGCAGGGCAGTGAAAAAGCCGCAAAATTCAGCTGGGAGAATACAGCGTCCGGGCTGCTTACAGTCTATCGCAACCGGTCCGCGGCGGTGTTTGGCGTACCGTTTTTCTGCGGCACAATGAAGGAAGCCTTGAAAAAAATTGATGAACTGGTCAAAAGCGGGATCAATCATCATGTTGCATTTATCAACGCACACTGTCTGAACATTGCTTATAAGGATCAGAACTACAAAGAGATTCTGAAAAAATGCTCTGCTGTCTTTGCAGATGGGATCGGGGCAAAGATCGGGGCAAAAGTGTTGGGCTGCAGAGTTGAAGAAAATGTAAACGGAACGGATCTATTCCCCCTGCTGGTACAGCACCCTTATCGGATCTATCTTTTTGGCGGAGCGCCCGGTGTGGCAGCGGCAGCCATGGAAAAAGCAAAAGCCTTGAACGGGAAAGCGGAATTTGTCGGTTGCGCCGATGGATTTTTCAAAGAAAAAAGCGAAGAACAAATTCTGGCGGAACTGGCGGAACACAAGGTGAATATTCTGCTGGTCGCCTTGGGTGTTCCCGGTCAGGAGATATGGATCAGTCAACATTTGAACGCGCTGCCCGGCTGTGTAGCGATTGGTGTCGGAGGGCTGCTGGATTTTGTATCAGAACGCATACCGAGAGCCCCGCTTTGGATGCGAAAATGCAACATAGAATGGTGTTTCCGGCTTTATCAGGAGCCGATTCGGTTATTTAAACGATATATCATTGGAAATCCGCTGTTTCTTGCGCGAGTATTTCAAAACAAATTATGGAGAAAAAAATGAAACGATTTTTCTATCTGCTGACTGCTGCATCACTGCTGTTAACTGTTACCGCCTGTTCTTCCATATCCCCTTATGACTATGGATCGAATTGGTTGATCCGGGAGAATGACATTCCTCAGTTCTATTCCTCATTCGATCTTTTTTACATCGGGAAAGCACCTGCCGGATATGGGAACACCCATGAAATCCAATTCAACTGGACAAAAACTCACACGAACGATATCTTCGGCAGAGGCGTAAGAGTCTTTGCTCCGGTGATCCCGGATTCAAATGCAGAAAGTGTTGCAGCGGCATTGAAGTATTATCTCAATAAATATCATAAACCCGGACATCCTTTTATTCTTCTTGCCGAGGGATCTGCTGCAGATCTGCTTTATGCTGCAATGCAGAAAACAGATGGTATCACCGTCAAGAATGGTTTTGTTGCCGCATATCTGCCGGATATGAAGCCGAAAACAGCGGAGCAAATCGCCGAAGATTTTCACTGGGATGCACTGAAAGCCGCAACCGGAGCCGGAGATTATGGTGTGATTGTAACCTGGAGAAGCTGGATCAATAACGAAAAAATGGATGATCCCGCACTGAAAAAAGGTATATACTGTATCAATCCTTTAAATTGGAAGCTGGATGCTACTCCCGGAAATGCAGGCGAAAACATCAAAGCAGTATTCTATATGCCGGAACATAAAAATCTTTTCTGGCGTAAGGTGGAAGTAAAAAACTTCTGTGGCGCAGCGATCGATCCGGAAAAAGGTGTGTTGAATGTAAATTGTCCGTTGCCGTTATTGCATGTGATTGACGGAAAATTTACCAATAACTGTATATCAATCTTTGCCGGGAATATTGCCGCCAATGCCCGGAAACGGACTCAAAACCTGATAAAACACCGGGAATGGGGAAGCGTTAAATGAGTTTTTTTGATTATCTGCCTTGTTACATATTGAATCACTCTCCCAAGATCATTGCGGCGTTTGAAATGGATTTTCTGCGAAATTTGCCCGC
>JAZNXT010000041.1:0-11115 GCA_045594005.1 Victivallales bacterium
AGGTAATTTCAGGAGTTATAATAGGTTTTTTAAGAATTTTTTAAGATGGGCAGGAGTTACAAAAGAATTTTTGAATGTTTTTAAGATGGCGTCAGTTTCAGAATACTGAATATCAAAAGCAGTATTCATAATATTACCAACACTCACAGTTTTACCCTTCATACGGAGCCGTGAACAGCATCCGCATGAAGTAAACCGGCTGACAACCGACAACCGACAACCGACAACTGATACCCTTAAACGATTTCTATTTCGTCAAAGGCTTTCTGGATGGCGGCATCAAAATCCGGGATATGGGATTCCTCCCATTCGGCGGTATGCAATTTTGCACGCAGGACGGGTGAATCCGGCGCAAAAACAGTACAACTGTCAGTCATAGGCTCAATGGAAATATCAAAAGTTCCGATCTCCACGGCGCGTTTGATGGTTTCATTTTTATCCATGCCGACCAACGGACGGAGGATCAGGGTATCCACGGATCGATTGATGACAGTCATATTTTCAATGGTCTGACTTGCCACCTGACCTGCTGCCTCGCCGGTCACAATGGCTTTCAAATCGTTTTTCAGGCACAATTTTTCAGCAATCCGCATCATTACCCGGCGGTAAAGCACCGTACGGAATTTTGCGCTGCAATGATCCCGGATCAATTTCTGGATCTCTGAAATATTGCAGGCATAAAGTTTTCCGGGTTTCTGCCACTGATTCAGCACTTTGGCGATCCGGGCGACTTTTTCCACAGATTCCATGGGTGTATAGGGAAAAGAATGGAAGGTGAGAAAATCCATCCGGCAGCCGCGTTTCATCATCATATTGCAGGCGACGGGGGAATCGATCCCGCCGGACAGGAGAGCCAGCACCGGAGAATTGCTGCTGACGGGCAAACCGCCGGGAGCTTTGATCGTTTCGTAATAGACGATCGCTGTTTCTTCGCGGACTTCGATCCCGATGGAAATATCCGGTTCCGTGAGGTTGACTTTCACTTTTTCGCCGTACATGGCAAAGAGTTTTCCAGCCACGGCAATTTCAATATCTTTGGAACAGAGCGGGAATTTTTTATCGCTTCTTCTTGCCCGTGAACGGAAAAGCAGGGAAGGTCTTTTTTCCAGAATGGGATCAAAATAACAGGGTGCAGAGCGTTTCACCATATCGAATACCGCTTCCGGTGTGGGTTCGGATTCGATACAGAAAGAGAAAGAATCCAATCCGAAACAGCGTTTGAGATTTGCAGTGATCTTTTCCGTTTCTTCATCGCTGAACACGGATCCATCGGCTTTATGGAGAAAGATCCTTCCGCGGATCCGCTGTGCTTTCACTTTGCAGACTTCATTGCAGAACATCCGGATATTATCGGAAAGTTTCGTTTCAAACATTCCGCGATTGTTGCCTTTTGTGGCGATTTCGTTATAACGGCAGATGATCGTGTTGAAAATACTCATAATTGTGCTGCTCCATTGGCAAGTGTAATGATCTGTGAACGGTTGAAAAGAGGATTATTTTCGATATCGGTAAAAGCAAAAAAGAGTTGACCGGCATTCCGGATCTTATCAAAAAAAGCTGTTTTGGTCCTGTAATCCAGATCTCCGGTGGCATCGTCCACGATAACAATCGTATTTTTCCGTGCTTCCTCTTTAGCGGAAACAATATCAAATTCCGCCATTTTCAGCGCAAAAGACACGATCCGTTTCTGTCCGTTGGAACCGTAGATCCGCAGATTTTTTCCGTTTGCCATAAAATCAAAATCATCCAGATGTGGACCGGGTGCTGTAAAACCGCGTTCTCTATCCTGTTCCACGCGTTCATCCAGTTTTTTCAGAAATTCCTCCGGAGAAAAAGTTTCTTTCTGTGAACGCATTTTTATGGAAAAATGACTGAATTCCGGGCGTATTTCTTCAAAGATCCCGCGCATGGAGTCTATGAGGATATGCACATAATCAGCGCGTTTCTGCACGATCAAAGCACCATTTTCTGCAAGAATCGGATGATAGGAACGGATGATCTGCGGATCGGAAGAAGGAGAACGCAATAAAAAATTCCGCGCTTTCAATGCACCGGAATACAGCTGAAGCGCGGTAAAATAATTCTGATCCATCATAGAGATGAACATATCAAAAAATCTGCGCCGGAGCAGACTGGTACCGCCGATGATATCGGAATCATCCGGCAGAAACGCCACAGTCTGGATCCTGCCGGTAAAATCGCTGGCTTTGGAAATGGGAACGGAATCGATCTTCAATTTCCGTGCAATGGAATTTTCCACTTCCAGTTTCGTGTTCCATTTTCCGCCGGAGATGGTACACATCAACTTAAAATATTCCGTACCGAGTTTCCGCATTTCCTTCAGACGGGCTGTGCGGAAAGAACGCAGATTTGCCAGATAAAATACTGCCTCCAGGACCGATGTCTTTCCCTGTCCATTGGCACCGGAAATGATGACCGACGGTGCATCAAAGGAAAGCTGCAGCGTCTCGAAATTTCTGAAATTTTCGAGTGAAAGAGAATTTATCATTGTTTTCCTGATCTCCGCTGTACCACACTTTTTCTGTTATGGTACAGCGGATCGTTCAGAGAGAAAGATCAGTGATTATTTATTGCGCATGGGCATAATGACATAGATGAAGCCATCGCCGGACTGGATGGAGATAGGGCTGACCACATCATTGATCTTCAATGTCACTTTTTCCATAGGCAGATGTTTGAAGGGATCCAACAGGAAATTCGGGTTGAAGGAAGCGGACATGGCTTCATCTTCATAAGGAATTTCAATGGATTCACTGCCTTCGCCGATGGCACTGTTGACTTCAAAGAGAAGTTTATTGTTGTCAAAAGTCAATTTGATATTGGGAGAGGAGCTGTCGGAAACAGTCACGCTCAAAATCTCAATAGCATACATGAACGCTTCGCAGGGGATCTCAATGGATTTCTTGAAGGAAGAGGGGACCACCTGTGCATAGTTCGGATAGGTTCCTTCGATCAATTTGGAGACAACCACAGCGTCATTGACGATGAATTTGATCTGTTTTTCGCCGATTTCAATATTCACATCGCCTTCATCGGAAAGAAGTCTTTTCACTTCGTTCACAGATTTCAGCGTCACAATGATATCGCCGTCTTCGCCGGTGGGTGCTTCTTCCAGTTCCCGTTCCACAATGGCAAGGCGTTTGCCGTCGGTGGCAACTGCGGTGATCTTGCTGTCCCGGATGGAAAAGAGAAGACCCTGAAGGACTTTACGGGAGTCATCGGTGCTGGCGGAATAGGAAATGCGGTCGATGATCGCAGCCAGTTCCACCTGTTTGACCTTGACATTGCGTTTCACTTCAAATTCAGGCAGTTCCGGGAAACCATCGGGATCCAGACCGAGCAGCATAATGGAAACGGTACCGCATTTGATTTCGGAATGATGATTTTCGTTGCTTTCGATGGAAACCACGCCCTGACGCAGTTTTGCGATCAGACCCACCAGTTTTTTCACGGGCAGTGTTGTCACGCCGGGTTCTTCCACTTCCACTTCAAGAGAGGTGGTCATACGCAATTCCAAATCGGTGGTGGTGAGAGTCAATCTTCCGTCTTTTGCTTCCATCAGTACGTTTGCCATGATGGGAAGAGTGGTACGGCTGCCAATGATGTTGCTGACTTTCTGCAATGATTTCAGCAGAGCTTCCTTTTGTACTTTGATTTTCATTTTTTCACCTGTTATCTACATTTTTGTGGTTGAATATTGTTTTTCTCAATTCCGGATTTCAGATCTATTCTTTGGATTATGTCTGTTGATATGTTAATAACTTCCAAATTCAAGGCTGAAATTTTTTCAAATCTTGTTCATATTTTGTTTTGACATTGTGAAAAAGTGGTGTAATATTAACCATAGAACATAATGTCACAACCATCAACAAGGATGTTAACATGAACAAAACAGAAAATGTCAATAAACACGCGGAAGATCTTTTTCAGCGTTTTCCGGAACTCCGTCCTGACGCCGAAAACTTCCACTATATATATTCTATACTGAAAAACGGATTTTTCAAGCGGAAAACATTATTTATTTGCGGAAATGGTGGATCTTGCTGCGATGGAGAGCATATTACCGGGGAACTTTTGAAGAGTTTCATTCTCAAAAGAGAACATTCCGACGAAATGAAAAAGCGTTTTGCCGATACTCTCGGCGAAGAAAATATCATTTCCAAACTCCAGCCCGGACTCCGCTCCATCTCTCTGAACAATCATCCCGGTCTTTCCAGCGCATACGCCAATGATGTGGATCCTCTGATGATTTATGCACAGCAGCTTTATGTTCTCGGTTCGGAAGGAGATATTCTCCTGGGGATCAGTACCTCCGGCAATGCAAAGAATATTTATAATGCTTTTATGACGGCAAAAGCAATGGGGATCACTACGATCCTGCTCACCGGGCTGAATCACGGTCTGTGCGAAAAATATGCCGATGCCATTCTCCGCGGTCCTTCGCTGGAAACATACCGGATCCAGGAATATCATTTACCGATGTATCATACGCTCTGCATGATGCTTGAGGAAGAATTTTATGGAAAATGATCTTACACATCTTGCCATTATCATGGATGGTAACGGCAGATGGGCTGAAAAACACGGTCTGACACGCGCAGAAGGGCATAAAGCCGGTGCCGAACGGGTCATCGATCTGGTGAATCTTTTAAAAGATACTTCCATAAAGTATCTGACTTTATATGCATTCAGTACGGAAAACTGGAAGCGGTCCGATGAAGAAGTCAATGCCATTATGGATCTGCTTTGCGATTTTCTGGATCATTATACAAAAGAACTCATCCGCAATAAAGTGCGGCTGCTGGTATCCGGAAGCCGGGAAAGAATGCCGGAACGGTGTCTGAAAAGGCTGGATCATACCATTGAAGTCACTTCAAAAGATTACGAAAGAACCGTGATCTTTGCTTTGAATTACGGCGGAAGAATGGAAATCACCGATGCTGTCCGGAAAATCGCGGCAAAAATCCAAAATGGTTCCCTGAAGACAGAAGACATTACAGAAGATGTAATTGCTGAAAATCTCTATCTTCCGGAGATCCCGGATCCAGATTTGATGATAAGAACCAGCGGAGAAATCAGAATTAGTAATTTTTTGCTCTGGAAAATTTCATATTCGGAGCTATATTTTACAGATGTTCTCTGGCCGGACTTTGATAAAGATGAACTTTTCAAGGCTATTGATACATACAAAAACAGAAAACGCAGATTCGGAGGAAGAAAGTGAAAACCTTTTTCAGACGGTTATTCAGTACAGTCATACTTTTGGCATTGTTCGCATTGATCCTGGTGGGACCCGCAAAATATGCCAATTTTACATTCAATATTTTGGCACCGGTCTTTGCAGTGATCTCTGTATTTGAATTTGGAATGATATTGAAAAAATCCGGTAATGCATTCAATCTGAAATCCACAATGCTTTTTACCACGCTCACCGTCATTTCCGCAGCGGTGCTGACAGCAAAATTTGTGCTTGTTTTTGCACTGTTTTTTGTGATCTATGCATGGACAAGATTTCTGGTATCCAAAAATGATCCTTTCAAAATGAGAGCGATCTTTGCTTCCGCCGCTGCTTATTTTATGATATCCATCCCATTCTGCACCATTGTAAAAGTGTATCAGATGAACGATTCATACAATATGATCTTTCTTTATCTGCTGCTGGTGACAAAAATCGGAGATATTGCGGCTTATGTGACAGGTTCCCTTTCCGGATATTTTCTCCGCAATCATGGCGGAAATCACAAAATGATCCCTTCCATCAGTCCGGGTAAATCCTATGAAGGTGCTGTGGGCGGATTCATTTTTACACTGCTTCTCAGCTATTTTCTCTGGCCGTTCTGCGGTATTGAATGTACCGTATTCGATCCGTTTTGGGCATCCATGATCCTGGGTGTGCTTCTTTTCTTCGGATGTATGGCGGGCGATCTTTCGGAATCGGCATTCAAACGCACCTGTAAAATCAAAGATTCCGGTGCGATTCTGCCCGGGATCGGCGGTATGCTGGATCTTGTTGACAGCCTGATGGTTACGGGACCATTGTTCTTCCTGTTTCTGCTGATCTTTACAGACTTCAAGATTTGATAAAAATCGTCAGTTATCAGTTATCAGCCGGTTTGCTTCATGCGGATGCTGTTCACGGCTCCGCATGAAGGGTAAAACTGTGAGTGTTGGTAATATTATGAACACTGCTTTTGATATTTAGTATTCTGAAACTGACGCCATCTTAAAAACATTCAAAAATTCTTTTATAACTCCTGCCCATCTTAAAAAATTCTTAAAAAACCTATTATAACTCCTGAAATTACCTTGAAAAATCAATTTTAATCTGCTATATTACTACCCCTGTTTTGTGGACTGTCAAAACAGGGGTAGTAAAGTTTGTTTTCAGCAGTTGATTTTAACAGTTTATTTAACCCGTTATTTTCCGTGTTTTTTTAACATGTCAGTTTGTCCGTTACTTACTTTTCCGCGTATTGGTTTTAGTTATTGGTTGTTGATTTTTATTTTTGCTCAATATGGATACCATTTACGAATCCGGATAAATACAGTTTTTTCCGTTGAATTACCTGAAATTTTCTTGAAAAATCAGTTTTAATCTGCTATATTACTACCCCTGTTTTGTGAACTGTCAAAACAGGGGTAGTAAAGTTGATTTTCCCGGTTGATTTTCCCGGTTGTCTTTGCCAGTTGTACTTATTTCACCTTCCGGCGTTAGCCGCTCATTTGCTCCGCCCGTGGCAAACCCGGCTGAAGACTGAAAACTGCCGACTGAAGACTAAAAAAAAACGCTCCCTGAAATGAGCGTTTTTTTCTTTTCTTTTTATGCTTTTACAACGATCTTCGGTTGTCCGAGTAATCCGAAAGGAACCAGATACCGTTCGGGGTGTTCGTAAGCATAGAACGCACCGGAACCGCACCAGGATGGCGTATCCACTTTATCATAGAACGGTCCGTGTGAATTTCTGCGGCTGCCCAGCAATTTGATGCTGATATGATTTTTTCCATTCTTCAGATACGGTGTGAGATCGGCACTGAAAGGAGCCCACGAAAGGAAGATTTCCGGACCATCGTTGCAGGAGACCGTCATACCAACGCCGCGCCATTCAGCGAGCTGCAAGTGATATTCTTTTCCATTTTCAGGCACGATCTCCACATCGGTTCCGTATGTCATATTACCGGAATAATAAGTAAATCCGCATTTGGTCAGATCTTCCGTTTTTGCCGTATCAAGCATTTTTTCACCGGTGATTCTGCCGTCTGCGGTACTGAAATCGCCCAGCAGATAGATCGTTTCCAATCCTGCCAGTTTTTCGTGATACCGGATCCGGAGCGTAAGAATATTTTTACCTTCTCTGAAGAAGGAGCGATCCACTTTCCGCAGACGCAGAGAGCGGTCGCACCAGAATCCTTCATCTTTTGTATCGAGTTTATTTCCATTGAGTTCGATCTGATACAATTCTGCATCTTCCACACCCAGGAAACAATCTTTTCCGGGCATGGCATCGCAGAAAAATTCATATTCCAGCACCAGATCGCCTTTTACTTTTTCGCTCTGATCCATGCGTTCCATCAGCCACGGCTGGACCATGTGACCGCCGCGCCACTGACCACCCAATTTTTCCCGTACATGACCATCCAGCAGCAGGATATATTCCGGATCGGAAAATTCACTGCCGTTGAGTGAATATTTTGCCATATCCAGCGGCAGCACATTGAGTTCATCGGGTGTGATCTGCCAATCATCGTTCAAAGCGATTTCAGATACGGTCTGATCTTTTCTGCATCCGGCTTCTGCGATTTCTTCAGATGTTTTTCCGATGAGGAACAGACGGGACTGCAATTCATCAAAAGATGTTTTGAACAGGATCGCCTCCCCTTCCCGCGTTGCAGGCAATTTTACCGTTTTTCCGGTAAGGGGATCCACTTCGATCACATCAGCATCGGCGGCAGCGGAAAAGAGCTTCACGGTCACTGCCGGGAACGTCAGTTTCCGGTCACGCACAAAACCTGTTCCGAAATCGTCAATGGAAAGATTCACGCCTGTATTGCAGATGAAAAGAACCTGCTGATCGTTTTCTTTTTTCAGGATTGAAAGGACCGGATCCACTTCTTTTCCGTCGGCATCGTCTGTAATGGAGATCAGGCGGTCAACAGCGGAAACATTTTCTGTAAGTGTTTCGTATGTAACCGGTTTGAAGAAAGCGAACACCTGTTTCGGCAGATCGCTTTTTTCGCCATCGAGATATTCCGGAACGGCACCGTAACAGAACACATTTCCGCCATTCTGTGCAAATTTCTGAAGCAGATCCAGTGTTGTTTTCCGGATCGTCCGCAATTCCGGGATCACCACAGTTTTGTAAGAGGCTTTTGCCATCCGCAGCAGATTTCCTTCCACAGATGCATGGCGTGACATCATTTCTTCTTCGCCGTAATCGAAATCCAGGTTTGCTTTCAGCAGCAGAGTCCGCACATCCCGCATTTTCCACACATCCCCGTGATCCTGTTCGCCCCGCTGACTTGCGATTCCCCAGAACGACTCGATGGGATGGATCACCAGGATCGACCGCTGTTCTTCACCGTGCTGCAATGCCGCACCGATCCGGGCAAAATATTCTTCCACATTGTGATGATGTTTATACCAGGGGGATTGATCGAAAATACAGGCGGGATAGTCCCGTTTTGCCTCACCTTTCATGGAATACCAGGAAAGATGCTGACAACGGAAATTGATGCCCAGCGCGTATTGCCAATCGCCTAACGCCTTGTGTCCGAAGAAGGGAAAATCCCATCCGGTACAGCCGTATGTTTCGGAAAGACGCCGTTTTTTATCAAACTGATGTGCCACGCTGGTACACTGTTTTGCGGTATCAAAAATATTCCAGTGTTCTGTCAGGAGGTCGATACCGGGGGCCTGTTCATATTCATAACCGCGCATGGCGGATCCGCAGGTACGGGTCTGTCCCTGCACGGTATCTTCGGAAAGGAGATGTCCGGTAAAGATCAGATTGTTTTCCACGCACCAGTCGCCGATCTGTTTCATAAAAGAATGGTGGAAAAGATCGGAAGCGGTATCGTAATAATTCAGCCGCACTTTGGAGAAAAGTTCACCTTTCATACGGTAGAAAAGCAGCGGCAGATCCGGAATGATGGATTTTCCGGTGCGTGCTTCGTATGTTTCCGGCAGGCGGTCGGTCCAGGGCATACCGCTGATCCCGTGTGCATAAGTGGGTTCATCGGTAAAGATCCCGGGGATCACATTGCCGAAATATTCTTTGAATTCCCGTTTGTATGCTTCGTGGGTCACGCGGATGAATTCAGCCACGGCGTCCGGGTTCATGGTATCCAGATAAGCCTGTCCGTTGAACCATGGATTTCCTGCGGCATTGATCAGACGGTATGCGCGGAATTTCTTTTCATCTTTTTCCACGGGATCGTTTTCAGCGATCATGCGGTAGGAGATCATTTCCTCTCCGTCCAGTTTAATGGCGAAATAAGCGAGAGTCAGTTCATCTTCTTCCGGATTTTTCTGCGGATTTTCCACATCTTCCAGCATCAGCTGGCGGATCCGGTAACGGGGATCTTTGGTAACGAGTCCGCCGGCCGCGCCGGAGGGCCAGCGGTCTTCATCGTACAGCCAGGGCTGCAAACCGAGTTTTTCACATTCTTCGATGGCTGCGCGGATGGCATCCATATAATCTTTTTCCAGATAAGGTGTGGCGAGTCCCACGCGGGTATGGAGAAAACATCCGCCCATACCCATTTCGTGAAACACATTCATTTCCCGACGCATTTCTTCCTGTTCCAGTTTTGCGTTCAGGGCGAAAAACGGTGCGCCGCGATGCTCCACAGAGGGTGCGGCGATCTCTTTCAAAATAGGATCCAACATGATTGATGTTACCTTTCAGTTATTTTTTTTACCGGTTGGATTACTCTACAATCTGAAATGCACTTTTCAAGAGAAAAAACAGAAAAATCTGAAAAAGTGACCGGATATTCCGTTGCAGGATCCGGAATACAGTGCTTGCAAACAGGAAAAACAACGGTATATTATACCGGACCGGAAAGGACAGTACGCGTTTCCTTGATAAACAAAAAACGAAAACGGAGAAAACGGTATGATGAGTCAATATTTTATTCTGCTTGCGGTGATCGCTTTTGCGATAGGATCTTCCACTGTCATCGGCGCGGCTGGCGGACTGCTGCTGCGGAATCTGCCCCACAAATACAACGATGTGATCCTCGGATCCGCCAGCGGGATCATGCTGGCGGCGGCAATATTGGGGTTGATCATTCCAGCCGCCACCATGCCGGATGCCGGTTATGCACTGCTGCAATGTGCGGCAGGGGTCTTCTGCGGTGCAGGATTGATCAGTGTGCTTGACCGGATCACGCCGCATTTGCATCACATTGCAGGATTGGATCAGGGGAACGAAGAAGCTCACGCCGACAGCCGGGGTATGAGTAAAATATTGCTGTTCATTTCTGCCATTGCCATTCACAAGATCCCGGAAGGACTTGCTGCCGGAATCAGTTTCGGGACCGGTGAACTGAATGATATCATCACCGTCGCCGGAAGTATTTCCCTGCAGAACATCCCGGAAGCCATGGTCATTATCGTGCCGCTCCTGTCGATCGGGGTGACGGTGAAGCGGACAATTCTTATTTCTGTGGGGATCGGGGTGATCAGTATGATCTCCACTGTTGCCGGATTCAGTCTGGTGGCAGTGATGAGCGGACTCCTGCCCTTTATTCTGTCCCTTGCCGGAGGTGCCATGCTGTATGTGGTCAGCGATGAAATGATCCCGGAAACCCATTCCCACGGTTACGAAAAACAGGCAACCTTCGCATTGATCACAGGTTTTATGTTAATCATTATCCTCCAACAGGTTCTGCCGGAATGACGGATAAATGACGGAACAAGTGACGGCATTTTGACGGCTCAACTGCGCTTCGCTTGTTTGCCACAGGCGGCACGCGCAGCGGGAGCGAAGGCGAAGCTGAAAAGCCCGATTCGGAAAAGGTGCTTTGCACCCAGCGGTCAGCTTTATTCCATAGGTCCTATAAGTCCTATAAGCCTTATAAGTCCCGGAAATG
>JAZNXT010000042.1:0-19392 GCA_045594005.1 Victivallales bacterium
TCTTTCCGTCTTCGGTCACAAAGGGTGCAACACATTTCGGACATTTGCAAACAAGCCAGTTATCTGCGATGGAAAGATTGAAATAATCCACTTGCCCCAATTCAGGACGGGGCAGATGATTGAATGTTTTAGCCAGATCCGCGCGCATATTTTTCACATATTCCGGGATCATTTCATAGGCAAGAAGGCAGATCTGACCGCCGGCGGGACTGCGTTTCCCGGCATCATTCATGGGATAATATTCCGGATTTGTTTCAAAATATTTTTTGTGGGGGATATACACCTGGATCCCGTGACCCACACCGGCGGATTTGAAGGTGGCTCCGTAGCGGGCGTGACCGCCGATCCGGTTCATGCGGTTGCGGCTCTGCCAGTCAAATTCCTTGCGGTGGGGAGAATGATAGATCCACTGAAATGCGCGGTAATCGCTTGTGGGGATATCAATAAAATCGGCATCTTTCACAATAAAATCGGCAGTTTCGGAATAGATGGTGCCAAGTTCCTCTTTCGGACGCGCCCAAATGATATCGCTGTTCCGTTCCAGAAATTCATATACGCTGTGCAGCGTTCCCCGGGGGATCGCGCCGAAAAGATAAATATTGCGGACGCCATCCGGATCCACATCGGTGCGGACCGCAAATCCATCGCTGCGCCCGATCTTTTTGAAATCGGCAGGAAAAAGTTTTCTTGCGAAAGATGCTCCGATAAAGATACGCACTTTGACATCAGAAAGCGGTTTGCCGCTCACATAGGGCGTTTCCGTAACAGAATGATCGATACGGACCGGCACATACGCACCGGTCATACTCCCGATCCATTTCTGCAATTCCTCTGCCGCATATTCTTCCGTTTCGTTCAACGACCTGAAAAATGGCAGAACGATCTCTGCTTTTGCACGGTTGTTTTCCACGATCCGGCAGACTTCCGCCTTCTTTTCAACAGCTGCAGGAGGAGTTCCGGCAGAAAGACTGCTCCCGTACATTCCGAAACAGACTGCTGCCGCCAGCAATACGGATAATTTTTTCTTCATGTTGTGTTCCTTTATCTGATACATTCAACAACACAGGGACCGGGAATCAACAATAACACAGATCCGGGATTTATCAAGAAAAATATCTGCGATCCTGCTTTTTTTTTCAAAAATTTCTCCTTTTTCCATTGACTTGCATCCCTGCGGAAGTATATTAGGCACATCGTGTTATTTCAATAATGTTGCGGAGGATATCTTTTATGGAACCTTATAAAGTCCTTGTATGGGGCGATTCCATTGCCCGTCAGAACGAAGTGACCTGGCCGGAAAGCTGCCGTTATTCTTTTGAAGTTTCCTGCTTTTGCGGCAGAGTGGTGGAATTTATCAATATCGCTCAATGCGGACTTGCCGCCGTGCATGGACAGAACTATTTTGAAGAAAAAGTCCGTCCTGTTCAGCCGGATCTGGTTATTATCCAGTTCGGATTCAACGATATGCGGCACGATACCGCACACAACGGCGCCCCCATCGGCACGCCGGATCAATACGAAGAAGCCATGTGCAATATGATCCGCAATGCACGCAGTACCGGTGCGGAAGTGCTGGTGCTGGGAAATCACAACATTTCCTTCGGTGCGATACGGCTTTATCCCACCGGTTTGAATGGGGATGAAACTGTGGATGTGTACCGGCAGCGGGCAAAACGCGCCGCCGAAAAAGAAGGAGCCGCCTTTATCAATATGGCGGAAGTTCTGGAATCACAGGGACTTCCACCGCGTGTTGCAACTTGCGACGGCTGTCATCTTTCCCCGGACGGCGTCAAAGTTTACGCGATCACTGTCTGCAATTTTATCCTGAAACGCCTTCTCGCGCTTTAAGATAAAATGACTCAATACGCTTCTGTCCGGATCCCCGCATAAGGTGCTTCGCTGTACGCACGGAAAACAGGCTTGCAAGCCGCCGGATGCTTCACTGTCACATCCAGCGAACCGTCTTCCTGTTTCTTCCAATCCACCGCGATCATACCGTGAGGCGTGGGCATTTCGCCGGATGCAAAGCGGTATTTTCCCGGATCGATCCGGACCTCAAATGTTGCAAATCCGGGAGTGAGGGGACGCACCCCCAGAGTCATAGTCCCGTAATACCAGGTGTGGATGCTGCTCCATGCGTGACAGAGACTTCCGGCATCCCAGAAGGCGGATTCTCCGGAATCCACCTCCCAGAATGTGGTCGCGCCCTGATCGATCATCCGTTGAAATTCCCGGTCGATATATTCCCGCGCACCGGCTCTGCTTTCTGCGGAAATTTCCGCCATGGCCCGCATGAAATACAGCAGCGGGCTGAAAGAAAATTCCCCTTTTGCCGCACGGTCCGCCTGATAGATCTTTTCTTTTTCGTTGTCCGGTGCGATCCCCAGCGACAGCATCAGATATTGCGTATGGGGATGCAGTTTTCCGCCATTGATAAAAGTCCGGTAGAGATGTTTTTCCGGATCGAAGAAAGTGCGGTGGATCACTTTTTTGAGTTCTGCCGAACGGCTCCGGATCCGTTCTTCCTGTTCTTTATCCAGTCCGGAAAGAGCCAGCATTGCCGCGTAGGAATCCATGGCTTCGGCAAGATAGGCATTGTGTGCGGCGGAAAGATTTTTCGCCCGTTCCTCCGTGGTATGGAACTGACCGTCCAATCCGTCCACCCATTCAATAAAATTCCATACATTCTGTCCGTGCTGTTCCATGTAGAGTCCGCTTGCCGGGTCCCGGTATTCTTCCAGTTTTTCCATCATAAAACGGATTTGATCTGCATATTTGCGGAACAGGGAATCATCGCCGCTGTAAAGATAATATTCGTACATTTCGCAGATCCATACATAGGAAAAGAGGACGATCCGCAAAGAGCCTGCGGCATTCGGTGCGCAGATATTCAGCAAACCGTCATCCGGATGCAATCCGCCGCCGAGCAGATCCAATGAAGCCCGGGCAAAAGGATAATTCCCCCACACACAATAACCGTAGATCATCTGATTGCGGGAATCGTAGGCATAAAGACTCTGTTCCCGCCACGGACAATCCTCATAATGATCGTGCATGCACAGATTGAGCGTGCGGATCCCGACTTCACGCAATGGCTGACACGCGGGATCATCCGTTGCAAATCTGCCTGCCGGAGGAAGGGCGATATCATAGCGGCGCAATCCCAGATAATGGACAGCGACCGCTCCTTTTCCTGACGGAACGATATTTGCCTGAATAAAACGCCCGCCCACGCGGCGGAAGGGGAAAAGGAATTGATTTCTGCCTTCTTTGCAGATGTAGCGGTCGCAGAAATTGCGTTCCCCCACATAAGCGCGCACCATGCCGGAGGCAAGATGTTCCCCGTGGGAAATATCAATGACCGTCCCTTCCGGTGCAGTAATATCCAGTTCGATATACCCCACTGCTTCTTCTCCGGCATCGGCGATCAGCACCATGCCGTTGTACGGTTCCGGCAGAGCATCGCAAATCACCGGACCGGTGCAGGGAATAAAATCATCCTGAAATACGTAAGAATCCCCCCGGAATACCGTCAAAGCAAAAGTCCGGAGTTCCTCTGTACGGCGGAAAAAGCCTTTTTTCACATAAGTCACATCCATCCGTTCCCCGAGGATCGGCGCGGGGATGGGGCGTTCCTCCAGCGTAACTTTTCCTTCGCTTTCAGGGCGGATCACCGCATTTTTCCAACTGCTCACATCCGCAGTGGTCCAATCGGCTGCGCGTTCTGCGTGATATGTCATCACAAAACCAAGCTGACTTGTCACGCGGACCCGGTTCCCCGATTCAAATGCGGGATCGATCTCCGCTTTCCAATCGGCAGAGGATGCGGCAAGCACATTTTTCTGCGGATCCAGCACCAGACAGAGCATGGCTCCGATCCCTGCCGCACCGGAGGAAAAGTTTTCGCCGCGATAGTGCATATAGACCGCGATCTGATTTTTTCCTTTGCGGAACGGCACGGAAAAATGCGTATATGTTTTTTTCAACGGATAATCGGAAAATTGACCGCGCCCTGTTTCTGTTCCGTTCACATAAAGCACAAAATCAAAGTCCGCAGAAAGATAAAGATCCCCGGTGCAGGCTTCAACGGTATCAAAATCTTTCCGGAAAAGATAATAGGTATCGGGGATCAGCTCATCGCAATGGCGGATCCACTGTGCGCCGTTTGAAATAAAAAACTGTTCGTCCATGATATTGTAAACTCCTTGATCTGTTGATGCTGTGCTTACTTTAGCATAACGGAAAAACGATTGCAAGAATAAATGCGGATTTTTATTGGAATTTTGTGCAGAAACACTCTTGCTTTTTTGTTTCACAGTGATATATTCACAGCAGCAAACAAATTTTCAATTTTCATATCTGTGAGGTCCTTCCATGAAGATTTCCGTACCCGTGATCAAAAATGTTGATTTCCTCCTGCTGGGCGGTTCCCTTGCCGGATGCCGGACCGCTGTCGCTCTGGCAAAAAAAGGTTATTCCGTTTTCGCGGCAACTCCTTATTCCGCGTTCGGGGAAGACTGCTGTGCCACATTGGAGATCTTCAACAGCGGAAAGACCGCGCCGATGCAGATCAAACATCAGCTGGATCTTGATTTTATCAATGCGGGTGCCGACTTCCTTTTTCAGTCTTCACCCGTGGCTCTCACACTGGATGATTCCGGCAATATCGCGGGAGCCGTGATCGCCAACCGCACCGGTTTTCAGGCGGTCAATGCCGGATGTATTCTGGATGCGACACAGTTCGGACTGGCTGCAAGACTTTGCAACGGTCAGGAAATATTCACGCCCGGCGACTATGCTGTTTCACTGGTTCAGATCGGAGCCTGCAATGCTTCCGGCGATATGACGCTGGAAAAACTTCCGTTCCCTGCCGTGGAAAATGGTACGGAATACCCCGTGTTCCGCGCCGCAAAAAAAATGTATTTTGCCGATCTTTCCCCCCGTTCCCTCAATGAAGCACTGGTCGCCATGCGCCGTGCCTGTTTCCACCCGGATATGCTTCAATGTGCGGATAATTGTGTGTATCATTTCGGTAAAACATTCGTGTCACCGGATCCCGGATCCGGGATCCTGACGGAAGAAAATTTTGCCCTTGCGGAAAAAGTCCTGCAAGACCGTTCCGCCGGGAAAGCGGTCAGGATCAAAACAGCTGAATCTGCGGAAGAAAAGGATTTTGATGTCGTCCGGCTGGATGAACCGCTCCGGTTCAATGATAAATCTCTTGATACACTGGAATTTGATCTCAATACCCTGCCTGTTCTGGAATCCTGCGATGTACTGGTGGCAGGAGCCGGAACCGGCGGCGCACCGGCAGCGATCGCGGCGGCACGGGAAAACGCAAACACCATCGTCACGGAAAGTCTGGCTTTCCCCGGCGGGATCTGTACTTCCGGCATGATCTGTGTTTACTGGTTCGGCAACCGTTGCGGGTTCACCCGTGAATTGGACGAAGGCTGCACCGCCATGGGACCGGATCCCAATTTTGATGTATTCAAACACGGCAACTGCAATCCCCGCTGGAAACAGCAATGGCTGTTGGAACAGGCAGACGATGCAGGTGCGCAGCAGCGGTATTTCACATTCAATATCGGTGCGGCTGTTCGCGGAAATCAAGTCTGCGGATCCCTTTGTGCCGGTCCCCTCGGCTGCGGCGTGATCACGGCAAAACGGGTGGTGGATGCCACCGGAAATGCAGATCTTGTGGCAGCGGCGGGCGGTGCCACTATCCCCTATGTGACGGACGAACTTGCCGTTCAGGGGGCGGGACTGGCTCCGTTCAAGCTGACATCCAATTGCGAAAACACCGATTACACTTTCGCCTGCGATTCCGATGTGCTGGATGGTTCCCGGTTCTTTGTCATGTCCAGAGCAAAATTCCACGATTGGTTCGACAGCACCAGTATCCTTGATACCCGGGAACGCCGGAGGATCGATGGCGATCTTCAGCTTCAGCCGCAGGATTTTTATGCGAACCGGATGTATTCCGACACCATCAATATCGCCCGGAGCAATTTTGATACCCACGGCTTTATCCTGCATCCCATGTTTATGCTCAAAGCCACTGAAGAAGATGCCTACAATGCAAAAGTCCCGTACCGCGCACTGCTTCCGAAAAATCTGGAACATATCCTTTCCACCGGACTTTCCGTGAGCGCACACCGCGATTGTATGCCCCTCATCCGGATGCAGCCCGATGTGCAGAATCAGGGCTATGCCGCCGGGATCGCCGCGGCAATGGCGGCGGCGGAAGATCTGCCCATGCGGAAAATCGATATCCGCCTTCTTCAGAAAAAATTGATCGCCAGAGATATTCTGCCGGAAAGTATTTTAAATGAAAATGATGCCATCGGCGGGATCGCGGAAGGCTCCAGTCATTACGACCTTGCCGGGATCTTTCTGGATGAAAATGCCGCTCTCGTGCGCTTGAAAGAACAGTTTGCTGCAAATCCGGAAGATCTCCGCACGGCACATATCCTGGCATTCCTCGGCGATGATTCCGGCAAAAAACTTTTGCAGAAAAATGTGGATGAAATGAACTGGGATCAGGGCTGGAACTATCGCGGAATGGGACAGTTCGGACCGTCGGTCAGCCCCCTCGACAGTATGATTTTTGCTCTTGACCGGATCAATGGCGCGGGTGAAAGCGTCCTGAAAAAATTGCAGACCGTCACGCCGGAAACGGAATTTTCCCATGTCCGGGCGTTGTGTATGTCCCTGATCCGCCATCCGCAGAAAGAGGCGGTGCCGATGCTGAAAGCTCTTCTTTCCATTCCGGGGATGAGCGGTCACGCGATCCGCACCTATTCCGAAGCCATTGCCTCCAACCGGGAGGAACGCAACGATACCAGTGTGCGGAACAGCCAGCTGAAAGAATTGTATCTTGCCAAAGCATTGCATTTTTGTGATCCGGCAGATGCACTCGGCACCGATCTGCTCACCGCCTACCGCGATTCCATGCAAGGCTATTACGCATCCTTTGCAAAGCTTGGTTAAATACACCGCAAAAATGCGTCAATAAAAAAAATCCATCCGTGCGGTGTGTGCTGCGCGGATGGATTTTTTGAAAACGGTTATTTTCTGTCACGCGATCAGGGATCGACAATGGCAAATTTCATCTGGGTCTTGGAAATCAGGCGGTCTTCCACATAGATGCAGCCTTCGCCCTTGCCAACTTTCTTGATGTTGACAGGCATATCCACTTCCAGACGCATCTGATCACCCGGATGGACCGGAGCAATGAATTCAGAATAATCGATCCCCATGAAGAAGGCGATCTTTCCTTTGCAGGCTTCATTGGAAAGCATGTAAATACAACCCGCCTGTGCCGCGATCTCCGGATGAACAGAGCTGGTCATGACGCTGTAACCGTCTTTGTATTCACGGAACACGGGATCGGACTGTGTGGTGTTCTTGATACCCGTGAAGTGTGCGCCGTCGATCTTCGCGATATAATCCACAAAGAGGAAGGGGAAACGGTGGGGGATATGACTCATGATCGTATTCACATCCATAGGGCTTTCCGCACATTTGTCGTATTCATTGAACAGTTTGGGAATGGCGATATCCCATTCTTTTTCCCGGAGACCAAGCGTCATTTCCGCCTGACATGCCACTCCGGAATTGTTGGTGATCGTGGCGGTGAGGCTGGCTTCGCTGTCCGTGATATTCGTGATCTGAACATCGATCAGCATACGGTCGCCCGGATTGTTTTCGCGGCGGAATTTCACATTCGCCAGTGATTTGACATACAAATCGTATTTGCGTTCCGGGTCAAGGCGTTTCCAGACGGCAAGTTCCCCCAGCTGGGCGATCGCTTCCACTTCCAGCACACCCGGCATGATGGGGTGATTGGGAAAATGACCGATGAAATGCAGTTCCGTGATGGTGACTGCTTTCAGGGCGATATAGTGATTTTCGTCGATCTGCTGCACCCGATCCAGAAACAAAAATGAATCTTTACAGGGCAGAACGTCGCGGATTTCCGCCAGAGAGATCATTCTTTCAGACATAATTCGTTCCTTCTGCTGTGTTTGTTTATACTTTTTCTTATTCCCGAATCAGGCGCGTGCTTTCGCCATTTCTTCCTGCTGACGCATCATACCCGCCAGTTTCACATGGGTCGGGTGACCGGATTTCACCGACACGATATGTGCTTTCACCCGTTTCCCGACCAGATAAAGATCGCCCACCATATCCATCATTTTATGACGGACCAGTTCATTTTTGTAGCGCATCCCTTCCTTGCACACGATCGCACCATCGTGCATGATGATCGCATTATCCAGACTGCCGCCTTTCGCCAGCCCTGCCGCAATGACCTGTTCCAGTTCACGGTAGATCACAAAGGTGCGGGCAAGGGAAAGTTCCTTCCGGAAAGATTCCGGTGTGACGATCGCGGAATAGAACTGCGTATCCAGATCGGAAGCACCGTATTCCACCGTGAACGTGATCTTGAGATCATCTGCCGGCAGCAGCGCAAGTGTGGCTCCGCCGTCTTCAAACACGATGGGTTCCGTACCGGTCCAGTATTCCGCCGGAGCGTTCTGTTCCTGGATCCCGGCTTTCATAATCAGTTCAAAATAGGGAGAGGCGGAGCCGTCACCGATAGGCGGTTCGGGTCCATCCATTTCCACAATGGCATTGTCGATCTGTGCCGCATGAAGTGCCGCCATGATATGTTCCACCAGCACCACAAATGCTCCGGTGGTCTTGGAGGCAATCGTCGTGGCGCGGCGGACATCGATCACATTTTCCACGCAGGCTTTGACTTCCGGTTTGCCGGGCATATCCACACGGCGGAAGACGATCCCCGTATTTTCCGGTGCAGGCAGAATGCTCAAAGTGGCGCGGACTCCGGTGTGCAGCGCGATCCCGGAAATGGATCCGGGGCTTTTCAAAGTGTTTTGCATATCCATAGTTTTTTCTGCTTTCTGAAATTTTTTGCAATTTTTTTATAATTTATCACCATTTCGGGATGATTACCAGTCCAACAGGGTGTATATTATTAAAAATTTACAGAAAAATTACAGGATTTGTGCAAAAATGGCTCAAAAAATCATTATGGTCCTCGGTCCGACTGCGTCCGGAAAAACAAAATTCGGCGTGAATCTCGCCGCAAATATCAATGGAGAGATCATCGGTGCCGACTCCCGGCAGGTCTATCGCGGGCTGGATATCGGCAGCGGAAAAGATCTGGCGGAATATACTTTGCCGGACGGCAGAAATGTGCCGTATCATCTCATTGATATCCGGGAACCGGGAGAGGAATATTCCCTTGCCGATTTTCTCACCGATGCCGACCGCGCGATCAACGATATTGCCAGCCGGGGAAAAGTTCCCTGTATCGTCGGCGGGACCGCATTGTATCTCCACGGGCTTTTGAGTGCCTATCAGCTTCAGGGCGGTGCACCCGATATGACCGCACGGAACGAATTGCGGCAGCTCACCAATGCGCAACTGCGTGATACGCTCCGCGCTCTGGATGAAAATAATCCCATCCTGACAAAAGAACCGGAAAACCGGATCCGCCTCATCCGCGCCATCGAACTTGCACGGGGCGGCGATCCTGATGCCGCACGGGAACCGGATCTTTCCACCGACCGGGAATATCTCATTTTCGGCGTGCTGCGGGACAGGGAAAGTGTCCGGCGCAATATCGAACTGCGGCTGCGTCAGCGGTTGGAACAGGAAAATATGCTGGAGGAAGGCCGCCGTCTGCACGCACAGGGCATGACTTATGAACGCATGGAATTTCTCGGGTTGGAATACCGCGCCATGGCTCTGTTTCTTCAGGGGAAGACCACGGAAGAGGAAATGTTTGAAACGCTCCTTGCAAAGATCCGGCAGTTTGCCAAACGCCAGGATTCCTGGTTCCGGAAACTGGAACGGGACGGATTCCCCATTCATTGGATGGCTCCGGAAAAAGTGGAAGATGCCGTCGTTCTGGCAAATCGCTTCCTTGCCGGAGAAGATCCGGGCGAACCCGTTTTCCGCCTTTCCAATGTGAATTACGGCGCACAGAATACCTGATTTCCGGGCTTTTCAGACGGTAAGTGGGAACGGATGCTTTGCACACTCCGTACTCCATCCGCACACACGGACTGGTCGGACGGGTCGGACGGGTCGGACTGGTCGGACGGGTTGGACTTGTACGGAGGTGTACGGAAGTGTACAGAGGTGTGATGCCAAAATCCGAAGTTTTTTCTCCGTACCCATCTGTACCTATCCGTACCCATCCGTACTCCGCCGACTGCCGACTGAAGACTTTTCTTCAGATTTTCCGGAAATCCCGCGGAGAAAGTTTGAACCGTTTGTGGAAGGCGCGGCTGAAAGAATAGGGATTTGAAAAACCGGAAAGGCGGCTGATCTCCTGTATGGAAAGATCGGTGGAACGCAATTTTTCCGCTGCGTCATTCAACCGCAGATCCTGCATCAGATTCCCCGGAGTCTGACCGATCCCGTGAAGAAACATTTTCCGTAACCCGCTTTCCGAACACCCCAGTGCAAATGCGATCTCTTTCACCGTGAGATGTTCGCGAAAATGTGCGTGGATGTAGTCAACCGCCGCCTGAAGCGGATGCAGCAGGAATGTTCCGCTTTTATGTTCTTCCGACGATCTTTCCAGCATGGATACCAACAGGGAACTCAAGGCAAAAACGGCTTCCCGGTGATCATCCGGACCGGTTCCCGCAGCGTGCTGAAGCATCCGGGCGATCAGAGAAATTTCTTTTGCGGAAAAACGGATGATCCTGTCCCGCAGCGGTTCCAGCAGAGCATGATCCTGTTGTGACAGTGTAAAATTGGCAAGCAGCCGGAATTGCCCGTTTTCTTCCGGTGTATCCAGAATCCGGTGGAATTGAAAGGGAAAGACCAGGATCCCTTCGCCGGGTTTGAAGCAATATTGATTCTTCTCCACACAGCCGATACTGGTGCCGGTCAGATGGATCTTCAGCACAAATTTCTGATGAAATGCACTGGTGATCTTTTTTCCCGGCGTGTGGTTCAACTGGTTCAGGGAGATCTGGATATTTTGCGGAGCCGGCATCCGGGGCGCGGCAACATCAAAGACCCTGATATCTTTTTTCAAGTGGTCGGGGAAAAGTTTTTCCGCATTCCGGATGAGTGTTGAAAAAGATATGTTTTTTGTTTTTTTTGACATTTTAATTCCTGTTTTTTGATGATATATTACCTGTGTTTACGGAAAAATCAAATCAAAAACATAAAAAACAACGGAGAAAATCCAAATGACGGAAAAGAAAGTAAAAGTCGGGCTGATCGGCTGCGGCAGAATGGGAACAGCACACATCGAAGCCCTGAACCGGTTGGGAACTGCAGAGATCGTCGGTGTTTACGATATTGATATGCCGAAGGCTGAAAAGTTTGCAGAATGTTTCGGTGCAAAAAAAGTCTGCACCTCCCGTGCGGAACTCCTTTCCGAATGTGGCGTGGAACTGCTGCTGATCTGCGATTACGGTCACCAGCACGCCGATGAACTCCACGCGGCAATGGATGCGGGGATCCGCAGTATTTTCTGCGAAAAACCGGCGATCCGTCAACTGGATGAAGCCGCTGCACTGTTGAAAAAACAGGAGGAAACAGGGACACTGATCGCAGTGGGACATGTCCGCAGATTTTTCCCTGATCAACTGAAAATGAAAGAGATTCTGGATTCCGGGATCCTCGGGCGGATCCATTTCTGCCGGATCCAATCCTGTATCGCCACATTCAGACAGTCGGAGGATGGATATTTCGGAAATTTTGCCCGGTCGGGCGGCTGCACACTGGATATGGGGACTCATTTTATTGATATGCTGAACTGGTATTTCGGAAAACCGGTGGCGGCAGGCGGAGCCAATGTGGGGCTGGAACGGACGCTCCTGCCGGAAGAAAAACGCTGCGATTACGTTTCCGGATTCGTGCGGTATGCCGGAGATATCGTCTGCGGGATCGATGTTTCCTATCAGTGCCACGGTGTGGGCAGGACTTTTATGGAGATTTATGGAGAAAACGGGACGATGCTCTGCGAAGGTTCCGCCGTTTCCGTGGTGACCAATGATTACCGCACCGCATACAATATCCCTTCTGCGGATGTTCATGCAGACCAGATGAAACGGATGCTGGAGATGACTACCGACCGCGTTCAGCCTCCCTGTACACTGAAAGACGGGATCCTTGCCGCCGCCACCGCTCTCTGTATGATGGATCCGGTTCCCGGATACGCTGATTTTGTGAAAGGACTCTGATCATGGAAAAATTATCTGTCGGCACAATGATCATGGATCATACGGAGGAACTGCTTTATCCGTATATCGATTTTATGGCTTCCTGCGGCATGACCAGCTGTCAGATCTGCCGCGTGACGGATGATCTGCTCAACGACCGTGCGGCATCGGACCGGTTCATCAATTATCTGCGGGAGAAAAAGATCGACCCGGTGAGTATGTTCCTCCATACCCGCGTACGGAATGGCGGAAACGGATTGGTATCGGATGCGGAACGGCCCGCACGGTTTGTTTCTGCCTGCCGTCAGATGGCATGGGGTGCGCGGTACGGCGTCAAATATATTTCCTGTCATGTGGGCGAATTTCCGGAACACGGGAGTGCGGATTACGACCGCTGGATCGCAGATATGCAGGAATTGATCCGTTTTGCCGCTGATATGGGACAGGAATTTCTGTTTGAGACCGGTCCGGAACCTGCGGAAGAATTGAAACAGGCACTTGAGGACCTGAACGAAAAAAATGCGGGGATCAATTTCGATCCTGCCAATCTCCTGTGGTACAATAAAACCGATCCGGCAGTTTTTGCAGAAATGCTTTTTCCGTATTTCCGCCTGATCCATTGTAAAGATGCCGTCCGCCCGGTTCCCGGCGGGGAATGGCACGGACAGGAAACAGTTCTCGGAGAGGGCGGCACGAACTTTTTTGCTTTGCTGGAATCTCTGCTGCAAAAAGGATTCTGCGGACCGCTGATCGTTGAACGGGAGATCCCCTTCGGCGAAGAACGCTGCCGTGATCTCACGATCGCCAGCGCGAAACTGGCTGCACTCCGGTCAAAATATCTTTGACCTCAAAAATGATAAGCCGCACGGGAAGCGTTGTGATTGTCTGACGGTTCCCGCGCGTCTTCAGAGCGCAGCGTTTTGATATAAAATTTACCGGACCCTTTCATAGTGTTCACATCCTGACATTCCCGGATAAAGGATTGGAATCTCTCCCATTCCATCGGCATGGGTCTGCCGCCGGAAAGTTTGAGTGTCTTGCGTTTTTTTCCGAAACGGACGATCAATTCCCAACCGAATATATCGTAAACGACCTCATCATACTGTTCATCAGTCCACGCTAAAATATTGCAGCGATGCAATGCCTTCAAAACAAAATCCCTCCATGCCTCATCGCTGAATTTCAATTCAAAGACCGCTGTTTTATTTTTCGGCGGAAGAGAAACTGTACGGCGGATAAATTTTTTCTGCAGGAAATTGACCGTTGTTCTGTATTCCCATTCCGGTTTTACCGGGGATCCGCTGAACTCCCGTAATGTGATCGAGGTCACACCATCCAGCGGCACTGTTTCCCTGCGGGAGAGATCAATGGCAATGCTTCCGGATTTCACATCCAGTTCCGTAATCGTTCCGACATGATCAAAGCCCCGGTCCAGTTCCACCGCCAATATTGCCGCAAGTTTCCGCGGAATATAGCCGATCCTGTGCTTCGGGAAAAAAGTTTCTACCCGGATCGCATTGCTGTCGTGTTCATTTTCCGGCTCTCGCACAAGTATGATCTTCTGCCCTTCCCGAATCTCCTTCAATACTTTTTTTCTGTCCGGGATCGCAAAAACGCCGGCAACAGATATTTTTTCTGTCTGTTTATTTACAGGGACCACAGAGCCGTCACACCGTTCCATAAAAGTGAATTGTCTGCGTTCCGCATCGCTTCGTCCCCAAAATTCCTCCTCTACGGGCAGTGCATGAATAGGAAGAACCGGATCTGATCCTGCTGCCAATGCGTTTCTGATGATTTGCTCATCTCCGGCAGACGGGATATGCTCTGCGTAATAATGGCAGCCAAAACGATCCATGGTATTGAAAAATGATTCTGCACTGACCGGACCGTAACAGCGTTTGTTTTCCCGACAGATCAGAACTCTGTTCGGTGATGCCGCGATCACACAGTTTCCGCTTCCGTCATTATCGCTGAGAATGATCCTGTATTCCGTAGTCAGCTCGATCAACCGTTCAAAAGCGATCATCATCCATTCCCGCGTTTCATCAGAATAGATCTCCATGCCATACCAATCCGCCCAATGGGTCTGATAACGCCAATAGGAAAAAATCGCTGTTCCCAGAAAAAATATATCATCTACGGTACGGATGATCTCCCGCAATCCGGCAGGATCCTGCACATTATGATCCGGAAAAGAGCCGACAAACCATTTCCCGGAATCCATACCGAATCCCAAACCGAAACATTCTTCTGCAAATTTCCATTCCCCCACATCGGGATAACGGTCTGCAAATTTCCAATACCATTTCCGGGCAAAATAATTTATTTTTGCTGTCTCCGCCAGCGGACATTTCTGCCCGCAATCCGGAGGAACCATTCCCGACTCTACAGTGATCGTCTGCAAAAACCGTTCGATCAACGCATCAATTTTCTCACGGTCTTTCACCGCAGAAAGCCAGCGTTCCGGAATGGCATTGCAGCCATAATACAAGCCGGCGATCTGTCCGTACACGGCTCCGATGGTATCTGCATCTCCGCCGAGATTGACCGCCGCGATCAATCCATCTTCAAAAGTTTCCGTGGAGTGAAATGCCCAAAGTGCCGCATCCAGTGTGGAGACCGCCCAACCGGAATTATTGACTTCTTCCCGGGTATTGTACTGCGAAGAGATCGTTGTGCGCTCTCCTGCAATGTGCTGGTCACATACGCCGCGCATCCGGCTTACCACTTTCCGGACAGCTTCACTTCTGTGAGTGAGATCGCTGATCTCAAAAAGCATATTATCGTTGTTGTTTTTCAGATTCATAATATAGGATGGCGCAAACCGCATGATACTGCCATTCCCCTGCGAATTTTCTTCGCCATTGACAAGCTGTCCCCGTTCGATCCCCAACATTGCTGCGCTTGTTGCATTCCCTACATCGAAAGCATAGGGCAGACTCGACCAGAATCCCGTCAGATACCATTTGACAAAATTGCATCCGATATCAGCCAGATCATATTTTCCGCACCGGACGAAACTTTCCATGATACAGAACGCCATAGAAGCATCATCGGTCCAATATCCGGCGGGCGTATTGAAATGAGCGCAAGGCACCATCTCTGTAATGTAGGGGTGATCATCCTTTCCCGTAAATTGAACAGGTGATCCCAAACAATCCCCCACGACCAACCCCCACAACATACCTTTCAAGCGGTCATGGATATTGATTGTATCAAATGCGATATTATCAGATTTCATATCAGCCCTCCGTCGGTATATCTCCAAACACATTCCTACGGTAATATAATGTACTTTGACAAACTTTCAATCCCTTCCTGCAAATTTAAAGTCAAAAGAGTACAGCCCCGGCTTTTTGGATCGGGCAGCTCAATTTCGCTGCAGCCACCGTCTGTTCCAACTGTAAACGATCTGTTTTTGCCGTAAAAATCCGGAAAATAACACTTTTCTCCTCTTTACACCGTATTTTGCAGTGCTATATTATTTTCAACAACGGACAACGATACACGGAGGAACGATTTATGAATAATGAACTTGATTTTGATGTGACATACGATGTGGCAGTCATCGGCGGCGGGATCGCGGGTGTCGCGGCAGCGATCCAGGCGGCACGCAGCGGGATGAAAACGGTTTTGATCGAAAAAACTGTTCTGTTCGGCGGTCTTGCCACCACCGGACTGGTCAATGTTTATCTGCCGCTTTGCGATGGGAATGGAAAACAGGTATCTTTCGGTCTGACCGAAGAATTGCTCCGTGCCAGTTTGAATTACGGACCCGGAGAAATTCCGGAAAAATGGCAGGAAAATCAGAATGCGCCGGAAAAAGACCGTTTCCGCTGTATTTTCTCCCCTGCCTCCTTCATCCTTGCCATTGATGAAATGCTGGAGGAAGCGGGTGTGGAACTCTGGCTGGATACGCTGGTGTGCGCGGCGGAAGTGGAGGAAAACAAGATCGTTGCCGCCATTTGCGAAAATACTTCCGGCAGAGGCAGGATCCGCGCGAAACAATTTGTGGATGCCACCGGCAGCAGTCTTTTTGCCCGTCGTGCCGGGATCGCGGTACACGATGAATGGAACTTCCTGACAGCCTGGATCATCACATACGACAAAACGCAGGAACAGACTCAAATGAGTCCCTATGTTCATGTATATGTTCACGGGACGCCGTGGGATCCTGCGAAAGTCGCACCGGAACATCTGTATCGCGGAGAAGACGGCAAACAGGTCTCGGATTTTGTGCTGAAAAGCCGCCGCTGGATCCGGGAAGATTACAAAAAGGCTTACGCAGCCGAACCGGAAAAATATAACCGCAACGATTATTATGCGTTGAAACTGCCCGCGATGCCGCAATTCCGCAAGATTTACAGCATCGATGCAAAATATGTGCTGGGGGATAATGAAAACAACAAGCGTTTTGAAGACAGCATCGGTCTGGCGGCAGATTGGCGCAAATCCGGTCCGGTGTGGGAGATCCCCTACCGTTCTCTGATCCCGGAAAAAAACATGGGCGGATATCTTGCGGCGGGCCGCTGCACCGGCGCAAAAGGGGATGCCTGGGAGATCACCCGCGTGATCCCGCCGGCGGCAATGACCGGCCAGGCGGCAGGACTGGCGGCGGCGATGTGTATCAAAAACGGTGTGGAGCCGTATGAACTGGATGTGACTCTCCTTCAGAAGGAATTGAAAGAAAACTGCGGTTTTGTGCTGCATCTGGATGAGATCGGATTGCATTATGACAAGTAAGCTGAAACTGAACCGCTACGAAGAAGATATTTACCGTTCCTGTGCCGACACCACAAATCTGCAGAGGTTCAAAAATTCCAGTTTGCGCTCCGGACTGCTTTTTGTGCTGGTCTTCGGGATCCTTACATTCAAAATGCAGTTGAATATCTGGATCATCGGCGTTCTTGCCGCGTATGCGGTGATCCTGCTGCTGGAAATCAGCCGTCTGGCATATCTGCTGGGTACGACACGGGAAGTTTACAGCAAGGTGGTGACGCAACTTTTTGAAGCGACAAAAATGCCGGAGTTGGAAGCGGAAGCGGAGCAGTCTCACAACAGAGCAATCGAAAAAAATCTTTTGCGGAACGGAAAGCTGCTGGCGGCATTTTACGTGGCAGTGCTTTTTGCATTGTATCTGCTGAATGTGCCGTATATGAATTATTTTGTGGGCGGTGCAACCGTACTGACGGTGCTGCTGACTTTGCGTTTGAAGATCGTGGGAGCAAACTCTCTGATCCAATATAAACGCGCGATCTGCCGCCACGGATCCACATTGGAGGAGATGGAACGCTGATTTTTCCGTTTTTTTTGGATACGGAAGCCTTTTTTTGATTGCATTTTATTCTGTTGCTGTATATATTTCCGGATAAATTTTTCAGAACAGCCATAAAGCAATAAATCAAGGAAAGGATTCCAGTCATGGCAGTTGCAAAGAAAAAAGACAGTAAAAAAGCAGCAGCAACCGTAAAAAAAGCTCCGGCAAAGAAAGCCGCAACGAAAAAGAAAACAGATCTCGGTCACGCGGAACACAGCAAAGCGGCAGATGAAAAAGCCGATGTGAAGAAAGTCCGCCCGATCAAAGTTGTTTTCATGGGTGCAGGCAGCGGATTCTTCGGTGGGCTTTTCAAAGACATCATGCTGGCTCCGGGTATGGACGAAGGGGAAATGTGCCTGGTGGAGATCGACAAAAAGCGTCTGGACCTTTCCGAAAAGATCGCTTACTGGATCATGAACAAACTGGATCGCCACGGCTGGAAGATCACCAAGACCATGGACCGCCGCAAAGTGCTGAAGGGTGCAGATTATATCGTGAACTGTATCGAAGTCAATGGCGAACCCTGCGTGCGTCCTGACAACGATATTCCGCTGAAATACGGTGTAAACCAGTGTATCGGCGACACCACCGGCCCCGGCGGCGTGATGAAAGCTCTCCGCACCGTCCCCACCTGGATGGAAGTATTGAAAGATGTTTCCGAACTCTGTCCGAAAGCTGTGGTTTTGAGCTATACCAACCCCATGTCCATCATGTGTCTTGCCGCACACCGTATGTTCCCGCAGATCAAACACTACGGTCTGTGCCACAGCGTACAGGGATCCAGTCATCAGCTCGCCGGTTATGCAGGCGTGCCGTACGATGAAATGCGCTGGGAATGCGGCGGGATCAATCACCTTGCCTGGTTCACACGGTTGGAACACAATGGTAAAGATCTCTATCCCGTGATCAATAAACGCATTGCAAAAGGCGAAACAAAATTGTGCGATGATCCCGTGCGGTTCGATATCATGAAACATTTCGGTGCATTCGTTACCGAATCCAGCGGACATTTCAGTGAATATCTGCCCTACTACCGGAAACGCCAGGATCTCATCGACAAACATTGCGGTCTGCGCTATCTCGGTCAGACCTCCTTCTATGCCGACAACTGGCCGCAGTGGCGTATCAACGGCGATAAATACAAACAGGAAATGCTGGAAGGCAAACACGATGACGACTGGAAACCGGTGCGCTCCTGGGAATATGCCACCCATATCATCGAAGCCATCGAAGCCGACCGCCCCTTTATCGCACATCTGAATGTGCCGAACACCGGTTTGATCGACAATTTGCCGATGGACGGGATCGTGGAAGTGGCTTGTATCGTCAATAAAAACGGCGTGTTCCCCACGCATTTCGGCGCGCTCCCCGCTCAAATGGCGGCGATTTGCGACTGGAATATGCGCTGCTATGAACTCGCTGCGCAAGCCTGTATCGAAAAAGATCTGGAAAAAGCCACCCTCGCCATGATGCTGGATCCCAATACCGCATCCGTATGCAGTCCCGGCGAAATCCGGAAAATGGCGGAAGAACTCTATAAAGCGGAAAAAGCATATCTGGATCCCGCATTCTTCGCAAAGAAAAAATAATTGCGGAACAGGATCGATTCACGGGAAAATGTCTTTTCAGTATTTAAGCGAGTCAAAGCCGTGTCTGCACTTCACGCAGATACGGCTTTGCGGATAAATGTTTTTTGAAAGCTCTGTTCCCTTTATGGGGAGATAAGCACGCTGAAGGCGTGCAGGATTATAGCCTATGGGCTTGCCCATAGGTTCAAAGGCATATCATACCACTTGCACGCTGTAGGCGTGCGGGAGGCATTGTAAATTGTTTACCCTGAATGGCGGAGCCGCT
>JAZNXT010000043.1:0-3343 GCA_045594005.1 Victivallales bacterium
TGCTTGCCGCATTTATTACGATGCACACTTTGGTCGGGATTAAAAATGTATTTGCCGTGGCAGAAATGTTGTAAAATCCTTTGAGTCAACGAGTTTTACAAAATAACAGCAAGGATGATTTTTTCAGCAAGATTAAAAGGGGGATAAAAAAAATGGCGGATCACTTTTTTATCTTCCCCCACCATTCTGAAAGGCTTTTTGAGCTTAAAACTTCGGAATTTCGCTGTGAAATGAAATTCTGAAAAACGCTTCACTTTTATTCAGAAAAACTCAGAATGTCACTTGGATTCTTCATCTTCAAACGGCAAATCCATACTTCCTGCAATTCCAAGTGTTTTTGCATTTTCTGGAGAAATAACCGAATGCCCCAACTCTTTTTCCAATTGTTCACGGGCGGTTTTTGCCACGTTGCCGCCGCGTTTTGCAACTTGAGCATGTCGGGCAAAAGTATCTGGATTTTCCGCCTCTGAAATATCTTTGGTGGAAACTTCAGCAAGCATATTCAAAACCAGTTCGCGGTTGGTCATATTATCCCGCAGATTTTCTTTTTTCAAACCTTTGAATTGTTTATATTCTTTTGCTGTTTTTCCAGCCCACGCTTTGTAAATAATATCGGTCAAGATTGCAAACTCCGTACCTTCTTCCAAACCCAGCCGTTTCCATTCATCGGTCAATTCTTTGCGGATTTCGATTGATTTCAACCGCTGATTGATCCAATTTTCAGAATACCCCAAACGCCTGTAATCCAGCATTGCCTGTTCAATGGAGCGTTCCGGATCCTGCATCTGGTTGAGCCGCTCTGCCGCGACTTGGGCGATCCACAGCTTAAAGGGTTCCGCTTTCGGTGACGGAATGGACTGGATTATACGGAAAATTCCTTGGGCAGAGGCACAATTCATCTTTTGTTTACCTCCGGCAGTTTGAACTGCAAGGGGGGTGACAATTTGTCCCCACCCTTTAGATAATTCAGGGTCGCGCTGCCGCATTTTCTTGATGTAGTCGGTTGGGTTCACGCTGTCGGTCAATGCCGCCACCACATCCACTACCGAAAAGTACCATTCTTCAGTGGTATCATCCCAAACGGAACGGACTTGTTTTTGTTCAAAAAGTTTTATTGCGTTTTGCTGTGTCATAAAGAGTTACTATCTCCGAATTATATTAAACATACCTGAATATTTGCATCCCAAGCAGCATTACCAAAGTTGCCCATCCCCAACACAGTAGCGTGTAGAAAGGAAACCATGCAATCAAAATAAGTAGCCGGAACAACTTTTGGCAAGACAACTCCAATATTACCGAACTACCCAAAAGCAGGATGAAAAAACAAAATAGTGCCCAGCCAATAATCAGCAACAGAAAAACAATTCCACTGATCATATGCGGCAACAACGGCACCAATAACCCAAATAGCGGAATAATCGCCGCGATCAGCATAAATATTACAAGTTTTTGTATATTTCTTTTGAAAGTCTTTTCCATATTGCAATTCCTATGGGAATAAATATATCACCGCAAATGGAAAAATCAAGGCGGCTTGCCGCCGTGTAAGCGAAGCGCAGTAAAAAAACTTCATCCGTCTTCATCTGCTCTGCAGATTACGCCGTGACAAGCAAGTGGAGCGTGAGCGAAACGTCTTCACAAGCGACCACAGGGAGCGACTTCATCCACCTTCGCACAAGGCTACGGCGGACAAGCAAGCAAGGCGTAACGGTTATTCAGTGAAGAGCGGCTGACGCCGCGTGAAGATGTGAAGTTGTGCCTGACGGCACAGTTAAGAGAAGACTTGCGTCTTCGTTCGCCATTTTTTTGCAAAAAAAATGGCGGAGAAAGAGGGATTCGAACCCTCGGTGAGTTTCCCCACGGCGGTTTTCAAGACCGCTGCCTTAAACCACTCGACCATCTCTCCGGGACTGTCATTTTATTTATGACAGTTTAGAATATAATCCTTTTTTGACTTTTTTCAAGTCCAATTTCAATTTTTTTCCTCTTTTTTGTCCAAAAAGAGAAAGCGGAAGCGGATAAAGTAACCCAGACCGGAGAAAACCGTTACAAGAACGATCCCGCATAAATAAGTCATCCACACGTACCAAAGACGGATCCCGTAGAAGTATTTCACCCGCAGCCAGTCCACGGCTCCGTCCATCTCAAAAACCCATGCCAGACCCGCGATCGCAAGCATCACCATCTGCAATGCCGTCTTCAATTTTCCCCAGCGGTCCGCCGAAATCACCACTTGCTTTTTCGCCGCAAGCGTGCGCAAGCCCGTTACCATAAATTCACGGCACAACACCGCAATCGCAATCCACGCCGGCATCAGACGGAATTCGATCGCAACAAGCATCGTCGCCGTTACGAAAATTTTGTCCGCCAACGGATCCATCAGGGCTCCGAAATCCGTTACCTGATTCCATTTGCGCGCCAGATAGCCGTCCAGCAAGTCCGTCAGCCCCGCCAAAATCGCAAGAATGTAAGCCCCGAGCCGGATCGCAAAAATGTACTGCTCCGGCATGGTGCTTTTTTCTGCAACCGTCGCCAGCACCACAAACACAAGCACCATAACAATACGGCACACCGTCAAAATATTCGGTAAATTCATTTTTTTCTGTTTCCTTTCACGATTTCACCGGTAAATTCATAACTGTCAGCATCCGTGATCCGCACCTGACAGAATGTTCCTTCTTTCACTTTCCGCCCCGGAGCAGGGAAAAGTATGCAGTTGTCGATCTCCGGAGCATCCATCATCGCTCTGCCCTGCGCAAAACCATTGTCTACGGCATCCACCAGCACGGTCACTTCTCTGCCGATCCAGGCGCGATTGGCTTTTTTCATGATGTTTTTCTGAATACGCATCAGTTTCGCCGCCCTTGCTTCCGCAATTTCTGACGGGATCTGATCTTTCATCTTCGCCGCCGGGGTACGGGGTTCGGCGGAATAGGGAAAAACTCCGCAGCGTTCAAACTTCTGCTCCTTTATGAAATCAAGCAGTTCGTTGAATTCCTCTTCGGTCTCTCCGGGGAAACCGGTGATGAAGGTCGTCCGCAGCGTCAGGTCTTTTACCCGCTCGCGGAGGGATTTCAGGATCTCCAGAATACGCGCTTTGCTCACATGGCGGTGCATATCGTTCAAAATACGATCCGAAATATGCTGTAACGGCATGTCGATATAGGGCAGGACTTTCGTATCTTCCCTTGCCAGAAAGTCAATAAATTCATCCGTATAATGTGCGGGGTGCGTATAAAGCAGACGGATGACAAATTCTCCTTCAAGACGGTTCAGTGCTTCCAGCAGTGTCACCAGCGTTTCGCCGCTCTCCGGACGATCCGCCCCGAAAGCGGTGATGTCC
>JAZNXT010000044.1:0-43352 GCA_045594005.1 Victivallales bacterium
TCCTTTTCCTTTTTCATTTCCTCAATGCCGAGTTTTTTCTCGTGGGCATTGATTTCTTTGATGATCTCCTTGATTTTATCATCTTTCTGCTGCATCTGATTCATCAACTGCTGCATCATATCCATTTTCTGCTGCATCTGATCCATCATTTCGTTGTTCTGCATATCGCCATTCTGCATATTGCCGTTCTGCATATCACCATCCTGCATTTCGCCGTCCTGCATATCCTGCATATCCTGCATATCCTTCGGATTCATCTGTTCCTTGAGGGATTTTTCGATTTCCTTCCGCAGCTCCTTAATGATCTCCTCCTGCTTTTCCAATGCGGATTTTTTCTTGTTTTCCTTCATCTGGTCAGCGGCTTTTTTCATTTTTTCGCCGATCTTTTTCATATCGTTTTTATCGGCTTCATCTTTCAACGCTTCCTGTTTTTCGGAAAGTTCAAAAAGTTCCTCCAACGCTTTGCTGTCCAGTTTTTTGTCTTTGTGTTCGTTCTCAAATTTTTTGAGTTCGTCACGCAGTTCCACCTGTTTTTTCAGGAGTTCTTCCAGTTTTTCGTTGCGGACGAGTTCAAAGCGTTTCTGGATAATGATTTTTTCCAGTTCGGAAATGGCGTTGTCATAGTGTTTGCGGGCATCGGAATACTGCGGTTTGGCATCCCGCAGGATCCGTGCATTTTCCAGTTTCCGGATCAATGAGGAAAGTTCGCGGACGCGGATGATGTTCATGCGTTCCACTTTATCCAGTGTGGATTTCAGATCCTTTTCCGCAAAAACACCGCTCTCCTCCTGTTTTTCGCGGATATGTTCCAACTGGTCCACAGCAATGCGGACTGCGCGTTCTTCAGAAACGGCGGGAGAAACCAGATCCTCCGCGCCGCAGACCGCAGCACAGCACATCAGCAGAAATATGTTCAGAAATAACCGGAATTGCCGTTTCATTTTTTCTTTTCCTCCTCTTTCTGCAAAATATTATGAATGATCGTGCGCTGGTGTTTCATATCGTCCACCACGTCGGAAAGATTCTGATAGATCTGCAATTCTTCCTGTTTCAGGATCTCCTGCAGTTCCGCATCGGTCACAAAATTGACTTCCAGCATTTCCGATTCTCCCATTTCTTTTCGTTTCGGGTGACTGTCCTTCACCCGGAAAAGCAGCTGTACCGTACAACCCGGCGTCAGACGCATCTTCTTGAGATCCAATGTACCGGAAACTTTTGTTTCCATGGGGACATCGGTAAATTCCTCCAGTTTGAGCGAGCCTTTGGATACCGTTTCGATCCGGTCGTAATCCCCCACTTTCTTTCTGCGCAGGACTTCATAACGGCAATCCAGATCTTTCACACCGTAGTCATCGGAAATACTGATCCGGTAAATGATCCCCCGTTTCGGTGAATAAAATCCACCGTTTTCAGGCCGTTCCAACAGGATCACCGGCATCCGGTCCGGCACCGCCGTCACCGGATAATCGATCCGTTCGCGGTTGCGGATGGCATATTGATCTTCCACTTCCACGCGATAGGAAAGATTCTGTTTCACCGGGATCTCCGGGAATGTACAGGTCTTTCCCTGAACCGTTCCCGGCAGAGCGGCTCCGCTGCTCAAAACAAGAAAACATTTTTCCACGGCACGGTCGGTTTCCGCAGTAATGGCAAGGGTGGCTCCTTCCGGCACTTCCAGCGGTCCCATTTTCCGTTCCACCGTTTCCCGTTTGGTATAGGCAGGAGGAATGATCCGGACGGATCCGCCCATCAGCAGCGGCGGCGGGATCACGCGGATGGATATCGGAGAGGATTTATCGTCACCCAACATCGCTTCGCAGGTAAAATCTTTTGCCGGACGGCGCACCACAGCCGTGTAAACACCTTCTTCTCCGGTGGATTCCAGCACCAGACGCACATTTTTATTTTCTCCCGTCTGAACGCTCAAACGCCCCTGACGCGGCAGGACTCCGGAGGCTTTCACCCGGATCGTCACATCGTTGTACTGTTCCACCAAATATTCCGGTGCATTGACCGGTTCAATGGATTCGATCACAGTCCGCGTGGGATATTCCCGTTTCTGCCCCACGGCACGGGCAAGGAAGATCTCCAGCAGATCCATTCTGAAACAGGCAAGGAGTCCGAACACCAGCGATGCCAGCATCAGCGCACCCAACGCGATCAACATTTTTTTCCGGTCAAAAAGCGGGATCCGCAAGGGGTTGAAAGATTCCGATGCCGCATCCGCGATCGTTTTTTCCTGCAATTCCACAGAAACACCCGTCTGACCGGAAGACCGTCCCGCAAAATCAATGGCGGAAAGGAGACGCGCCTTGAACCCGTCGGGACGGCGGCTCAATGCAAATTCCTCCAGTTTCGCCGCGGCTTCGCTGTCCGACCCGGCACGACGGAAAAGTTTTCTGCGGCGGATCGGCAGATAGATCAGGAAAAATACAGGGATGAACGCCGTAATGATCAACCGGGGGATCACCGGCAGAGCAGTCAGATAGTCCAGCAGGAAATAGACCAGCACCGCACCGGCGGCGGCAGCAAGCAGCACCATACAGAACGGCACGATCACCGCGATCCGCAACAGCCATGCGGCGCGCTGGATCCGCCCTCTGATCTTTCTGATATTTTTTTCGTTCTGCATCATCCGGTCATCTCCGTTCAATCAAGGGAATAAAATTTACGGTACACCCATTCCAGTGTCAGCAGAGCCAACAGCAGTGCAAGGAGATACCATTTATCCCAAAGTGTTATGGTTCTGTCGATCACTTCCCGTTTTCTGCCATCCACGATCGCAGTCATCAATCCGGCAAGATCTTCCGCATTTTCCACAAATTCCCCGCCGGTCGCCGCGGCGATCTGCTTCAATGTTTCATCATTACCCGCAGGATTCAGCCATTCATTGCCCGCTTTGACCACACGCACTTCCACCGGCAGAGCATTGAATTCCTCCGGCAGAGTCAATGTGAGGCGTCCGGCGGAATCCGGCACAAAATTACCCTGATACATCCCCGCGCGGTTTTCCGTTTTTTCCAGCAGGATATGGTGTTCTCTGCCGTCCTGATCCTTCACGGTCAATGTCACATTCTCCTGAACGACCGGTTTGAAATCACGGTCGAATACCCGTGCGCGGATCCGGAGTTTTTCTCCGGCAATACAGTTTTCCGATTCCGGCAGCAATGCGGATTGTTCCGCTTCGTTGAGCAGGTGAGGCAAGCCGATGAACTGGACGACACGCCCCCAGAAGGGACGGAAATAGCGGTTCCCGAATTCTCTGCGCCAACGCCAGGTGGAGTCAAAGCCGATGAACAGCACCGACCCGCGTCCGTAGGAATGAAGGACAAGTGCAGGATAAGACTGGCGTCTGTCATTCAGGAATGTGGCAAGCAGCGTGATGGCGGAAGGCTTCAATCTGCCGCCGATACATACCGAATAAATATCCGGCATTTCCCGCCAGATCCGGGCATTTTCCACAGGCTCGCTGGAGAAAGTGAGCATTTCACTGTTCTGACCATCGGGCATCACCATGAATTTCAGCGGTTCCAGTTTCGGATTCTGCATTTCATCCTGATACGATCTGCCAACCGGTCGCGGAATATAAACCGGCACCAGATCCTCCAATGCCGAAGCACGCATGGTGTACGGAATATACACAGGATCTGCCGAAAGAACAAGTCCGCCGCCGTATTCCTCCACAAATTTTGTCAATCCTTCCGCAAATCCCGGCTCGGCAGCGGTCATATCCAATCCGGAAAGGATCACTACATCGTAATTTTTATTCAGTTCCTCCGCCGTGGCAGGCAGTTTCTGAAGATAGGGGAAGGCTTCCGTATTGTTGTTTTGAGCATACAACCGTTCATCCACAGAACCGAGCCAGACCGAAAGTTTGATCCGGTTGTCCCGGGCAAACGCACCGGAAAGATAACGGTATTCCCAGGAGGGCGTACCGAATGCCAGCAGTACACGGATCTGATCTGCCACCACACGGAAATTCCGGGTATAAGCATTGTTGTCGGGGATGGCATCTTCCGCCAGACCGGAGATTTCCACCTTCAGAGAATACACACCCGCTTTTGCCGGAGTGAATTCCAATGGCAATTCGTTCTGATCGGCTGCGGCTTTCAAAGTAAAATCCGTTTCAAAGAACAGATGTTCTTCCAGATATGCACGGACACGGATCTTTTCCCCTGCGCAGGAATTCTGGGCAAAACGGATCACTGCACGGCTCTTTTCGTTGGCAAAAAGGATATTTTCCACTTCGATCCCCTGCACCGAGGCATCCCGGAACGTCTTGCCGCCCACAGGCACAGTATGGACTTTGATCTTGCGCTGTTTCAATTCCTCCAGCACCGCGTGCATGGTGGTCGCGGCATTGTCCGCACCATCGGAAATCAATATCATGGCATGACACGGTTCCGTGGAAACACTGTTCAATCCCTGCCGCAGCATGGCGGAAAAGGATGTTACCGACGCATCCGGCACGATCCCCGCCGCCAGCAGATCCGCCGCAGTCTTCATTTCATCGGAAATCTGACGGAACTGATTGCCCGCCGTGAATTTCCGGAGTGTGATCCCTTTCGCATCCTCATTATCCGCCGGCAATACCAGCGCACCGGCTTTCGCCCACGCGATATCAAAACGGTTGGCTCTGCCGTCCGGCATGGCGTTCAGATCAATCCCCAGTTTGTTCACTTCCTCCGTATCCACATCGGAATCATAGATGGACATACTTCCCGTGGCATCCACCAGCAGCGGAACCACACACGGCGGCGCACCTTCCGCTTCGATCACGATCCGGGGAGCCGCAATCAGGAAGAAAATCAGAAAAAGTACGATCATACGGATAAATCCGAAAAAGACCTGTTTGACGCGGGACACCTGTTTTTCACGACTGTAAAACCAGAATGCCGCCACCGTCAGAAAAGCCAGCGCAAAGGGAAAGACCCAAAGCGGGATCCAGCTTTCCCATTGGACCGAAACAATCCGGGAAACATCATCGCCGAAAAGCGTGGGAAACGCCTGCATCAATTTTGTAAGCCAATATTCAAATCTCATGCGTCGCGCCTCCGGATAAAATGAGCGTAAATATCAAGCAGCACTGCCAGCACCAGCAGGATCAGCGCGATCCTGAAATATTCGTGATCCCCGTGTCCAGCCGTATCCACAGAGGGATCCCGGTAAACCAGACCGTCAGCAACGGCATCCGCAAAAAATTCTTCCGGTACCGGAATCAGGGATGAATCCCCACGCGCAGGGTTGAACGCCATGGAAAATACCGGATTGTCTTCGCCCGCGCGATAAACAGAAAGGAAGGCTCCTTCCGGGAAAGATGTTTCCACATCCAGCACCGAAGCCCCATCCGCAGTCCGGCGCACAGTGCCTTCGCAGATCTCATCCCCTTTCCGGTTCTTCAGAATAAAACGCTCGTCAGGAACAGGCATCACGCCCTGCGGCAGTTCGATCGCTTTCCGTTCCACACCGCAAACAGAATAAAATCCGGAAGACCGTCCCACAGCATCATTGGTCATACGGCGCATGAACTGGATAAAGTTCGGATTCAGCACAATGGATGTGCAGCCGGGAACCGGCAGAAATGCCGCCAGGATCACCGTGCCGCGTCCTTTTTTCGTGTGAATGACCGTAGGGGCATCCAGTCCGGCAAGTTTCAATCTGCTCTGCGCCATTTCTCCACCCTGTGTCTGCAAGGTGATCCCCCCAGCCTGACGGAAATTCATCGTTGCCAGCGGCAGTTTGGAAGCGTTCATAAAATCCAGATAGCTGCCGTTCACCGCATCAGCATCGGGCTTGAGCGTCACATTGGCGATCCCGTTTTCATCCTGCGGAACAGTGGAATCGTATGCCTGAATAGTCGCAGGGATGTTCAAGCCGTCCCAGCAATTCTGCATGTGCGGCGACACAAAAGAAATCAGCGAACCGCCGTTTTCCAGATATGCGTTCAGCTGCGTTTCAAATTCGCCGTTTGGCTGAAAATCGATCCCTGTGGTCACCACCAGATCGTAATTCGCCAGATCCAATGTATTGGTTTCCGCAATGGTGACACTGTGAACGCGGAGAAAATCGCCGCCCGCAAAAGTTTCCAATGCGGATCTGATATAAAAATCGGCACTGACTCCTTCATCGGCATGGCTCATGGGTGCAACAGAAAGCACATTCCATTTTGCCCGGGGTTCGGCAATGATCCGCAAAGTATTATCCGCTTCCAATGCATCCGGCGGGATCTCCAGCAGGATCTCCGAAGCCTTCGCTCCGGCAGGCAGCATCAGCGAAAGTTCCGCTTCCACAGAAGATTCCGGCGGCAGATTGACCAGTGCCAGATCCTTTTTGACACCGTCAATGGAAAGGGTCAGAACAAGATTTTCAATATTTTCCGTTCCATGATTGGTCAGACGCACCGTAACAGGATTGGCTCTTCCCGGATAAAATCCTTCGGGCGGGATAATGAATTCATCAATGGAAACATTGGCAAACGCCGTCCCCGTATCCACCGGCAGGAACATAAAACGGTCGGTCCCGATCTTCCGGAGCAGACTGTTCAATAAATCTTTGTCATTCAATGTCGTGCGCTGAAAATCGCTTACGATGCAGATCGTATCGTATTCCGGCAGATCCGGATACTGCTCCAACGCCTCCAGCAGCGCGGCAAATGAAGCACTGCCCGCACCCGGCTTGACCGCTTCCAACGCAGAATTTGCCGTCAGATCCGTCAAATCACCGGAGATGATCCGCAATTCTTCATCGAAAGAAGCAAGCACGATGGACGCGTCTTTCCGGACAGAGCGCAAGCGGCGCACCGTCTCCCGTGCCGATTCCAGCCGGGATGCCCCGCCATCCACCGTTGCCCCCATACTCACGGAGGTATCCACCACCACCAGGATCTTTTTTGCGCCTGCGAATTTGAAAGAGGGACGCGCCGCAAAAATCACCAGCGCCAACACCAGCAGGATCTTGGCAATGAGTTTGAGCAAATTATCGATACGGGTCTTTTTTCTGCGTTTCTTCAACGCCTTTTTCATCCATTCAAAGGCGGCAAAAGGCAGGATCACCTTTTTGCGGTTGATGAGAAAATAGATGATGAGCGGGATCAAAACCGCAGGCAGAAAATACAGGATCAGGGGATTGATGAAAGACATGAAAGATCACCCTCCCCGCGCCATCGCCGCTTTGGCAGAAAGATATTCCGCAAACTGCACAGCAAGATTTTTTTCGGTATGGCAGAAAAGACAATCCACACCCAGAGAGCGGGCGCGATCCCGCAGATCATCCAGAAATTCACAATACAATTCTTCGTATGCCGTCCGCAGATTCGTCCCCACCGCAGTAAAGGATTCATCGCTTTCCATATCCAGAAAACGGATCCTGCCATTGATGTCAAAAGAGCGTTCCAGCGGATCGGAAAGTTGAACGAGTACAACCTCATGGCGATTGCCCAACAAACGCTTCACGCCGTCGAACACATCATCCGGATCATCATAAAAATCACTGATAATAAAGAAGATATGCCGTCTTCCGGAAGATTCCCCCAACAGACGCAGAGCCTCACCCAGCGAACCGTTCCCGAATTTGAAATCCTGTTCATAAAACGCGGCAATACTGCCGATCACATCCATACTGTTGGTCATGCCGGTTTCGCCGTGAACACGATCCGTACAGAACTGCACATTCACATTGTCCGCCTGTTCTGTGATGACCTGACTCAAAGCCGTGGCAATAAACGCGGCATAATCTTTTTTGGAGCCGTGCTTCCACTCAAAATTCATACTGTCGCTCACATCCACCACCACATGACAGAACAGGTCCGTTTCCTGTTCGTACTGTTTCATCAGGTAGCGGCCGGTGCGGTAATACACCTTCCAGTCGATATGGCGCACATCATCTCCGGGCACATAGCCGCGGTGTCCGGCAAATTCAATGGCAAAACCGTGAAAAGGGGACCGGTGATTTCCCACGCGTTTTCCTTCCACAAGTCCGGACGGAGAAAAGCCGATCTTCGACAGTCTTGCGATCGCATCGCTGTCAAAATATTTCAACCATCTTGTCTGTTCGTTCTGCATCACTGTTCCTGCCGCGCGTACACCATAAAATCATAGAGTTTGAAAGGGTACTATAATACCCGGATCAGGATTTTTCCAGTACAGAAGCAAACTTTTTCCACGCAAAAAGTAAAAAAATGAAACTTTTTCAGAGATTTTCTGCATTTTTCCTGAAAAAAACAGCAAAAAATGCTCAAAAACTGTTTACAACTGCTGATCCAGCTGCCGTCTGCGCCAGGGATCACTGTTGAGTTCCCGTTTGTAAAACTCGTATCCGAATCCCTTGAGTTTGCCGGCTTCATCAAAGAGAAACGGCGTACATTCATCCCGCGTAAAAACACCGTCATACCATTTGGGATCGGTATAATAAAACCAGATATCCGGTGTATGATATTTTTCATTTTCCAACGGCGCACCCATCAGTTCACGCACCTGCGCTTTCGTCATGCCTACACGCACCTGTTTGAGTTTTTCCCGGTTTTCCAATGCCACCCCGTAAGAACAGCCGACAGCAAAAAGAAGCACAAAAATCACCGCGAAACCGAACAAAATCTGTTTTTTCATATTCTGCACACTCATTCTTTCATTACCGTTTCCAATTCCGTAATATACAACAGCAAAAGCAATGTTGCAATCCCCGAAACAGCAGAAAAAGAAAAAAAACAGCAAAAAGCAAACGGTACAGACTTGACAACAGACACTCCGGCGGTTATTTTAAGGAAATAAACGGAAATCATATTTCCAATGAGAATTCAAATCAGCAGTTATTTCAACAGGTGGATCAAAAATGAATAAAGAAGCAGTCACCGCACTGGTCGGTTGGATCATCGGATTTATCATCACTATCATCCTTTTCATCGTTGCCTGGAACTGGCTTTTTGCAGAGCCGGTCAATACCAGCGGCGGGACAGTCACAAGAACAACTGCAAACAGCACGGTCGCAGCGGATGGCTCTGAAAACAACAGCGGCAGCAGTCACCCGGTCTGGGGAAAATATACAGATCTTGATATGACCGCTTTCAAAGCCGCTTACAGAGATATTCCCAATCGTGCAAAGGATATCGCCAACGCCAGAGGCCGCCTGAAAGATACCACTAGCAAAGAGTTTCTCAATCAGGCAGTAAAAGACACAAATCTGTATGACGCCATTAATAAACTCCTGCTGTTGAACCGGATGTATTACGGCGAAAACAGCAGGGAGATCACGGCAGAAGTTTTGAAACATTTTCCCGAACTGAAAAATTGCAGTACCTGTTCCGGAAAATTTCTCGTGACTTGCAGCAAGTGCAAAGGCTCCCTTCAGAAGAAACGGGTCACTCTCCGTTCCAGATCGCTGGTCGCGTCAACGGAATCTAAAGCCACCTGCAGTTTTTGTAAAAATACCGGAGTTCAGTTCTGTCCCGACAGCAGAAACGCGATCCGGAAAATCATGCAGGATACCGTCAAACGCATTGTGCCGTACTGCAAAGAAAAACTGGCTGAAGTCGAAGATGAGATCGACCGGAGAAAAGCCGGTAAATAAACTGTTCAATATTCGTTATTTCTGCGGGATTTCGCGTTTGCGGGATCCCGTTTTTTTGCATTTTGTAATTTTTTCATAAAACACTTTCCTTGTAAATCACGGGTCTGTACTGTATATTACCCGCAAACCGGCAGAATAAAAAAATTAAACCGAAAGAGGTCATCTATGAAAAAGATCCTGACAGCTCTGATCCTTTGCTCCGCAGCCCTGCTCCCACTCTCCGCACAGAAAAACAATACTCCTGTTTTGGAAAAACTTGCAGAAAATATCCCCCACTATGCCAATACTTCTGTGGGTGTGATGGACGTGGAAAAGTTCGATACCCGCTCCTTTATCTTCAGAGAACTGCTGGATTTTATGGATACGGACGATATTTTCAAAGACCTGAACCTCTCCGCAAATGATGTCCGCGCAATCGCTTCCGGCAAGGAAGATCAACGGCACGGCGATGCACAATATGCCGTTATCCTCCTGAAAAAACAGGATGCAAAAAGCCTGATGGAAAAACTCGCCGCACGCCGCGGATCCCGTCAGATGGGAACACGGGTGATCTTTGATGAAGGTGAAAAATTTGCAGAAGCCATTGCACCCGACCGGATCTTTTTCACGGAAATGGATCATGCTTTGCAGAACGCGCCCCGCACTCTGGAACTCCGCCGCAATATGCTTGCCGGGACTTTCCCCGCGGAAAAAGACGGTCTTGCCGTCCAGTTTGCCCGCAACAGCAAAGGCGTAAAAATGATCCTTACAGTGAAAAAGATCGTTGGAAAAATCCCCTGCTATGAACTGAAAGCGGCATTTTACGGCAATGATGTCCACCGGATCAAAGGGATCATCGACCGTAATATCAAAGATGAATTGCTGGATGAAGGCATGGCAGATGTGGCAAAACGCCTGCTGATACAAACCGATCCGGCAAATAAATGTGTGACAGTGACAGCGCAGATCGCGGCGTGGCGGAATGTTGAATTCAAAGCTCTGCTGGAAACGCTGGAGATCGATGATTGAAAGAAAAATATACAGATCGTGTGATAAGTTTTGAAGGACAGTTGAAATGAAACGGGTGTTTCGTGTGGATGGAATGCGCTGCGCTGCGTGTCAGGCTCATGTGCAGGCGGCTGTCGCTGCGTTGAATGGTGTAAAAAAAGCCGATGTCAATCTTCCGGCGAAGGAATTGACGGTGGAGTACGATGACACTGTACTTCAGGCGGAACGCATTATTCTGGAAGTTTCCCGCCTCGGATTCAAGGCGTCTCCTGTGGAAGATGAACAGGAAACGGATCCTGCGGAAGAAGCAAAAAAAGAAAGTGCATCCCTCCTGCGCAATATCCTTGTCAGCCTGATTTTTCTCATTCCCCTCACGGTCATCGCCATGACATGGCATGGTACGGGATCGGCTGTGATCCAGCTTCTTCTGCTGATACCGATCCTGGTCATCAACCGCGCTTATTTCACTTTCGGCTTCAGCCGTCTGTTCCGGGGAACTCCCGACATGGATTCCCTGATCGCCGTCGGATCCGGTGCGGGCGTGATATACAGTATCGGAGTACTTCTTCTGATGTTGCGCGGTGCAGAGCGTACCGATCTTTATTTTGAGGCGGCGGGAATGATCCCCGTCCTGATCACCATTGGAAAATATCTTGAATGTATCAGCAAAGGAAAGACCGGCACTGCCATTGCAAAATTGATGGCTCTCACACCGAAAACAACACAGGTGGAACGGAACGGAAAAGAAGAGGAAATCGGCATTGCTGCGATCAGACCCGGCGATATCGTGATCCTCCGTGCCGGATCTGCGGCGGCGGTTGACGGGACTGTGACCGATGGCGCGGGGACGGTGAATCAGGCGGCAGTCACGGGGGAAAGCGTCCCTGTGGAAAAGGCTGTCGGGGATACGGTCATCTCCGGCAGTATCTGTACCGGCGGCTATCTCAAATTCCGTGCGGAAAAAGTAGGCAGGGAAACCACATTGGCACAGGTCATTGCGCTGGTGAAGGAAGCTGCCGGATCCAAAGCACCCATTGCACGGCTGGCAGATAAAGTCAGTGCCGTTTTTGTGCCTGTTGTGATCGGGATCGCTGTCATTACTTTTGCCGCCTGGATGATTCTGGATGGATCTGCGGAAAAAGCCATCGGTGCCGCCATCGCAGTATTGGTTATCAGCTGTCCCTGTGCGCTGGGACTTGCCACTCCGGTGGCGATCATGGTGGGTACGGGCCGCGCGGCAGAACTGGGGGTCCTCTTCAAAAATGCACGATCGCTGGAAAATCTCCATAAAGTCGATGTGGCTGTTTTTGATAAGACCGGAACTCTCACCACCGGGAAACCGGGCGTGACCGATCTTATCCCCGCACCGGAATATTCCGCAGATGAACTGCTCGCCCTTGCCGCCGGACTGGAACGGTTTTCCCAGCATCCATACGCACGGACGATTTGTGAACTGGCAGAAACAAAAAAGACCGCGCTCCCGGAAATGACCGCGTTTCAGGCACTTTCCGGTCAGGGGGTGCTGGCGCAAAAAGAAAACGGCGTCTCCGTCGGTGCAGGCAATGAAACACTTTTGAAAGCACAGGATATCGCAGAAAATGAAACGCTGTTACGCGCCGCACGGGAACTTGCCGCACAAGGGAAAACACCTCTGTTCTTCACGGAAGGAAAACGGATCGCAGGGATCATTGCCCTTGCCGATACCATCCGGGAGGGCAGCACGGAGGCTGTGGAAGATCTGAAAAAGATGTCCGTACAAACCGTTATGCTGACAGGTGACAACAAAGTCACAGCCGGTGCGCTGGCGGCGCAGCTCCATATTGCAGATATCGCGGCAGATGTCCTGCCTGCTGAAAAAGAATCCGTGATCCGGGATCTGCAAAACCGGGGCAAACTCGTTGCCATGGTGGGCGACGGCATCAACGATGCTCCTGCCCTTGCCCGGGCTGATGTGGGGATCGCCATCGGTGCGGGAACCGAAATCGCATTGGATGCCGCAGATGTGGTCCTTTCTCAAAACGATCCCCGTGGCGTTGTCCGCGCCATCCGTTTGAGCCGTGCCGTGATCGGCAATATCAGGATGAATCTGTTTTGGGCGTTTTTCTATAATGCGCTGGGGATCCCGCTGGCTGCCGGACTGTTTTATCCGCTGCTGGGCTGGCAGCTGCCGCCGATGTTCGGAGCCATGGCAATGAGTTTAAGTTCTTTCTGCGTAGTGACCAATGCACTGCGTTTGAGATTTTTCCGCTAATCAATAACATAAAGGTCCTTTTTGATGAATTCCACCACCCCCGTTGCCGCGACACTCACAGATGCCGAACGCAAAAGAAACCGTTTCTACTGCATCACAGCATGCTGTTTCGGATGTTTCGGCGAATTGCTGCTGGACAGCTCCGCAATCATTTTTCTGTATTTTATCGCACTGGGCAGCAGCGATACTTTGACCTTGCTTCAAACAAGTTTTTCCCCGCTGCTGGGCTTCCTGCTGCCGATCCCTCTGGCGGGGATCGTGGCAAAATTCGGCGTTAAAAAGATCATCCGCACTTCCTGTATGATCGGTGCGATCTCTTATTGCATGATGATCCCCGCGCCGTGGATGGGAGATTTCGGAAAATACTGGTGCGCATTGTGCTGTCTGACTTACTGCATCAGCCGCCCGATCTGGAGCGGCGGCTGGTTCCCCATGCTGACGAATATCCTGCTGCCGGAAGAACGCGCCCCGTTTTTCGGGAATCTGCGCTTCACATACAGCATTTTCATCGGACTGGCGTTCTTCGTCATGGGGTTCTTCATGGGTAAGAATACACCTGTGTGGCTGCTGCAAACCTTCCTTGCCGTTGCTGCGTTGTTCTCATGGCTCCGCTGGCTCATTGTCAGCAAAGTTAAATTGCCCGGACATATCCAGAGTGAACCGGTCAACCTGAAAAAAGCACTGGGGATCTCCATACGGAATGCTCCGCTTATCATGTTCAGCGTCTATTCCTGCTGTCTGCTGCTGGCCTACGGCTCCATCGGGCCGTTCACCGTATTCTACATCAAAAAGGGATTGGAGTGCGGCGACGGACTGGCACAAACTCTGTCCGTCGTCACTATCGCCGGAGCCGTGATCGGATATTTCCTGTTCGGAAAAGTCATCCGTCTGATCGGTACGAAAAAACTTCAGATCGGCGCACATATCTTTTTTATTCTCATTCCCCTCGGAATGTTCTGCTGCGGAAAAGATACACCCTTCGTCCTGCCGTTGATCAGTACACTTCTCTTTCTCAGCAGTACCGTCTGGGCAATGATGTACGCCTCTTTCTCCAGCGAAATGCTGGCACTGGCACGACCCGGAAATACCGCTATGGCAACCGCCGTATATCAGACTTATCAGAGCTTCGGTTCCTGGATGAGCCGTACCGTAACATCCCTGCTGGCTGGAGGAACTTTCCTTGCCGCTTCATGGGATTTCAACGGTTTCACCGTCAGCCACTTCCAGACGATCTATCTCATGGCTGCGTGCGGTGCGATCTTCTTCCTGATCCTCCTGTTCTGTCTGCCCAGCGTCGTGCCGAAACACGAGGATTATTATAACCCCGGTAAATAAATCCGGCACGGAAAAAGGCGGCGGTGCCGCCGTGTTGCGTTCCTCGCAACCGGCGGCATACCCCGGACACGCAAAAGCCTGCGGAAAACTCCGCAGGCTTTTGTGCGTCCGGGGCGAAAAAGCGCGCTTTCGCGCTTTTTCCGCCGCCTTTTTCCGTGCTGACATCAACCGAATCGTCCGCCGGTAAAAAGTTCCATCGTTTTCGGGAACCATTTTTTCCCGAGGTGATTTGCAATACAGCAAATCAGGATCACCACCACGGTCTGAAGGATCCAGATCATCCAGAAAGCGGGCTGACTGAAACAGAACCGGCGCAGGACGCGTGCGGTAATGGAAAGCATGGGTGAATGAGCGCAATAGATCAACATGGAAGCGACTGCGCCCCATTCGATCGATTTTTTCAACATTTCGCTTCTGTTCTTTTCCAGAATCAGTCCGGCACGAATCATCAACAGTGCGCCGATCACGGCAGGACTTACCTGAATGATCACATCTGAAAGAATGTTTCCGTTATTCCATGCCCGGTATACAACAAACAGTACTGCTGTCAGAAGCGGCACGGTGTACCAGAAGATCCGGTCCATCCAGCGCAGATCATATTTTTTCAATCCCATGATCATACCGGTAAAGAACATGACAAAGCCGACAAGCGGATTTTCCTGCCAGAAATAATATTCCAAAAACAGCAGCGGGACTGCCACGAAAATCATTCCCGGAATACGCGCCAGTTTCAGCAGCAGCGGAGAAATCAGAAAACACAGAAACAAATTCCGCAGGAACCAGAGCGGCACATCTACGGGGAACCGTGCTGTCACGCCGAACGCATCTCCCAAAGCGGAAAGAATGGGGGGAAATTCTCCGCCTGCGGCGCGTGCATCCAGCAGGTAATGCGGCACAAAAAGCAACAGATTCCACAACAGATACGGGATCAGCAGACTTTTCACTTTTTTCCAGATCATATTGCCGTAACTGATATTTTCGCTGTTTTCCAGACGCCATGTCAGGAAGTAACCGGAAAACATCAGAAACATCACCACGAGAAAGCCGGGAAGACGCATTTCAATGATATTACATTCATATCCCAACGACAGAAGGGAATGATACGCCACCAGCAATACGATCAGCGGAAAACGCAATTCTGCGGCGCGTGCGGAAAATGCCATTGCGGCGGGATTATTCTTCACATCGATCATGCCGCGGTCACTTTATTTGTTCCTCTACATAGAGAAGGCTTCCGTCCGGACCATAATAAAATGCCAGACCGACAGGTTCATTGTTTTTATAAAACACTTCGCTTTTCAGCATCCCGGTTGGATAATAAGTGCGGCTCAAACCGAATCGCGGAGCGGCGATCCCGTTCAATCTGCCGGTAAAATATTCCGTTGACGCGATCACCATGCCGGATTCTTCCTTGTCGTCCAGATATTTGACATGCTGTTGGATCATGCCGCCGGGGATCGCCGTCTGATAAAGTTCCCCCAACAGTTTTCCGGCATTTTCCTCATCAAATTCCAGCATCAGCTTTGCGATCCGCTGTGCATATTTTTTCTGATCTTTTTCCGGGATGCAGTTCAGCACGAACCAGGCTGCATGATTGCACTGATCGCCGATCGCTTCCCCCATGGACCGTTCCAGTTTCTGCTGACGGAAAAACCAGCCCAGCCGGTAAGTATCCGTCTTGACGCCTTTGATCACTTCCGGATATTTTGCATACAGTTTCTGCAGTTCCGTCCGGAACTTGAAATTTTCAGGTACTGCAACCGCATCCCCCTTATCGTACAATTTGTACGCATCGGTGCGGATCCCCTGAAGATTGTAGATCTGCTGATAATACAGCGGTTCATATTCCGGCATACAGGCACTTGCGAACAAACAGCACAAAGCCGCTGCCGCAACGGTCAGGATCATTTTTTTTCTGTTCATTTTTTCTCCTTTTTTTATTTTATGAAAGTTCGATTTCAAAGGGTGTCGCCGGCAAGCCTGCGCTGTTGTAAAGACTCAACACACCCATGGGATTCTGACTCCACGCATAACGTACTTTATGTGCCATAGGCTTTTCCGGACATTTCAGCACCACACTGTTGCCCTCAAGATACGCTTCAGCCGCCGGGATGTAATCATCACCATCCGTCACATAAAATCCGGTGAGTTTTCCATTTTTCGCCACAAGAGAATTGGCGCAATGGTCAAAGGTCAACCGCAGCACACCCGGTGCCTCACGGTACAACGCTTTGACTTCCGGCGATGTCCCGTTCACTCCGGGAACATAGTATGTATTTTCCAAAGCCCAAAGAGCCATACGGGTCCCCACAGTGCGTTTGTCGGCAGGATGAATGTTCAGGACTTCCCCCACATCCACTGCGGATGCAAGACCGCAATTCGGATTCTTCTGTGTGGAAAGACGCTGACTGTTCCGCAGCGGTCCCCAAGTGCAATCATCGGTATAATCGAATTCGGTGGTAAAGCCCGCAAGACAAGTCTGAATGAACGGGAAATCACCCTGCCCCCAGCGGAAACGCCAGTCGCGGATCAGATCCGTCATCAGCCGTTCATATTTTACAGAATCGGCAACGCTGTGCGCATTGCTGCATCCCTGATACCAGATCGCCCCCTGAATGGCATAGGGGATCAGCGGCCGGATCATGGAATCAAAAAGGATCCCGTAAGAATTGGGTGTGTGCGGTCCCATCGCCAGATTTCCTCCGGGCATACCGGCAAAATGAAAATCGTGTTCCACATTGAAAGAACAGGGACCGGTCAGGCTGATGCGTTCTTCGGGAGCGTCTGCGGGGCAGAGATAATAATCGCTCTGCAAACCTGTGAATGCGCCGTCATAAATGAAAGAATACGCACGGACCGACACCATATTTTTTCCGGCTTTGACCAGTCTGCCCGGAATAGAATAATTCCGCAATGTATTCCAGTATTTCGTATCAAATCCTTCTCCGGTGGAACCGATTTTTTCCCCGTTGAAATAAGAACTGTCCTGCTTGTCGATCCCGCCGAGATGCAGTTCCAGATCTCTGCCTGCCCAGGATTCCGGAAGCATCACACTGCGGCGGATCCAGATCACGCCATTGCCGCAAAGTTTTTTCTCGATCCAGCTGCCGGGAATGAAAAAATTCTCCCAGCTGCTGTCATCAAAATCAATTTCCGCCCAGCCTTTGCCAAAACCTTCATCTGCGGGATTGAGCGTACAATATTTTTCAAAGAGGATCTGTTCAGATGCGCTGTTCACATTCAGCAGCGGTTCTTCGTCTGTAATCTTTTTCCATCGTTCGGGACGGCTCAATTCCTCCTGATATTCCATCAGTTTCAATGCCATATCCGGATTGGTCCGGAGCATTTCCTGACTGGTCCATGCTTCTGCGATCGTGCCGCCCCAGGAGGAGGAAAGGATTCCCACCGGCACCTGAAGATCATCATGGAGCTTTTTGGCAAACCACAATGCCACCGCGCTCATTCTGCTGCAATCGTCGGCAGCATCCAGCCACACAGGAACGTCATCCGTCACCACATTTCCATTGTACGAGGGGATACCCGTCACAAAACTCTCCGGAGCGGATGATGCTTTCAGCGGCACGGTCAGCATACGGATCTTGTTTTTTTCCGTAAATTCCTTCCGGAATTCTGCCATCTGCGCCGCCGATTCGTACATGGCAAACTGCATATTGGACTGCCCGGACGCCAGCCACACTTCCCCCACAAGGATATCGGACACCACCGCCGTATCGCCGGTGCGGGTGTTGCGGAGAGTCATCGTATAAGGTCCGCCGGCCTCCACCTCTTTCATGCGGATGAGAAAATATCCGTCGGCACCCGCCATTCCGTAATATTGATTTCCGGCAAAAGAGATTTCCACTTTGCTTTGCGGATCGGTCCACCCGAAAACGGGGATCACTTTGCGACGCTGAAAAATGGCACCATCAGAAAAAAGAGCATTGAGTTTCATCGTAAAAAAAACCTTTGTTTCGTTGCATATTCCATAAAGTAGAAAAAGATAACATCACAAAGAAAAAATGCAAATCTTTTTTTGCCAAAACAGAGAAAAAAACAACAAATAGAAATAATTTCAAAAGCCATTCAGGAAAAGATGAAGATTGATTCAGAAAAGCTCCATCTGTTCCAGATCCGGCGGATCGACAATGGATCTCACCGGCTCAAAAGTCAACCGGTGGATCCCGCAGGGACCGTGCAGACGGATCCTTTCCGTATGAAGTGCCGTGCAATAGCCTTTGTGGACCTCAAACGCATAATCCGGATATTCTTCCGCCGCTTTTTCCATCCAAAGATCACGACTCGTTTTGGCAAGGATACTCGCCGCCGCAATGGAGGCAGACCGGGCATCCCCCTTCACAATGGAACGGGAGGGCAGATGCAGTCCTTTCACGGGATTGCCGTCGATCAAGGCAAAATCCGCAGAAACGATCTTTTCCAACGCCAAACGCATGGCTTTCCAGGTTGCCTGAAGAATATTGATGGAATCGATCTCCTGCGCGGAGACTTCTCCGATCCCGTACAGGATCGTGGGATCGTTCAAAAGCTGTTCACGCAGCTCCATACGGCGCAGTGCCGTCAGCTGCTTGCTGTCGTTGATCCCCGCCGGGATCCGGCTGTGATCGGTGAAGACCACTGCAGCCGCCACCACCGGTCCGGCACAGCATCCTCTGCCGGCTTCATCGATCCCGGCGATCACACGGTAACCTTCCGCAGCGGCGGAAAGTTCAAATTCCAGCATATTTTTTTCAGCCATTTCAGCATCATCTCCGGAAAAACGAAAAACGCCGCGGGGCATAAAAGCGTGCCTGCGGCGTTTATCTTGTGTTGAAAGACAGAATGTCTTATTTCGCAGCATCCTTGCCGAAATATTTCTGTTCTTTCACGCGGGCTGCTTTACCGATCTTGTCGCGCAGATAGTAGAGTTTCGCGCGGCGGACGCTGCCCTTGCGGTCAACGGTGATCTTGTCAACGCGGGGGCTGTGGAGCGGGAAGATCTTTTCCACACCGTAGCCGAAAGAAAGACGGCGAACCGTGAAAGTTTCGCGGATACCGCTGTTCTTGCGTGCGATCACAACGCCGGTGAAATTCTGGATACGTTCGGTGGTGCCTTCCACGATCTTGGTGGAAACAGTCACGGTATCGCCGACTTTGAAATCAGCGACTTCGGCTTTGCACTGCTGCTTTTCGATTTTGTCAATCACGTTCATTTTCTGAACCTCCGTTAATATGTTATTTTCATTTTTTTGTTCAATCGATCAGATCCGGACGATGCGCCAACGTGATCCGCATGGACTCGGCTTTGCGCCACTTGGCGATCTTTTCATGATCGCCGGAAAGCAGCACATCCGGCACACGCATCCCGTTGAATTCGGGCGGTCTTGTGTATTGCGGATATTCCAGAAGCCCGTTTTCAAAGGATTCATCGTTGCCCGATTCATCATCTCCCAACGCACCCGGCAGAAGTCTGACCACTGCATCCGTCATGACCATCGCCGCAAGATTCCCGCTGGTAAGAATGTAATCACCAATGGAAATCTCACGATCCACCAGTGTCTGACGCACCCGTTCATCCACGCCTTCGTAATGTCCGCAAAGGATCACCAGATGACTCTCCTGCGCCAGTTCCCGGGCGATCTTCTGATTGAATCTTTCGCCCCGGGGACCCGTCAGGATCACCTTGGTATCCGTCCGTTTTAGAGAGAGCACCGCTTCCGTCAGCACATCGGCTTTCAAAAGCATTCCCGGCCCGCCACCGTAAGGCACATCGTCCACAGTTTGATGCCGGTCATGGGTAAAGTCCCGTAAATTCACCGCATTGATCTCCACCAGTTTCTTTTCGCACGCTCTGCCAACGATACTCGATTTGAGCGGTCCGAAAAAGATCTCCGGAAACAATGTCACTATATCAATGCGGAGAGCCACGGTCAGTTCTTCACCTCATTTTCATCATCCATCACTTCCACCGTCACGCGGTTCTGCAATCTGCCGGCAGCACTCGCCACCAACGCACGCAACGCAGTGATCGTCTTGCCCTTCTTGCCGATGATCTTTCCGCGATCACCCGGACGGCACACGATCCTGATCGTGGTGCAATCCGCAGCCACATCGCTGGAAACTTCCACTTCATCGGGGAAGTCAACAAGTTCTTTGACTACATATTCCACAAAACCTTCGAGTTCACGAAGATTTGCTTTTTTCTCTTCGGGCGTTGCCTGAGAAGCACGATTTTTCTTTTCTTCGTGCCCGCCGCAGCAACAGGATTTCTTTGCCGCAGAAGTCTTTTCTTCCGCCGCAGATCCACCGCCAAAGAGCTTACTAAAAAACGATTTGATTCCCACAGTAAAACTCCGTACTCAAAAAAGAGCCACAGACCAGTTGTCTGCGTTCAACGATTATTCGCCGGCTTTCTTGAAGTTTTTCTTCTTCGTGTACGGATCTGCCTGACCTGCAACTTTGGATTTGCCGGCTTTCGCACGATCGTAGATATCCTGAACAGTTTCGGACATCTGTGCGCCCTGGGAAACCCAGTATTCCAGACGTTCCTGATTCAGTTTTTCATCACTGTGCTTGGGGTCATAATAGCCGATTTCTTCGACCATTTTGCCATCGCGCTGTTTGCGGACATCGCACACAACAATTCTGAAGCTGCCCCAGTTCTTACCGCCGGTTCTTTTCAATCTGATTCTGACCATTTGGTTCTTTCCTTGTTTCCGGTTCTGCCGGTTTTCCTATTTATCTTACGGCGTTTTCCGCCTTACTCACTTCTCCTCCGAAAAATAACGGAGTCTGTTAAAGACCAATAATATATCATCTTTCCCCGATATTTCAAACGGGAAATAAAAATTTTTCCTATTTTTTCTTTGACGGAGCAAACATTCCACCCGCCACAAAGCGTATTTCACGGCAAATCTCCGATCCCGCAACGTCATTCACCTTCCCGATCACCGCTTTTTTCATTGCCGGATTGTCAAACGCCATGCGGTATGCCGGATGCTTCAGTTCCAGATACAATACCGCATTTTCGATCCGGACCGGTGTCAATCTGCCCGCCGAAACTTCGCCTACGATCTCCTTCCATTTCACCGTCACAAGTTCCAGTGAACGCTGCCACGGCGGAACCATCTTTTCCGTGACCCGGTTCAACAGATCGGAGATCTTTTCCGGTTTCGGCAGATGTCCCGCAATGGCTCCGGACGCATCCGCACCGTACCATTCCTCGTAAAGAGAAGAATATTTTTTCCGCTGCCGCTGCGTAAAACGCAGATTTTTTTCCCCGTCAGATCCCATCAGACTCACTCCCGCTAATAGGATAGCGCACCGTTCACACCCACACCGAATGGCGATAACGGCAGCAGCAATGTCCAGCCGCACGCCTTGAAAGGCCCGCAGATCCCCACCCACATGTGTTTCACACCATGCCGGAAGAACCAGGGAGCCAGAATGGTACTTTCGATCAATCCGATCGGCAGCAGTACAGTTTCAAACACATGGATCCCCACACGCAGAAGCACTTTTGCCATATTGCTTGCCATTTTCACCGCATAAGGTGCAAGCACTTTTGCCGCCTGCATCGCCACCGGAGCCAGCACGATCATGGAGATGGGTTCAAAGGCTTCCGCCTCCTGCTGCGGGACCATATAAAACATAACTGCGGTCAATACCGTCAGAAGCATCCATTTTCTGTAAGACATCATTTTTTTCTCATTCCTTTCCCTGATTGAGATCCAGTCCGGGATCCGGGATCACCGGCTGGATCTTCCGCTGATACAAAGCATATTCCATGGAGTCAACCAATGCCTCCCATGCCGCCTGAATAATATTTTCATCCAATCCGACCGTTCCCCACGAACGCTCGCCATCACTGCTGTCGATCAATACCCTCGTCCGCGCCGCAGTTCCCTCACTGCCGTCGGGGATCCGCACCTTGAAATCTGTCAATGCCACATCCCGTATGCCGGGATAGAACCGTTCCAGCGATTTACGCAACGCCAGGTCGAGGGCATTCACAGGTCCCTCCCCTTCCGCAGCGGTCAGTTCGGATACACCGTTCACACTCAATTTCACCGTTGCTTCGGAGATCGTTTTATCTCCGGCAAGCCGTTTTTCGATGATCACCCGGAACCCTTCCAGTTTGAAATAATGTCCCCAGTTCCCGAAAAGTTTATGCAGCAGCACCGCAAAGGAGGCATCTGCCGCTTCATATTCATAACCTTGACTTTCCCGCTCCTTCAATACCGTCAGAAGTCTTTTCTGATCTTCCGGAGCCTTCAATTCAAATCCCAATTCCGCCGCTTTCAATACCAGATTGCTTCTGCCGGAAAGATCCGATACCAGCACCCGCCGTTCATTCCCCACCGCTGCCGGATCGATATGTTCAAATGTTCGCGGAACCTTTGCCACAGCATTGACGTGCATCCCCCCTTTGTGGGCAAATGCACTTTCCCCCACAAAAGGCGCGCGGCGGTCATGCCGGATATTGGCAATATCGTCCACAAAAACACTTGCACTGCGCAGATCCTGCAAATGACCCGGCGGCAGACAGCGGTACGGCGTTTTCAGTTCCAGATTCGCAATGATGGAACACAGATTCGCATTGCCGCACCGTTCCCCGTAACCATTCACCGTCCCCTGCACCTGTCTGCTGCCCGCACGGACTGCCGCAATGGCATTGGCGACCGCAAGATCAGAATCGTTGTGGGTATGGATCCCCACCGTCACATCCGGAAAAAGTCCGCAGATTTTTGCAGTCACTTCCGTCACGGTTAGCGGCATGGAGCCGCCGTTGGTATCGCAGAGCGTCAGTGTTGATGCGCCTCCGTCTTTTGCTGCCTTCAGCACCGCAACGGCATAATCCGGATCATCCGCAAATCCGTCAAAAAAATGTTCGGCATCAAAAATCACTTCTCTGCCGTTTGATACAAGAAACGCACAGGATTCCCGGATCATTGCCAGATTTTCCTCTGCCGTAGTCTTCAGGACTTCCCGCACATGAAGCAGCCAGCTTTTGCCGAAGATCGCCACAGCAGGTGTATCCGCCTCCAGCAGCTGACGCAGATTTGCATCATCCGTCACCGGCACACCGGCACGGCGGGTACTCCCGAATGCCACGATCTTCGCATTTTGCAGAGGGATCGTTCTGATCTGCCGGAAAAACTCCGCATCCTTCGGATTGGAGGATGGCCAGCCACCTTCGATGTAAGCAACACCCAATTTATCCAGCCGTTCCGCGATACGCAGTTTATCCGCCAGGGAAAAAGAGATACCCTCGCCCTGTGAGCCGTCACGGAGCGTGGTATCATAAATACAGATTTGATATTCTGATCCCGTATTCATTTTCTTTTTCCCCGGAAAAACAGTGTTGCCGGATCAGGCAAAGATCTCGGCACTGTTCAAAAGTTTGATCCCGGCTTTCCCGGCAAGTTTCGCCAGAGCCGCATCCGCATCATCGAAACGGAAGATCAGTGCGGCTTTTCCGTTCACGCCCGCACCGAAGGCATACATGTAGTCCACATTGATCCCGGCTTCATCAAAACTGCCCAGGATCCCGGCAAGTGATCCCACCGTGTGATCCACTTCCACTGCGACCACATCCACCACTTTCACCGCAAGACCGTTCTTTTCCAGAATCGCTTTGGCATTTTCCCAATCCTGCACCAGCAGACGCAGAACACCGTAATCTCTGGTATCGGCAAGCGTCAGCGTGGAAATACTGATCCCGGCATCTGCAAGCAATTTGCAGGGAGTGTTGAGGGAACCGGTTTTGTTCTCAATAAAGAGAGAAAGCTGTTTGATCTTCATAGTGTTGCCTCCTTGCGTTGGATTACATATTGCGTTTGTCGATAACGCGTTTGGCTTTGCCTTCGCTGCGCGGAATGGAATTGGGTTCCATCATACGCACGAACACGCGGATCCCGAGTGTATGTTCGATCGCAGTCGCAATACGGTTGCGGACTTCTTCGATCCCGCTGACCTTGTCGTTGATCAGGTCGGAATTGACTTCAATATCCACTTCCACGTTGTCCAGACTGCGTTCGCGGGTCAGCACGATCTGATAGACCGGCAGGACCGCTTCCACCTTCATGATCGCAGATTCGATCTGAGAGGGGAACACATTCACGCCGCGGATGATGAACATATCGTCGCTGCGGCGGGCGATCTTGGAAATACGGCGGATCGTTCTGCCGCAGGCGCAGGGTTCCGTAATGATCTTTGCAATGTCACGCGTCCGGTAACGGAGCATGGGCATGGCTTCTTTCGCCAGCGTGGTGAGGACAAGTTCACCTTCTTCACCGTCGGGCAGCACTTCGCAGGTCTTCGGATCGATGATTTCCGGATAGTAGCAGTCTTCAAAAATATGCAGACCTTCCCCGCAGCCGCAGCTGCAGCCCACACCGGGACCGACGATTTCGGAAAGACCGTAAATATCGTAGGCTTTGATCCCCGCTTTCGCTTCGATGTGCTGACGCATTTCTTCCGTCCAGGGTTCCGCACCGAACACACCCACACGCAGAGGCAGTTCACGCATATCCACACCCATTTTTTCCGCAACTTCGATCAGATGGGTAAAATAACTGGGGGTACAAGCCATCACAGTCACACCAAAATCTTTCAGAAGCATGATCTGGCGTTCCGTGTTGCCGCCGGACGCAGGAACAACTGTCGCACCCAGCGTTTCCAGCGCATAATGCGCACCCAGACCGCCGGTAAAAAGTCCGTACCCGTAGGACACCTGTCCCACATCATCAGCCGTCACTCCGCAAGCCGCAAAGGCACGGGCGGCGGTATTGGACCAGACATCCAGGTCTTTCTGTGTGTAGCCGACCACAATGGGTTTCCCCGTGGTTCCGCTTGACGCATGAAGACGCACCACATCCTTCATGGGACAGGCAAAAAGTCCGTAGGGGTAAGTATCCCGCAGGTCCGTCTTGACCATGAACGGCAGTTTTGCAATATCTTCCAGACTCTGGATATCTTCCGGTTTCACGCCGCGTTCATCCATTCTCTGACGGGTCAGTGCAACATTTGCATAGGAAATGTCCACCATGTGTTTCAACCGTTCCAGCTGAATGGTTTTCAAACGATCCATAGGCATGAAGTCCATGGCACTGATAGGATGTGTTTTTGCTGTATTGCTCATTTTTTATTCTCCTCTGTAAGCAAGACTGAACGCTTTGATATTCTCTTCCGCCACGGTGCCGGGGAAGTTTTCCCGGATCAATTCCACCCAGAGTTCCTCCGGGAATTTCAGATAGCGGTTGAGTACCCCCAGCATGGCAATGTTCATCATGCGGGATTCCCGGTATTCCTCCGGCAGATCCGTCACCTGAATGATCACCGTGTTTTCATTGATCCAGGGCGCACAGACATCGATCTGATCCGCAGAAACCGCCACCAGATAATCAGCTTCGCCGCGGGGGATCATGGGGCTTGCCACTTTTTCACCGAAACGGACATCGCTGGAAACAGAACCGCCACGCTGACTCATGCCGTGCAATTCACTTTTCTTCACATCCATATTCTGACGGAATGCCGCCTCGGTCAGCATATCGGAGGCACGGATGATGCCCTGACCGCCGATCCCTGCAAAAAGTACATTTGTCACCGTTTTCATTTTGCACCGCCTTTCGCAAGTTTTGCCAGTTTTTTCACTTCAAGAATACAGGGACGGCGCACAATGATCACGCTCACATCGTTGGATGCAAGACGCGTTTTGATCAATTCCGGATAAGCATCACCCAACGCGACCGGATCCACCACATCCACATTCGTCACACCCAACGCTTTGCAGAGTTCTTCCAGTTTCACTTGCGGAGCAGCTTCCATTTTCATGTTGCGGCCCGTGGCAGAGTGTTCCTGCAAACCGGTCATCGCCGTTGTGGAGTTGTCAAGAATAAATACCAGATGCCCTGTGGCGGGACGGTTGTAAACCATTTCCGCGATCCCCGTAATGCCGCTGTGCATAAAGGTGCTGTCACCGATCACACTCACCACACGGCGGGCGTCCGTTTCTTTCAACGCACGGCGCAGACCAAGCCCCATCCCGATGCTGGCTCCCATACAGAGGGAGAAATGCAGCGCATTGAACGGAGGCAGCACACCCAATGTGTAGCAGCCGATGTCTCCGGCAACGATACAATCCAGATCCCGCAGCACTTCATACGTTTTGCGGTGCGGACAGCCGGGACAAAGTGCAGGCGGTCTGCCGGGTGCGCCGCTTTCCTCTGCCGTCACATCATTCGCGAGCTGTTTTTTGATGCGGGATACGCTCAATTCACCGAATTCAAAAACTTCAGCGCGTTTTTCCACATCCACACCCAGCAGGCTGATATTTTCTTCCAGAAAACGGCTGCCTTCCTCCACGACCACCAGCCGTTTCACCGTGGACGCAAATTCACGGATCGTCTTTTCCGGCAACGGCCAGGTCATGGCAAGTTTCAGGATCTTCACATCCGCCGCAGCTTCCTGTGTGTGATAAAAACAGACACCGGAAGTGATCACACCCGTTTCCGCGTCGGCAGGACCGCAGACTTTGCTCAAGCCGGATCCATCGTTCCACGCTGCGAGATCGTGCATTTTCTGAACCAGCCGGACATGTGCCGGTTTGGCAAATGCGGGGATCATCACCCGTTCTTTCACATTGGCTTCGTAGGTCTGTGCTTCAAAGGATTCGGCATCCTTCCACAGTTCCACCACACCCCGGGAATGACACACGCGGGTGGTGATCCGCAGCAGCACGGGCTGGGAGAATTTTTCCGAAAGTTCAAATGCTTTGATCGTCAGATCATAGGCTTCCTGACTGTCCGCAGGTTCCAGCATGGGCAACTGGGCAAATTTCGCATAGTTGCGGTTATCCTGTTCGTTCTGACTGGATGCCATGCCCGGATCATCGGCAGAAACCAGCACCAGACCGCCTTTACAGCCGGTGTAAGTCAGGGTAAAAAGCGGGTCTGCCGCCACATTCAAGCCCACATGCTTCATGGTCACGAGAGCCCGTGCGCCACCGAATGCGGTGCCGGTCCCCACTTCCAATGCCACTTTTTCATTGGGAGCCCATTCAGCATTGCCGCCGATGGCAGAAAGTGTTTCCAGAACTTCCGTGGAGGGAGTTCCGGGATATCCCACGCCGGTACGAACCGCGCAGGCATAAGCGGCGTATGCGATTGCTTCATCGCCGCTCAGGATCATTCGTTTTGCTGTCATGATTGATTCCGTTTCCTTACATGTTATTAAAATTAAAATAATAACTTAATGTAACATAAAATCCGTGTTTTTCAATAAAAAAAACACAATTTTTTTTAAGAGAAACGGAAAATTTTCCCTATTTAACGGGAGTATGACAGAAAAATCATGCCGGAACAGGTTATTTTTCGATCACAAACACACAAGTGGAGCAGAAAAGATTCGGCCACAGATTCCGCAGGAAGGGACAGAAATCGCCGGGATTGGATACCGGGATCTCTTTCACCACACGGATATTCAATTCACGGAACAGATTCCGCAGATCCTTGATCGTGCCGGGATGGATCGTCTGGGTATGATACCACGGACGGGGAAGATTTTTATTCACCGGCATCTTTCCTGTGAATGTCAGCGGAAAACGGGAATTGATATGCCCGAAATTCATAAAGGAAACGATCCCGCATTTCCCCACACGGAGCATTTCCTGAAGGAGCAGATCCGGACGCCGCACCGCCTGAAGGGTACGGGAAAGAATCACAAAATCGTATGTATCATCGGAAAAATCCGCAAGATCCGTATCCAGATTCGCCTGAATCACCGGCACCCCGCGTTCCACACACTGCGCCAGTATCTGCTGGTCGATCTCCACGCCGGTCACACGGGCATTTTTCTGATTCTTCAACGCCTGCAGAAAAGTTCCGGAACCGCAACCCAAATCCAGGATCCGCGCTCCTTCGGGAATCATTTCATGGATCACTTTCAAGTCGGAACGCTGAAGCAGGATCTCATCGGTATTGTGCAGAAATTTTTTCATTGTCCCTGGATCTCCGCATATTGGTTAAGTAAAAAGTTCCGGATCAGATTTCCAAGCGCATCCGTTTCCAGCAGAAACGCATCGTGTCCGTAGCTGGATTCGATATTGCAGTAGCTCACCGGCGTACCGTTCTTCAGCAGAGCTTTCACCAGTTCACGGGATTGATATGCCGGGAACAGCCAGTCACTGCTGAAAGATACCACCAGAAAAGGACATTTCGTATCCTGCAATGCGGCAGTCAGATCCCCGTTCGCTTTGTAGGAAATATCAAAATAATCAATGGCACGGGTGATGTAAAGATAAGAATTCGCATCAAAGCGTTCCACAAAACGGGTCCCCTGATAATTCAGATAACTTTCGATCTGGAAATCTTTTGCAAAATCAAAAGTGTAATTTTCGGAAAACTGGAGCTTACGCCCGAATTTCGCCGTCATGGATTCATCGCTCAAATAAGTGATGTGCGCCAGCATACGGGCAATGGCAAGTCCGCGCTGAGGCTGTTCTTCGTAATTGCCGTCCTGAAATGTGGGATCGGTCATGATCGCTTCGCGGCTCACCCAGTTGAACGCGATCGACTGCGGCGAGATCGTGGGCGATGTTGCGATCGCCAGTACACTGTGCATGGCATCCGGATAATCCACAGCCCACTGTAAAGCCAGCATCCCGCCCATGGAACCGCCAGCCACTGCAAGCCATTTTTTGATCTCAAGATGATCCATCAACGCTTTCTGCGCACGAACCATATCGCCGATCGTCACCACAGGAAAATCCATATTGTAGGGTTTGCCTGTGTCCGGATTCACCGATCGCGGTCCCGTGGAACCGGAACAGCCGCTGATGATATTGCTGCAAACGATAAAAAATTTATCCGTATCGAAGGGTCTGCCGGGTCCGACCACTTCATCCCACCAGCCGGGTTTCTTGTCATTTTCAGAATATTTTCCTGCAAGATGGGCATCCCCGGTGAGCGCATGTTCCACCAGGATCGCATTGGAATGATCCGCATTGAGCGTACCGTATGTTTCATAGCGGATCACCACATCTTTGAGTTTTTTTCCGCAATCAAGGCACAAGGCAGTATCTTCGGTCTTTCCAAAGTTGAATTCCTGCCATTGCACGATCCCCACACCGGGAGTTTTTGTTTCATTCACTTCTGCCATCTTCCGCAATACTCCGAAATGATAAAAAAAGCGGCAACGCTCTTTTCTGTGCGCCGCCGCATAAAGTCAGCATGATATGAACAGTATCAATTCTGCGATTCAGTTCATAAGCATAACTCAATCCAGCGTTCTGCCGCTGAGTGCTTTCAACGCGCCAAGATACTTGTCACGCGTTTTCGCCACAATGTCACCGGGCAGCATGGGTGCCGGGGGATTTTTATCCCAGTCCAAACTTTCCAAATAATCGCGGACGAACTGTTTATCCAGACTCGGCGGATTGGAGCCGACTGCATATTCGCTCTTCGGCCAGAATCTGCTGGAGTCGGGCGTCAGCACTTCGTCGATCAGTGTGATCTCGCCGTCCACTTCCCCGAACTCAAACTTGGTGTCAGCGAGAATGATCCCGCATTTTTCAGCGTGGTTCGCCGCATCTTTGTAGATGCGCAGGGAGAAATCCGCCAGATGCTGTGCCTTTTCTTCGCCGATCAATTCCTGTGCTTCTTCAAAAGTCACATTTTCATCGTGACCTTCTTCAGCCTTGGTGGACGGCGTGAACAACGGTTTATCCAGTTTATCAGCCAGTTTGTAATCGCTGCGCATTTTGTAGCCTGCGACCGTACCGTTTTTCTGATATTCCTTCCAGCCGCTGCCCACCAGATAACCGCGCACGATACATTCCAGCGGGATCGTCTTTGCTTTTTTGACGATCATGGATCTGCCCGCGAGGTCCTTTTCAAAAGGTTTGAGATACTTCGGAAAATCCGACGCATCCGCACACAGCAGATGATTGGGTGCCCAGGAGAGATAGTCAAACCAGAAAAGGCTCATCGCTGTCAGCACACGGCCTTTATCCGGGATCCCGTTAGGCATCACACAATCGAACGCACTGATCCGGTCAGTCGCCACAAAAAGCAGCGAATCACCCAGATCGTACACATCCCGCACTTTTCCTCTGTGAGGGGCGGGCAAACCCGGCAATTCTGTTTCCAGAAGCGCGCCATTCGAGTCATATTTCATGATTCGATGTTTTTTCCTTTGGCTTATGCAATCGAGAGGATTCTGACTTTGGTCAGATCCTGACGATGACCTTTGCGTTTACGGTAACCTTTGCGGCGTTTCATCTTGAACGCGATCAGTTTGGGACCGCGGAACTGGTCGATGATCTCCGCTTCGACTTTTGCGCCTTCGATGGTGGGCGTACCGACTTTGATGTCTGCCCCTTCACCCATGGCAAGAACTTCGGTGAAAGTGACTTTGCTGCCGATGTCGCCAGCGAGTTTTTCGATTGCGACAACGTCTTTTTCCTGCACTTTGAACTGCTTACCGCCTGTTGCGATCACTGCGTACATAGTGTGTTGCTCCTTGTGCTATTTTGTGTTATCTTGTTGTTTTCTCTGTTGTTCTACTCATCAAAAATCCGTCCTCAAGGATCTTTCCGCATACATCAAAAAAGACGAATTTCGTATAATATATCACATTTTTTCAATTCTGCAAATTTTTTTTTGAAAAATTCTTCAGATTCCCCGTCTTCTGCCTCTTTCCGGCTGTTTTTTCGGCTCTTTTTTGCGGCTGCCGTCATATTTTTCACGGTAAAGTTGAAGTTCCACTTTCCACGGGAAGCGATCCTCTGTAAAATCTCCGGTCCCGGAAACGATACACCGGGAAAGATCGCTGATCTTCCATTCCAGCCGGATGTTTCCCCGTTTTTTTCCGTAATAACGGATCTTGTATTCCGGATCGTTTTCCAGAATAAATTTTTTGGCATTGGCGTGCATTTTGATCTGTTTGGAACGCCCCACAAACTGACGGGCATGCCACAGCAGGGTTTTCATTTCCTTTTCCGTGAGCATATCCGAAGGCTGTGCCTTGAAATCGTAATCGGGGAGCGTACTTTCCCCATCATTGCCGGAAATACAGGCAGATCCCGTCAGAACGATCGCAGTCAGCATAAGGATCAGTAAAAAGATTTTTTTCATAGCAGCTTTTCTCCGTATAACATATATCCTTATAAAGTAACACAGAAAACATCATCTGTCAAGTCCCGCCGGATAAACTTTCCGGAGATATTCGCGGACGATCTCCCGTGTTGTCATCTCCAGATCCCGCCGCGGGATGCTTTTGAGCAAAGCCATTTTCCGCAGTTCCGGATAACGGCTGCCTCCGCCCGATGCGGCAAACGAAGTGAACGCGACATCGATCCTGCCGGAGAAATCCGGATTTTCCGGCAAACCGTAGGGAACGAGCCTGCTGCCCTCCTGCTTTTTACCGAATTTTTCCTGTGCAGTCAGGATCTTTTTGAGTTCAGATGCCGTAAGGGAAAGGATCGTCACACGATTTTCAAACGGGATGAATTCATACAGTTCCCGTTCTGTCAGTTCGATCCCGTTTTTCTGCTGCCGCTTTTTCTCACTCAACAGCCACGGTTTCAGAGAATAACGGGTACAGAATCCGCCTTTCACACCGGTCACATCCGCCATTGCCGAAGCATAGATCTGTGCGGTCATTTCTGCCGACGGCACTCTGGCGATGACCTGATCACCGAAATATTGTTTCTTTTCAGCATCCGGCATGGAACCGGTGGGCGGCAAATCTCCGGTATAAAGTAAATTTGAAGAAATATTTTTCACCATCCGGGAATCCGGATCGATCTCAATACGGATCCGTGCAAGACCGCTTCCGTGTTTCGGAGCCTGAACGAGCCATGTACTGTTGCCCAACGGTTTTCCGGAAATTTCGGTATGAGTGTGTCCCAGCAGCACAAGATTGATTGCCGGAAAACGGCGCACGATATCCTTCAACTGCATCACATCCCGTCCGGAAACAGGCTGACTGGAAGAATACTCTCCCTGATGTACCGCCAGGATTACGACTTGCGGTTTTTCTTTCAACTTATATATTTCTCTCATGGCACGCAGCACTCCCTGCCACACCGGCACCACAGTCATCTTCCGGAAGAACGGCGCATGGAGCCACCGTTCCAAACCTTCCGGAGCGCAGCCGATCACAGCCGTGCGGACTCCATTCACGGTAAAAATTTTCCACGGGGAAGTGTTGTCTTTCAGATCCGGATGAAAAAACACATTGGCACACAGCACAGTTCCGCGGAAATTACGGAAATTACGGAGCAGCGCATCCACACCGTATTCAAAATCGTGATTTCCCGGTACAAAAACATCGTAAGAACAGCGATCAAGGAGTTTGAACATTTCCGCGCCCTGATCCACGGAACATTCAAAAGTTCCCTGCACCAGATCACCGCAATCAATGAGCAGCACATTTCCTCCGGCATCGCGCCGTTCCCGTTCGATCAGCGTCCGCAATTTCAGAATATCCGGCGAACCGTGGATATCAGTGGTTTGCAATACAGTCAATACCGGAGTTCTTTTCTCTCCGGCGGCAAGAGAAAACGGCAGCAGTAAAACGGAAAGCACACAGAAAAATGTGCATACGGCGCAGCAGATATTTTTTCCGGACATCTTCATAGAAACAGTTTTTCCATATTTTGCAGTTGCGGGATATAACCGGGGCTAATTTATCCCGCCGATACAAAAAATCAAGTTTTTTTCTGAAAAAAGTCCGTTCCTTTATTTGATATTTTGCTTTCCGCAGTATATATTATCAGGCTACAAAAATCTTGACAACTATGTAAGGAGCATCGAAACATGGGTATGAAGGAAATGCTGGACAAACTTATTGCGGACGCAGGAATGCCTGACAACGAAATCGCAGTAAGGGAACTTCTGGAACGAATGGAAAAGATTGATCTGGAGGTTCTGAAAGCAGCCTCCGACCAGTTCAAAGAACTCTGTGAAGCATGGTTGAGCGATGTTACGAAATCTGAAGATAAAGCCTATATCTGCATCCGTCTGGCGGAACTTTCCATTGTGGATACGCCCGAATTCCGGGAATGTCTCCATGCCGCCATCCGGAAAGTGCTTCCCCCGTATCTGACCAGCGGTTCTGTGATCAAAGCCATCGGAGCGAAAGATCCCGCCACCAGCGTTCACGATGCCGCCATGCGTCTGCGCAAATTGCAGCAGCTGCGTTCCACGGCACTGGTTTATCAGCAGAGCAATCACAGCTGGGGCAAGATCCACGGGATCGACAATGTGACCGGCACCATTGCCATTTCCTCACTGGAAAGCGGCAGTGTTTCCTCCATTCCCATTGCGAGCGCGATCACCAGCGTGCATTTCTTCAACACCACGCCTGAAATGATGAATCTGCTTTATCCGGGCAAAACAAAATACAGTCCCTCCGCAGAATACAGAAAAATTTTCCGCACCTGCGCACTTTCCGAAATCTACGATGCGAAGATCCGCGATATCGTTGCCCGCCTGATGGTTCCCGCCATCATGACACCGGAAACATTTGAAAAATGGTGGGCGCAGGAAGCAGTTGCTCCGGCAGCGGCGATCAATGCCCGTCCCTTCTGGGAAGCCCGCAGCGTCCTGGAACTGCACACGCTGCTCAAACCTTTTGCGGAAGCCGGTGCGGTATCCGTCACGGAAGAAGCCGCAGCAAAGATCCAGCAGCTTTTCACCAGACTGCGCAAAGATATGCAACCCAAAGATGTGGCGATGCTGGCTGAATGTATCGGGCTTCTGGCAGACGGCAACACGCCGGAAGTCATGACTCCCGTGTTCCAGCCTCTTTTCGGGAAAGCCGTTTTCTGGCCGGCAACGGTTTCTGCGGAAACACCGCTTTCCGCGCTGGAAATGTGGGGTAAACTTTCTGTGAAGCATCTGACCGGCTTTGTGAAAGCGGCGAGCTGGCTGTATTCCGCAGAACAGTTGGCTCTGCTGGGAACGATCCTGCCCTCCAAGTGCATTACGCCGGTCTTTACAGCAGTGAACAACGATGATGTGGTCATGTCCACCATCATTGCTCAAAAATCCCTCAGCTGCGATATGATCCTCTGGATCTATAAAAACAGAAAAGATCTGCCTACCCGTATCACGGACATGATCGACATGGCGCATTGTATTTCCGCGCTCTCCGCGGAAGGTCTGCCGAGAGAATGGGCGGCGGCATCCCGCGAACTGCGCAAAGCCACATTCGACAAGGCAGATTTCCAGAAATTCCTGGTGGAAAATGCGAACGGCGATATTCCGTCCATCTTTGCATCTCTCCAGACTTACCGCGACTTCCAGCCCAACGAACGGCAGAGTGTTCTCGGTAAACTTTCCCGTGTTTCCCAGGATATCAAAGATTATCTGGAAAGCGGTGCCGGCAGCAAACTGATGGGCGCATCTGCAAAAGCCAAAGAACAGCCCTCCATCACCTCCCTTGCCTCTCACAGACGCCTTACCGATGAATTGCAGGATCTTATTTCCCGCAGAATTCCGGAAAATGCCGCAGCTGTGGCACTGGCACGGAGTTTCGGCGACTTGCGCGAAAACGCAGAATACGAAGCCGCCAAAGAACAGCGTCGTTTCCTCCACAGCCGCCGTGCGGAACTGGAACGCGCTCTGACCACGGTCCAGCCCACCGATTTCAAGGATGTGGAAGTGAAAGAACACGCTGTGATCGGTTCCATTGCCGTGCTGACTCCGGTTGCCGGCGGTGAAAGTGTGGAATATTATCTGCTGGGTGCATTTGACGGTGATCCCGACCGCCGCTTTGTTTCCTACAAAACCAAGATCGGCGAAGCTCTGCTGGATAAAAAGATCGGCGGAGAAGTGGAGATCCCCGGTTCCGGCAAATTCACCTTGAGTGCGGTCAAACCGCTGCCGGAAGATCTCCGCAAGGCTCTGGCGAATGAAAATTGAGTATAAAAAATGATCTCAAGCGAACTTGACGCTTGGATCCCGGAAAAAATCAGCCGCTCCCGCATAAAAAAATGCCGGGGCGGTTTTTCCGTCTATTCCATCTGTCTGAAAAACGATGATCTTGCGGGAAAAAGTATTTTTTTCTTCAGCGATCTGCATTTGCGGTCGGAAAAAGTCAGATCGTTTTTTCCTTCTTTTCACGCATGGAGCGGCAGCGGTCATGTGCAGGAGATCCTGCTGGATGCCTTGACGCGTTTCCCCGCAGATTTTGTAATATTCGGCGGGGATCTGATCTCGGAAGCAGTCTGGTTCGATCGTGCATTTGAACTTTTGAAAAGTCTGCCGGGTAAATTCAAACTGGCAGTCAACGGCAACTGGGACATTCACCGGTGCTGTTCCCTGCGTGCGCCGGAACTCTGGCGGAGCCGTTACCGGGAAGCGGGTTTTCAACTGCTGCTCAATGAAAAGATCTCACCGGGGAACGGGATCAGTTTTTTCGGAATGGATGATTCCAAATCCGGGATGATGGTTTTGCCATCGGAACAGGATTTTTCGCCCGGTGATTTCCGTGTACTGATCACCCATAATCCCGATGCTGTCCCCCGCCTGAAAACACTGCCGGATCTGATCCTGTGCGGTCACACTCATGGAGGTCAGTGCCGTCTGCCTGCTTACGGAGCGATCAAGACATCCTGTGTATATGGTAAAAAATTTGAGTTCGGCGCGTACCGTCATAAAGAAAACGGGACTTTGATGCTGGTTTCTGCGGGGATCGGCTGTTCCTTCCTCCGGCTGCGTCTGTTCTGTCCGCCGCAGGCATATCATATCCGTTTTGAAAAGGAGGATCGGGATGGCGGCTGATCTGCTCATGCGTGGTGACGGCACTCTGATCCTGACCGGATCGGGAAAAGAATTTGAAACACTTTATCCGGCGTTCTGCCGTGGAAACGGTGCAGGACTTCTGGCATTGCTCCGGACCAGTGATGAGGTGGATGCACAGGCGGGAGCCACGCTCCATTTTTTCCGGAAAGCCGCACGGGAATTTGCCATGCAGTTCATCCGTCAGGATGGCGAGGGCGAAAATGCGCCCGTCCAGTTTTCCTTTGCCGATGCGTTACCCTCTTTGACACCGGACGCGCTTCAACAATATTTCCGGGAATTTTCCGGAGCTTTGCAGCAAAAGGCGGATCAGGAAAATATTTCCCCTGCCGACTGGATCCGGCAACTGCATCCGGCATGGAAAGATTTGGGGAAAGTGACATTGCACCTTGCTGAAAACAAAAAAGATTCCGACGGCACAAAACCCTTTGCTTTTCTGGCGACCTGTCAGCACCGCATCACGGAAACGGGTCAGGTGAAGCATATCCCCCTTGCGACGGCACTGAAAAACCATACCGGAGAAAAAAATGTGCTTCTTTCCATGCTGACACCCCTGAAAGAAGCGGCGCAGGAAGTGAAACTTTTGCAGGATCTGATTGCAGACAACCGCATTTTCAAGCCCTGTCTTTTCAGTGCCGCAGAAGGTTGGGATTTTCTGAAAGCAACAGAAAAATTCCAGGCACACGGGATCCCCGTACGCTTTTCCGGTCTGACCGGCGGGAAAAGACCGAAACGCCTGAAGATGGATGTGACTCTGGATGTACGGAAAAAACGGGGGTTGCTCTCCCCGGACGCGCTGGTGGATTTTTCCGTGGGCGCATCCATCGGCGACCGGCAGCTGACCGATGAAGAACTGCAGAAGATCCTGAACACGAAAGGCGGTCTGATCCGGATCAAAGGCGAATGGGTGGAAGCGGAAACCGAACGGATCAAAGCATTGCTGGAACAATGGCTCGCCGCCAGCGAAATTTCCGGCAGATACGGGATGACATTTTTTCAGGCGATGCGGCTGCTTTCCCGGGCAAACGGTTTGGAAAATGACCGCGTTCCGCAGCTGGAAGAAGATATTTGCGAAGTCAACACCACACCTGCTTTTTCAGAAGCAATGGCAGATTTGCGCGATCCGGAAAAAACAGCTCTTCCGGAGCTTTCGCCATTGCTGGAAAAAATCCTGCGGCCCTATCAGCGTGACGGCGTAAAATTTCTGTGGAATATGCTGAATGCGGGATTCGGGGTCTGCCTTGCTGATGATATGGGATTGGGAAAGACTCTTCAGATGATCGCGTGTCTGACTCTTTTCAAAGAACAGCTTTCGGCAGGATCGCCCGCATTGATCGTGGCTCCGGCATCACTTCTTACCAACTGGAAAGATGAATTTGCAAAATTTGCTCCGGATCTGAAAGTGACCGTACTGCATCCCTCTGCAATGACACAGGAAGAACAGATGTTTCTGAATTCCGACCCGGCGGCATATCTCAAGGAATTCGATGCCGCGCTCATCACCTATTCACTCGTCCCGCGCAGAGAGGGACTCAAAAACCTTCATTTTCCGTTTATTATATTGGATGAAGCACAGCAGATCAAGAATCCCGCCTCACAAATCAGCCGCGCGGTACGCTCGCTTCATGCGTCCAAACGGGTGGCGATGACAGGTACACCTGTGGAAAATTCCCTTTCCGACCTCTGGAGTATTTTTGATTTCATCTGCCCTGCCCTGCTGGGAAGGCCGGATTCTTTCCGCGCATTTGTCAAACGCATGGAAAGCGCGAAACCACATCCGGATTATTCACCGCTGCGGAAACTGGTGCGTCCCTATATTCTCCACCGGCTGAAATCCGATAAATCCATTATTGCCGATCTGCCGGACAAGATCGAACGGCGGGAACGCACTGCGCTTACCATGTTTCAGGCAAACTTCTACAAACGCACTGTCGATGCCATGAAAAAAGATCTGGCTCTGACGGATGAAAAAAGCAGAAACGGTGTCGTTTTGAGTTATCTGCTGCAATTCAAACAGATCTGCAATCACCCGTCCCAATTCTCCGGGAACGGGGATTATCCGCCGGAACGGAGCGGAAAATTTCAACGGCTGGGACAACTTGCGGATCTCATTGCGGAAAACGGCGAAAAAATGATCGTATTCACACAATTCAAAGAAATGACCGAAGTGCTGCATGAATTTCTCTCCGCTCATTTCAAACGGCCGGGCTTGATCCTTCACGGCGGCACACCCGTGGAAAAACGCGCCGAAGCCGTACAGCAATTCCAGAATGAACAGGGACCGCCGTTTTTCGTGATCTCCCTGAAAGCCGGAGGGACCGGACTGAACCTGACCGCCGCAAGTCATGTGGTGCATTTCGACCGCTGGTGGAATCCTGCGGTGGAAAATCAGGCGACCGACCGGGCATACAGGATCGGACAGAAAAAAGCGGTGATGGTCCACAAATTTGTTTCACCCGGCACCATTGAAGACCGGATCGATAAATTGATCGCCGGGAAAAAACATCTTGCCGATTCCCTGCTGGAACAGGGCGCGGCAAAACTGCTTACAGAAATGAACGATCAGGAACTTCTTGATTTCGTAAAACTGGATATGAACAGCGTGGAGGATGATAATAATGAGATATGACTGGAATGATGATGCCCGCTATGTACGCGTGGCAAAACGGAAGGAAACCGCCGCAGATGTGGCAAAAAAACTGACCGCAGAAGGTGAAATACTTTCGCCAGCCACCGCTCACGGGAAGGCGATCGCAAACAGTTTCTGGGGTCGCAGCTGGTGCCGTGCCATCGAAGGATGGAACGACTACGAAAGCCGTCTGCCCGCAGGAAGAAGTCTGTTGAAAAACGGCGGGGTGATCGATCTCAACATCGAAGAAAATCTCGTAACGGCAAAAGTCGTTGCCGACCGTTTATATGATGTGCGGATCTTCTTCCGGGAACAGGATGAAGAACGCCTTGCGGAACTGAAAAGACAGATCGCCGGAAAATTGACCTCGCTCATCGATCTCATCAATGGCGAACTTTCCGATGAAGTCATGGAAAAAATCTGCAACGGGGAATACGGACTTTTTCCGGAATACGGCGAACTGCGGACAAGCTGCGATTGTCTGGACGATGCGGTGATGTGCCGTCATGCCGCCGCCGCATTGTACGGGATCGCGCCGCGTCTGGATGATAAGCCGGAACTTTTTTTCACACTGCGCGGGATCAGAGCTGAAGATTTTTTCAATGCTTCCGATGCCATCCGGCAGACAGAAAATGCGGTTGCCGATATGGATATGGATGATCTTTCCGCCACTTTCGGGATCGATTTGGAAGAATAACTCTTGAAAAATCGAATTTTTATGATACATTGAACCGGATTCAAAATTCTGAAAAAACAAGGAAAAACAATATGAATATCATCGAAGCAAAAACCACCCGGGGAAGATGGGGAAAAATGATTTTGCTGTGCCTTATCGGATTGTCTCCCCTGGTACCATTGCTTGTCTGGCTGGGTTATCGCAGACTCCAGAATATCCCGGAAGATGATCCCAATTACAAAGCATTGAAATACAGTCTGTATCTCGGTGTATTTTATATTTTTGCCGTGGGCGGTTTCATTGCGTGGTTCTTCGCCCGGACCACGGAAGGGGAAAATGAAAATCAGGTCAAATGGCTGCCGAAAAGCGTCAGCAATATCTCCTATCACCGCAGCTGGAATCAGGATTCATACGAATTCACCGTGAACGAAGAAGATTTTATCAAATGGTGTACGAAACGGAAAAATCTTCAGGAGATCCGCGAATACGGCGAACGCAAAATCGAACGCTACGCAAAGTTTATGAAAAATAAACCCAAAAACGAACATTATGCCGTCGCAAAAGACGGTCTTTATTATGAGTGGACCGATGACGATTCCCGTATTTTCAAAATAATGTATGACCGTCAGAAACAACGGGCATATATCTACACCCGGAAACTCGAAGAATAAGGGGGTGCAAAGCACCCGTTTTTCGGGCTTTTCAGCTTCGCGTTCGCTCGCTTAAAGCCTGTATTTTTTTATAAAAGTACGGATGGGTACGGATGGGTACGGATGGGTACGGATGGGTACGGAGAAACAAACTGCAGATTTTTATTATCAGTCACTCCGTACAACTCCGTACAACTCCGTACAAAAAAACGCCGCCCCCTGGTCGGACTGGTCGGACTGGTCGGACTGGTCGGACTGGTCGGACTGGTCGGACTGGTCGGACTGGTCGGACTGATTGGCGAAACAAAAAAACGGATTTTTATCACACGCCCTCCGGTTCATCAAATGAAAAAAACTTTTGATTACGCCTCATTTGCGTCCCACAGGTCCCCGATGTCCCAAATGTCCCATCTGTCCTCCCGAAAATAAAAATCCCCCACAAAGGTCCGAAACAGCCCGCAAGACAACGCGGGGTGCAAAGCACCCGTTTTTCGGGCTTTTCAGCTTCGCGTTCGCTCGCTTAAAGCCTTTTCTGGATCGGGCTTTTCAGCTTCGCGTTCGCTCGCTTAAAGCCTGTATTTCATAGGACTTATAGGACTTATAAGACTTATAAAAAAACAAAGGTCCGAAATAGCCCTCAAGACAACGCGCCCAACAATGCTTTGCGCATAACCTCCACAGGAGCGACCTCCCCCTCAAACCAGATCTCATAAGATTTTGCACCCTGATGCAGAAGCATGGCAAGACCGTTCTGCGTGGGGATCCCGGTTTTTTCCAATGCGGCGAGGAGCGGGGTATGCTTGTAAATGGTATCAAAATAAAAAATTCCGTCTCGCGGGAACAGTGCAGGATCGATGGGCATGGGATCATCTTCATGCAATCCGAGGCTGGTACATTGGACGGCAAGTTTGGATTCACTCAAAAATCCGGCAGTTTTATCTCTGTCACTGATCGCGGCACAGTCACAACGGAGTGCCGGGAACTGTGCGGAAAGTTGTCCGGTCAAAGCCTGTGCTTTATCCAGACTGCGGTTCAGGATCCGGATCGACCGTACACCGGCAAGTGCGCAATGCCAGACCAATGCCTGCACCACGCCGCCGCAGCCGATAAAACACAGATCCAGATCCTTCAGCGGCAGATCAAAGGCTTCGCGGACAGCCCGTTCAAAGCCGCATCCGTCGGTGGTATCTCCGTACATCTGACCGTTTTCCATGATCTTTACGGTATTCACGCTACCGCTCAATGCCGCACCGTCGGACCGGACATTGCACAGACGGTGTGCAGCGACTTTATGAGGCACGGTCACATTGAATCCGCACAATTTCTTTCTGGCTTCCTCAAAAAACGCATCCACCTCTCCGGGAGTGACACGGACAGCGATATATTCGGCATTTTTCCCTGCCGCCTGAAACGCGGCATTGTGCATTACGGGAGAGAGAGAATGGGCGACCGGATCACCGATCACGGCGTAGAGAGCTGTATTTTTCATAATTTTTTCCTTTGAAGATTTTTTGTGCATTTATCATATCACGCAAGCAGGAAAAAATCAAATATCAGTGCGTAAAAAGTTTATTTTTTATCTCTGCCGCGGAAAAGAAAAAAACGGGAAACAACTTGATTTTTGAATATTTGTGTATTATATTATGCTGTTCGAGCCGGTGAAATGGATCTCACCGGGATTGTTAACCTTCAGCCGCAGACGATTGCGGAGAAAACGAGGCAGAAAAATGACGGTCAAAAAAAGCGCAACGAAGAAAGCATTGAAACCGGTAAAACCGAAAATGCCTGTCAGTGCAGAAGATAACCTGAAGAAACTTGCAAAATCCAAACTCCCCATGCTTTTTGTGAAAAAACATGAAGGCAGCTGGAATCATCAGGATTGGCTGGATTTTGTCGCAGATATCAAATCACGCGGCTATGATCCCATCGACACCGATCAGGTGGGTCTGATCCTGGAAGATAAAAAAGTCAAATACCTTGCAGGCAAGTGAGGCGCTGTCATGTTTGAACTGGATATCACCAGAGAATTTTCCGGCGCACATTCCCTGCGCGGATATAATGGCGACTGCAAATGTCTGCATGGTCATAACTGGATCATTCAGGTCTTTGTCCAGTCGGAAGAATTGGATGAAGTCGGGATCGCCGTGGATTTCAAAGCTCTGAAAAAAGAACTGGATGCCATTCTGAAGGAACTGGATCACAAATATCTCAACGAACTGGAAGCCTTCCGCGATTGCAATCCCACCAGCGAAAATCTGGCGCGATACATCTATAAACGCCTCGCGGCGGCTGTCAACGACGGAAAGGCGCGCGTTTCCAAAGTCCGCGTCTGTGAATCTCTCACTTCCGGCGCATCCTACTATGAATAAAACTTTTCTTTCCGTGATCGCGCTCCTGCTGTTCGCGGCGTGTCCTCTTTTTGCTCAAAACACAAAAGATCCTTACGACACAGCCTTGCAGCTGTTGGAACAGGCAGAAGGAGCCGGTTCGGAAAAAGCCGCAGAAAAAATGCTTTCCGATGCGGCAGCTCTGCTGAAAAAAGCGGTAGAAAAAGGAAATGCCGATGCCATGTTCCAGCTGGCAAATCTCTACCGCAACGGCTGGGGTGTGAAACAGAATGATGCCGAAACATTGAAACTGCTTCAACTGGCTGCCGAAAAAGAACACGGCGGCGCGTTGTATAATCTGGGGGCATATTATTCAGCGCACGATCCGGCAAAATCGGCGGAATTTTTCCGCAGAGCATTGGCACAGGGAGTACCCGGCGCAGGGATCCGGTTCGGATATTGCTGTCTGCGGGGATTCGGTGTTCCGAAGGATATTCCCCGGGCAAAATCCGCATTCAAAGCCGATGCCATGCGCGGGATCGCCGCAGCGCAAAATCAGTTGGGCGTACTGCTTTTCAAAGAAAATAAATTTTTCGGTGCGGAAGAATGGTTCCGGAAAGCCGCAGATCAGAATTATGCCGCCGCACGGAATAATCTCGGCGTATTGGAACGCATCCGCGGAGATCATGCAAAATCCCTTGAACATTTCCTGAAAGCGGCGGAAAAAGGCTATCTGCCCGCCATGCGGAATCTGGCACTGGCGTATGTCTTCACCGGAAAAGATCAGAAAGCATACGAACAGGCTCGCGCATGGGCGGAAAATGCCGCCGCGAAAAATGATCCGGCTTCGCTTCATATCCTCGGTATGATCCACCTTGTGGGATACGGCTGCAAAAAAGATCCGGAACGGGCGTTCGGATACTATCTGAAGGGCGCGGAAGCCGGTTATTGGATGTCGGCATTCCAGGTGGCGGATATGTACCGCAAAGGTCAGGGAACCCCTGCCGATGCGAAAAAGGCAGATGACTGGCTGAAAAAAGCGGAAGCCCTCCGGACCCGTCAGAACGATTCCGCAAAATCCTCACTGGATGTAACAAAATAGGGTGCAAAGCACCTTTTCTGGATCGGGCTTT
>JAZNXT010000045.1:0-4501 GCA_045594005.1 Victivallales bacterium
CCAAAAATACAAGTGCAGAATAAAAATTTTTTTGAAAAAATCCGGAATTGTGGCGGAACGGAGAAAAATACCGATCCAGAAAAGGTGCTATGCACCCTGCGCTCTGCAGGAGCGCGGGAACCGTTAGACAATTACAACGCCTCCCGCACGCCTACAGCGTGCATGTGGTGTAATATGTCTTTGAACCTATGGGCAAGCCCATAGGCTATAATCCTGCACGCCTTCAGCGTGCTTATCTCCCCATGCCGGGAATAGAGCAAATCAATAAAACACCGCAGACAGGCGACAAGTGAACGCAGCGGCTTGTCACTGCGTGATAAAATGAAGCCGGAAGCCGCCCGATCCAGAAAAGCGGCAAACAAGCGCAGCGCAGTTGAGCCGCCGATCCAGAAAAGCGGCACGCGTAGCGAGAGCCGCCCGAGAATCGGGTGCTATGCACCCTCCGTACTCATCCGTCCGGGGGAGTTTATGCCGGGGGTATTTTTTCAAAAGTAGTGTCCCATGGTTTCGGTTTCAACGGCATTTGCCAGAGCAAGGTAGCGTTGATACATGGCGTTATAATGTGCAACTTTCGCCGGATCGGGCAGATATTCCGCATCGTATCCGGAATTCATTGCCTCCATAGCAGAGATGGTATCGGGGTAGATCTTTGCGGCAACGGCGGCAAACATTGCGGCTCCCAGTGCGCAGGTCTGTTCGGAGCGGACCACCCGGATGGGCATATTCAGTACATCGGCACAGGTCTGCATCACAAATGAAGATTTCTTCGCGATACCGCCGATCGCGGCAATACTGTCGATCTTTACTCCCTCTTCCCGGAACCGTTCTGCGATCCTGCGGGAACCGAATGCGGTACTTTCCACCAGTGCTTTGAATATCATGGGGGGAGTTGTGCCGAGATTGATCCCGAACAACGCACCTGTGAGGAGGGGATTGGCATCCGGAGAACGCCGTCCGTTCATCCAGTCGAGGGCGAGGATCTTATCGGAATCGGGCAATGCGGCGGCTTCCTGTTCCAGTTTCGGGAGAGAGATTTCGCCGCCGTAGGAGAGAAAGCGTTTGAACCATGCGTAGATATCTCCGAATGCAGCTTGACCGGCTTCCATGCCGATCATACCCGGAACTACCGAGCCTCTGACCTGACCGCAGATGCCGCGGATACATTTCTCCACATTTTTTGCCACCATGATATCGCAGGTGCTTGTGCCGACCACTTTCACCATCTGCCCCTCTTTTATGCCTGCACCCACTGCACCCATGTGACAATCGAAAGCTCCGCCGGAGATGACGACACCGGTGGAAAGACCCAACGCTGCAGCCCATTTTTCCGAGAGGGTCCCCACGGGTTCATCGGCGGTGGCTGTTTCATTGTAAAGACGGCTGCGCCAGCCATCCAGCAGGGGATCCACGGCAGAGAGAAATTCCTGTGACGGCAAACCGCCCCAGGATTCGTGCCACATGGCTTTGTGTCCGGCGGCACAATGACTGCGTTTGACTTTTGTTCCGGCAAGTTCCGCTGTGATCCAGTCGCAATGTTCCACAAAAGACGCGGCGGCATTGCGTACTTTTTCATTATGCCGCAGCACATAAAGGAGTTTGCTGAAAAACCATTCCGGCGAATTCGTTCCGCCGCTGTACATGGTGTAGTCCGTGCCTCCCCATGTTTTTGCCACATCATTGATCCGCTGGGATTCCTCCAATGCGGTATGATCTTTCCACAGAATAAACATGGCATCGGGATCTTCGGAAAATTCATCCAGAAGAGCCAGCGGGACACCATCGGCATTCACCGCACAGGGCGTGGATCCGGTGGTATCCACACCGATCCCCGCAACTTTGCTGCGGTCGCCATATTGAAGCACATCCCGGATCACTTCAGTGGTACATTCCAAATAGTCCAGCGGGTGTTGACGGAATTGACTCATGGCGGGGATGGAATATTTGCCTTCCGACCAGCGTGGATATGCCCGGACGGCTGTCCCGAGTTCTCTGCCTGTTTCATCCAACAGCAGCGCACGCACGCTGTCCGATCCGAAATCCAATCCGATCAAAAGTTTATCTGCCATAACACAAGTCCTTTCATGCTGTTTCCGGTAAGATAGCATGATCCTTTTTCATTTGCAAACATCAAAGCGGAAAAAACGGAGAAAATGTGCCTGTTTTTTTTATGACGCAACGATCCCGCATCCCAGCCGTTTTTTCAGATACGCCACTGCATTTTCTCCGGTACAATGGAGCGGCAGCAGTTTTTTCAAGCCCTGTGCCTGCAAATGATCCGCTGTCTGTTTCAACCGTTCTTCCGACGCGTGGAGCAGATGCAGACCGCCGATGATCGTGTGGATATGGATCTGCGGCGCGCAAATCCGGCAATATTCCAGCGTATTGATGATCCCTGCATGACAGCATCCCTGAATCAGGATCCCTGAATCCAGCAGCATCGCCTGTTCATCTGCGATCGTGTCCGGAAGATTTCCGGTTTGATCCAGAAAGAACGGTCCTCCGGTATCTTCGGAGGTGATCCGGGGGATCGGACCCGTGAGAAAAACACCGTCTGCGATCTCTGTAAATGTTTTGACTTGATGAAGATGAGCATGATCCGCAAGCAGGTCTTTTGCATCTTGTCTCATGGAAAGATCCCGGACACCCCGTCCTTCATGTCTGCTGAACCGCGTGATATCCGCTCCGGGTGCAAGATATATTTCCGCATCCGTCATTTCCGGCAGGATCTCCGCGATCCCTCCGGAATGATCGTAATGACCATGAGAAAGAACCAGTTTTGTGAAATCCCGCGGAGTCAGTGCGGCACAGGCAAGATTATGCCGGATCGCCGCGCCCGCACCGGTATCGAACAGGATCCGTTCTTTTCTGTGGAAGACCGCCAGACTCAAGCCGTGTTCCGCCTTGTACGGTTCAGCGATGGTATTATCTATGAGGATCCGGATATTGCTCATGGGGGGATTACCGGCGGTTCGCCTGAAGAAAATGACGGTATGGCTCTTTTGAATCCGGCGCGTGCTGATGGAGAAAATGTCCTTTCGTTTCCGGAATGATGAAACTCAAAAGCAGCGAGAGTGATACCGGGATCAGTGTCAGCAGATAAAGCATTTCGTATGCTTCCATGGGATAAGTGACCACCTGACCAGCCACCCGGTCGGCTGTATCCACATAGGAATCCAGCAGCATCCCGATGAGCGGGGAAGCCAGTGCAATGGCAAGATAACTGGCGAAATTGCAGAATCCGGCGGAAAGCGCATTATTGTCCCGGGAATTGACTTCCTGACAGGCAAGGGGATAGGCGATGGAAAATCCGGATCCCAGCGCATAAACGATCAATCCTGCCACGAAAAAACCGCCCGGCAGTTGATAGCGGACCGTGAAATACATCATCAGCGTGTTTGCCACCACCAAAGCGGAGGAGAGGATCATCAGCGGTTTCCGGCGGTTGCCCGTCAGCCGCGTCTGGATCCCTCCGCTGAGCAGAGCAAGCATACAGACAAATGTCTGCACAAAGATCATAGTCGCCGCCGTTGTGGAATTCATTCCGGCAGCATCCTCCAGGAATTTTTTTCCGAAGACCATCTGTGTGATGGAGTTGCAGGCGAAATTCACTGCACAGCAGTAAACGATCGGCCAGGTGAGGGGATTTTTACAGATCTGCCACACCGGCGCGAAGGAAAGTTTTTTTTCTTTGATCGGAGGTTGCGGCACAAAACGCTTTGCAAAAAGGAACATCATATACAACGCAAAAGAGATCAAACCGATCAGGATCAGCGCATTGTTCCAGTTGAAATGTCTGCACACCAGTTCAAAGGGCAATGTGCCGCAGAGTCCGCCGCCGTAACCGATAAAATAGACGATTCCCAGCATCACCGCGTAGTTTTTGCGCCCGAATACCCGGTCGGTTTCTTTGACCAGCGATAAATAAAGGAAACTTGCTCCCATTCCCGTGAGGAAACGGAAAAAATACATCAGGATCAGATTTCCGCAAGACAATGGAAAGCCCAGCACGCCGGTGCAGAGGATCGCCCCTCCCACCGTCACGGTCCGCATCCCGCCGAATTTATCCACCAGCATCCCGATCACGACCTGAAAGGGCGAGTAAATGTAAACGAATGCCGCTGTCAGCCCCGCGATTTGTGCGGCAGTATAGCCGAATTCACTTTGAAAGATCCCGAATGTTGTGCCGGGGATCGCCGTCCGCTGAAAATAGGATGCTGCATAAAACAACATCCACGGCAGAAACAACAGCCATGCTTTCCGCATCGCTTTCATATCCTGAAAAAAAGTCGTATTCATTTTTTATTTTTCCATAAATTCCACTGATGCAAAATAAAATGTGAACTTATAATATACTCTCTCCCGGTTCCATTTGCAAGCGGAGTTTTGGAGGAATCAGAGGAGGGCGCGGCGTTCCGGCGTTCCGGCGGGGAAATTTTTCCCCGCCGGAACTTGCTTTCAGCGCAGGAAGGAAGCATACTTCCTGCACTGAAAGCATCTCCCT
>JAZNXT010000046.1:0-6148 GCA_045594005.1 Victivallales bacterium
CTTTTCAGCTTCGCTATCGCTCGCTTAAAGCCGCCACTCTTTTTCAGCCCGATCCTGAAAAAGCAGAAACACTCTTATTTTTTTACCCGGAGGAATTGACCTGCCCGGCGGATTTCCCGTCCGGGTTCGTAAGCAAGGATACCATTGACAAATACTTTCCGGATCCCTTCGGCTGGGGTGGCGGGGTGGAGATAATCTTCCTTCGCATTCAGACAATCCATATCGAACAGCACCATGTCGGCGGCATATCCTTCTGCAATCAGACCGCGGTCCCGGAGATTGAATTTCCGTGCGGGGAGAGCAGTCATACGGTGGATCACTTTTTCCGGCGAATTGAACGCTACGGCTTTCCGGAAAAATCTGCCGCTCGTGCCGAAGCTGCGGGGATGACAGATGGGGGTGTCAAATGACTGACATTCACAATCGGATCCCATTATGACCCAATCTTTTGACAGGATCTTCTGCAAGTTTTCTTCGCACATCACGCCGAATGCGGTGGAAGGTTTTGTCGCCGCCAGGATCTTCAAACATGCTTCTGCAGGAGGAAGCCCCATCATCATAGCGATTTCAGCAATCGTTTTTCCGCGATAGTGCAGCCATTCCGGATATTCGTCAGAAATGCCGATGACCAGCACATTTTCCCACGGACATTGCGGACCGCCCATTTCGTCAAATTTTTTCAAGATCTGTTTCTGATAAGAATCGTTCTGCAAATTTTCATACAGTTTTCCATCGGAAATAAAAGGTTCCGGCAGGATCATACTCAAAACAGTTGCAGAATAAAGATACGGGTAGCGGTCGGCAAGGATATCCATTCCTTCGGCACGATTTTTTTCGATGATGGCAATGGCATCATCCAATTTGTGCCAATAGTCTTTATAATAGGTTTTGAAATGGCTGATCTGAAGACTGCCGGATCCTGCTTTCGCGATTCGGATGGCTTCTTCAATGGCTTCCAACAGGGTTTCACCTTCGCTTCGCATGTGCGTGGCATAAGGTTTGCCCGTTCCCTTCAAGGCAGATGCCACCTCGCAGACTTCTTCCGTGCTTGCATATCTGCCGGGAACATACCATAAACCGGACGACATCCCCGCCGCGCCCTGTTCCAACGCGGCTTCCAGCCAGCCGCGCATGGTGGCGATCTCCGCTTTCGTGGCGGCACGGTTTTCCAGTCCCATTATCCTGTGGCGCAAACTGCCGAATCCCACCAGTGCGGCGATATTGACAGCCGGATTTGCTTTTTCCAGCAATGCGGCATATTCATCCAAATCGGTGCTTGTGCCATTGAATTCCAATACACCGCAGTTTCCGATGATCTCGGTGGTACAGCCTTGTGAAATCTTGCTGTCGGCAGTAGGAACCCGGAAAATCCAGTTATCCGAATGACTGTGAACATCAATAAACCCCGGAGCGAGCGCGGCACCGGCAGCGTCGATCACCGGCAGACCGGATGCAGTCTGCCCCGCTTTGCAGACATTTCGGATCACGCCGTTATCCACGGTTACATCTGCCTCAAAAGCCTCTTTTCCGGAACCGTCGTAGAGCATGGCATTTACAATACGGAATGATCTCATAGTCTTAACCTCCTTGAAATTATTTCGGATTCGCATTATGTCTGAATATACCATCTCTGCAGATAAATTCAAGAAATTTATCCAAAAAATATTGTCCGGAGTGCTTCTTTTTCTTGACAAAATGGTCTGTATCTCTTATATTTTTGTGTTCACCATATAAAAGAAAGGAATGATCCGCAAATGAAAAAGACTAAATTATATGCTGTAATTTTCGCAATCGGTCTTTGTTTCACCGCATCCGCACAGGTCGCGGTCAGCGTGGGAAAAGTCACAGAAGTGGAGGACAACAACACCCGCCGTTACACGGGGCTGGTGGAATCTCCTGCCGTGGTACAGATCATTCCCCAGGTTTCCGGTGAGATCCTGAGTGTGAAATTCAAAGAAGGTTCTCCGGTGAAAGAAGGCGATATTCTTTATGAAATCGATCCCACGAAATACAAAGCTGCGCTCCAGAGTGCGGATGCGCGGATCAAGGAGATCAATGCCAATCTGGACTATGCCCGCAAAGATTTTGAGCGGAATGAAACGCTTTTCAAATCCAATGCTGCCAGTCTTGACAAAATGGAGATCGCAAAATCCAAACTTGCCGCGCTGGAAGCCTCTCTTCTTTCTGCAGAAGCCGAAAAGATCCGCGCTGCCGATGAGTTGAAACATTGTACGATCCGTGCGCCGCACAGCGGGATCATGGGCGTGACTAAATTTGCGGCGGGCAACTACGTCACACCCAATTCCGGTGCGCTCGCCACACTCATCAAGGTTCGTCCCTGCCGTGTGAAATTTTCCATCAGTACGGCGGATTATCACCGGATGTTCGGCAATCCGCGGACACTGAAAGAGGAGGGACAAGTGCGTTTAAAACTTTCCAGCGGAAGTGATTACAATGAAGATGGCAGAATCACCATCATCAACAACGAAGCCAACAGCAAGACCGATGCCATTGTCCTTTATGCGGAATTCCCCAACAAAGATTTCGGATTGATCATCGGCAGTACGGTCAGCGTGACTCTTTCCAAAAAGACCGGCACAAAAAGCATTGCTGTTCCTGCCTCCGCACTGGTGTATGACAACGACGGCAGTTTTGTTTATGCGGTGGATCCCGCCACAAAAAAAGTCACAAAAAAATATGTGATCCCCGGTTCCATGATCGGAAAATATCAACTCCTCCAGCCGGTGAAACTTTCGGCAACGCAGGGTGTATCCATCGGCGATACCGTAGTGACCCGGGGAACGCACAAACTTTATCCCGGTGCAGAGATCACAGAAGTCCCGGAAGTGACAAATCCTTAATCATCTGAAAAAAGAGGAGAAAACGCGTTATGTTTTCCAGGATCTTTATTGAACGGCCGCGATTTGCCGCAGTCATCAGCGTGGTGATGGTGCTTGCGGGGATCATTTTCTGCACGAAACTGCCGGTGGCGGAATATCCGGAGATCGCGCCGCCGACCCTTTATGTTTCCGCAACTTATTCCGGTGCAAGTTCCGATGTGGTCGCCACCACTGTCGCCATGGTGCTGGAAGATGCCATCAACAGCGTGGACGGTCTGCTGTACTATAATTCCGACAGCACCAACAACGGGACCTATTCCTGTCAGGTCACTTTTGAAAGCGGCACTGATACCGATATGGCACAGGTGAATCTGCAGAATGCCGTAAAACGCGCCGAAGCAAAACTCCCCGAAGATGTGAAAAAGATCGGTATTTCCGTGGAAAAACGCGGCGGCGATATTCTTGCAATGTTTGCCTTCACCACCAACGGCAAAAGCATGAATCTGCTTCAGTTGAATAATTATGTGAATACCAATATCAAAGACAGTATCGCCCGTATCAAAGGTGTTTCCTCTGCCACGGTCATGGCATCGCAGGAATATTCCATGCGGATCTGGCTGAATCCGTTGCGCATGGGCGGATTGAACATTTCCACTGCCGATATTATCGCTGCGGTCCAATCGCAGAATATTCAGGCGGCTGCCGGAGCCATCGGCTCGGAAAACAGCAACGAATATGTAAACTATAAACTCAATGTTCAGGGCAGATTGAAGACTCCGGAGGAATTCAAAGATATTATCATCCGCACCGATTCCGACGGCAGCGCAGTCCGCCTCGGCGATGTGGCAGATGTGGAGATCAGTTCCAGTTCCTATTCCGGCGAAAGCTACATGGACGGCGATGAAGTCATCGGGCTGGGTGTGTACCGCGATCCCGATGCCAATGCGCTGGAAACTGTGAAACTTGTCCGTGCAGAACTGGAAAAATGGAAGAAACGGTTCCCTGCGGGTGTCAATTACAAAGTGGCATACGACCCCACAGAATTTATTGAAGTTTCACTGAAAGAGATCATCTCTACGATCGTTATCGCCCTGCTTCTGGTGGTGCTGATCACCTGGATCTTTTTGCAGGACTGGCGCGCCACACTGATCCCGTCCATCGCAATTCCTGTGGCATTGATGGGAACATTTCCTTTCATGTTCGCGTTGGGATACAGCATCAATGTCCTGACCATGTTCGGATTGATCCTGGTGATCGGATCTTTGTGCGACGATGCCATTGTGGTGGTGGAAAATACACAGGCTCTCATGGAACGGGAAGACCTTTCCCCGAAAGAAGCCGCCACAAAATGTATGGAGCAGATCACCGGTGCGATCATCGCCACAACTCTCGTGACGGTTGCGTGTTACGCTCCGCTGGCATTTTACGGCGGAATGGTGGGGGAAATCTATATGCAATTCGCCGTCACCATGTGTATTGCTCTGTGCTTATCCACTTTTGTGGCAATGACACTCAGCCCCGCCCTCTGTGCCATTCTCCTGAAAAAACCGGATGGAAAAGTGCCGCTCTATTTCAAACCATTCAATGCGGCGTTGGATTTCACAAGAAAGATCTATCTTGCAATGGTCGCATTTCTTGCAAAAAACGGGATTCTGACTCTCCTTCTGCTGGCGGCAGCTTCGTACGGAGTCTATTATCTTTTCAGCACCATCGATTCCTCGTTCCTTCCGGATGAGGATAAAGGCGTGGTCATGTGCAATATCGAACTGCCGCCGGATGCATCCCTCGCACGGACGGATCAGGTCATCCGGACAGTGTACGATGCGGCAAAAACCATCCCCGGAGTCAAATCGGTAATGCTCGTTTCCGGACAGAGCATGCTTTCCGGAACGGGTGAAAATACCGCCATGTGCGTACTTCAGCTGGATCATTGGGATGAACGGAAATCCCCGGAAAAACATATAGATAACATCATCGCCGAATTGATGAAACGCACTGCGTTGATCCCCGATGCAAAAATCACCGCGTTCAAGCCGCCGGCCATTATGGGTCTCGGCAGTACCGGCGGGATCACATTCCAGCTTTGCGCGTTGGGAGATACCACGCCACAGGCTCTTTCCGATACCGCAAAAAAACTTTCCGCAGATCTGACTGCCGCTCCGGAAACACTGTATGCCATGACATCCTACAACGCGGATACTCCGCAGCTTTATATTGATATCGACCGGGATAAAGCCATGCTCCGCGGGGTCAGCGTCAATATGATCAACAACACCCTGCAAAGCAAATTTGCCGCACTGTATGTAAATGATTTTACCTACGACGGACAGAATTTCAAGGTCCAGATCCAGGCAGGAAAAGATTTCCGGAAAACCATCAACGATATCGAAGAAACGCAATTCAAAAATAATGACGGCGATATGGTCCCCTTTACCGCACTCGGAAAAATCAAAGTCATTGTGGGACCGAAACAAATCTCACGCTTCAATAAAATGTCAAGCGCGGGCATGACCGCTCAAACCGCACCGGGTGTCAGCAGTCAACAGCTTTTCCGGAAGATCGAAAGCATGAAACTGCCCGCCAATTATCTGATCGAATATACCGGAATGAGTTATCAGGAAAAGAAAAATGAAGGACAGATCGTAACGCTGATGGCTCTGGCTCTCCTCTTTGCCTATCTCTTTCTGGTGGCTCAATATGAAAGTTGGACCATCCCCGTGCCGGTGATGCTTTCCGTGATCATTGCCACGCTCGGCGCACTCCTCGGACTCGCCGTGATGAAACAGACCATGAGCATTTACGCACAGCTCGGAATGGTTATGCTCATCGGACTCGCCGCAAAAAATGCCATCCTCATGGTGGAATTTTCCAAACAGGAACGGGAAGACGGAAAATCCATTTTCGATGCCGCGATGTCAGGCGCAAATCTCCGGTACCGCGCTGTGCTGATGACGGCATATTCCTTCCTGTTCGGCGTGTTCCCATTGGTCATTGCGGACGGTGCCGGATCGGGCAGCCGCCGTGCGATCGGATTGACAACTTTCAGCGGGATGCTCCTTGCCACACTGGTGGGGATCGTCTTTACCCCCGCACTCTACGCAGTTTTCCAGCGGATCCGGGAATGGCTGAAAGCAAAGATCCCTTTTTTGGATCGGGCGGCTCAACTGCGCTGACGCTTGTTTGCCGCCGGGGGTGCATCTCACCGGCTGGAACACTCAAACGGTGCCGCAGGCGCATTTTTCTACTGATTTTTATAGGACTTATAAGTCTTATAGGTCTTATAAAAACAAGGTCCGGCAAGTCGGACA
>JAZNXT010000047.1:0-3415 GCA_045594005.1 Victivallales bacterium
AACTTAAAACTTTTGACTTTTGACTTTTTTCACAGGCTTTAAGCGAGCGAAGCGAAGCTGAAAAGCCCAATGAGAGTGCGCTTTGCGCACAACTTTTATTCGCAAAAGGGCATCGCCTCCCGGCTGATGCCCTTTTGACTCATTTAACTTAAAACTTAAAACTTTGGACTTTATTGATATAAAAAACTGCCCGCTTCATTCTTTGCAGGATGAAACGGGCAGTACATTCAAATGTTTCTACGCTGAAGCTGATCCGGTTATTTCCCTTTCGGGAAGGGCTGATTCGCTTCCGGATGCGCTTTCAGGTAATCGCTGATTTCTTTTTCCAGCACAATGTGCCAGATGAACCAGTCAACCCAGTAGTTGTAGCGATTGCCTTCGATCGTCAGAATGGGCGTACCTTCCGGCTTGCTGCCCATATAGACTTTGGAGCCGTCTTCGTTCAGGCAGGCAATAGGTTCTTTATTCTGCGATCCGGCAAAGATCCTGTTCTTTGCACCCATGTGGAGCAGGGGGGCACCATTGATATCCTGTCCGGGGAACAGGGCATAGGTCGTGATGTTCTGCATGGTGTTCATGGGAACGTATGTTTTATTTTTGAGGTCGAAGAAATGGATGATGTAGGGCACTTTGTCTTTCTTCGCGCCTACGGCCGCGTATTTATGCAGACTGACTGCATAGTGTGCCTGCGGCCGATTATCGGCATTTGCTTCGCCGTCGTAGATGAATCCGTTGCGGAAAGTATAGATCACTTTGCCGTTCTGAATATATTTTGTGACTGCTTCTTTATTGAAGGGCAGGGAGAGGATCATGAGTTTTACTTCATTTTGTTTGACCTCCGGCTGCTTGAATTCCACCGGCGTGAAATCCAGATCTTTGGCAAGATAATACTGCGCGGCAATAGTCAGGACCAATCCCAGAGGCAATTCGCCATTGCGGAAATTTGCGATACATTTGCTGCCTTTGAACAGGGCATTGTTTCTGTAAATCGCCACCGGGCTGCTGCTGCCGGGTTTGCAAATATTGCCGTTCCGGTATTCAAGGATCACATTTCCTTTATTGTCCACAAGTCTGTTGGGGGTGGAGTTTTTCAGTTCAAATGCCCAGGGACCGCTGATCGGCATGATCCGGCGCGGACCTTCGTCATAACGGAAGATGCGGTTGGTGGTGGAGCGGCCTTTCCCCACTGTCCAGTAGGGCTTTTTGTACTCAACCGAGAATTTGACATCGACGCTGCCGTTTCCGTTGCAGACGGTCACGACCGGTGCGGCATGGAGCATGGTGCAGCACACCAATGCCATAATGATTGCGGAAATGATTTTTTTCATTTTCATTGTTCCTTATGTTAAAGAATCTTATTTTGCAAATTCCACTGCCATAAAGAGCAGTCTTGCACCGTTGAACGTTCCTTTCCAGTTGAGGACGCAATCTTTGTCATCAGTGGATTCGCCGCGATACATCTTGTTTCCTTTGATTGTATAAATAGCCGTCATCGGCACCACATTGACGCCGTCCGCAGAAAGATTGTAGGATGTGATCGTCTTCACGCTGCCTGTTTCGTTCTGCTCCACCATATCCCGGGCGATGACATACCCTTTGTAGATCTTTGCTTCCACAATATCGCCGCGTTTAGTCTTGGTTTCCACGATCGTGGCGATGCACGCATTTTTGTCATTGGCGGATGCGCCTTTGTAGATCCTGCCTCCGCTCAATTTATAAAGTGCTTTGCCGTAGGGGATAGTGGCTTCCTTTCCCACCTCGCTGCCGGGGTGGTTGAAGATCATGTTTTTACAGTCTGCATCGCTGTAAAATTTGCGGGATTTGTAGTAGCAGATCGCCTCATCGGCGGAACTGCCCTTATAAATGGCATCTGCAGCCGAAATTCCAAACGCCATTCCTACCACAGCAATTAAAGTCATGATTTTTTTCATTTTTCTTCTCTCCTGGTTGTGCTTGTGTTTCTGTTGTTTTCCGGATAAATTCATTTCTCCGGAGTATTCAGACCGGAACATGTTTCATTTTTTTTACTCTGACAATGAAATCTTTACCGATCAAAAGTAAGAATAACACAAGTTTTTTTTTTCAAGCGGTTATGCGGGAGAGAAAACAAAAAAATCAAAAAAAATCTCCTTTTTATCAGTCCGAAGAATGAAAAAAAGGAGAGAAAATGCGTTTTTTACGCTCGAATTTTTATTCCTGCCGGATGCCGTTTTCTTTTTTGAAATCTTCAAGATCGGCTTTTGCCCGGTCAAGATTGCGTTTTTTGGTGATTCCGGCATCAAACGCCGTTTGGGTCAAAGAGGTGATCTTTTCCAAACGTTGTACGCCGGTTTGCTGAAGTTTTGTGCGGATCTTTTGCGGCAGATCTTTTTCTTTCAGGACTTCCCGGATCAACTGCACTTCCGATCGCAGAACAGCTTTCAGATTGATCTTGCCGCTGTTGAAAAAATATTGCCGGTCATCCCAGTTTGCCGCCAAAGGCATCAATGACGGCGTGATTTTCCAAGTGTGATCTGCATCGATCGTTTTCAGGAAGGCGCGCACGAGCAGTTCTTCCCGTGTGACGGAATCGGTATATTTTTGCATAACATCTTCCGGTATCCGGAGTTCCAATTCTATTTCCGCATCACGCGTTCCGTCCGGCAAAGGATATGCAGCGGCGGAATACAGCGCAAATTTCAGGTTCTTTTTCTTCCATTGGAGTATGGCAAATGTAACTTTTTTATTCGGTTGAAGGATTACGCGGCTCTGCTGACGGATCATCGGTTTTCTTTCTGTCATCCACGGGATCACCCTTTTGATCAATGCGGATTTTGCATCTTTATCTGCCAGCCCGAACGCAATATCCTGTCCCCAAACCGAATAATCCCAAAAGGTGGTAAACGGCGTTCCGATCATCAAGCTGCCGGAGCAGACTTCTTTCCCGTTGACCCGTACCGTGCAGATGAGTTTTGCGTCTTTCAATGGGAAATCCGGTGAACATTTTTGCATATAAAGATCGGTCCAGCCGGGAAAATTTTCCGGTCTTTTCTGCGCTTCCAAAATCAGAAACGGCATGACTTTCTGCTCTGTCGAAAAAGCACACCCCACCAGTGCAAATACCGCCAACAGCACAAACAATTTTTTCATAAGACATTCCTTATTTTGAAGAAAACAAATTTGTATAAAATCCTTCCTTCCCTGAATATATATCAACATCAAAATATTGTCAAGACGCAGAACACGAAAATAATCTTTTTTTTGACGCCCTGTCCCCAATGAGGAGAAATGCGGCAAGAGGACTGAACCGCCCGATCCCTAAAAAGGTACTATGCAATCCCGCTCGATGGTGGAAAGTAAAGTGCATTTTTTTGTCGGACTTGTCGAACCAGTCGGACAAGCACAGATCTGTACGGACTCCGTACTTATCTATACC
>JAZNXT010000048.1:0-40560 GCA_045594005.1 Victivallales bacterium
ATTGTGCTGCTGACCCTCGGCAGATTCGTGATGTCTGCATTTTCCGGCACGGTGACGGCGGCACAGACCTTTATTGAAGTCGGATCGTAGCCATGTCGTTCTGTGGGCCAAGGAGTTGCAACCTAGAGTTGTCTTCCTAAGACCGCTTGCCCTCCGACTTCACATTGATCTTTGCGCCGGATATTGTGCTGCTGACCCTCGGCAGATTCGTGATGTCTGCATTTTCCGGCACGGTGACGGCGGCACAGACCTTTATTGCCTCCAATACGCCGGAAGAACATCAGGGATTTGCCCTCGGCACTTTGAGTACATCCATTTGGAGCGGACATCTTTTCGGCTTTATGATCGGTTCGGCTGTGGTGCATTATTTCGGATTTTACGCAGGCTTCCTTGCCGGATCGTGTCTCCTTGCTCTTGCCGGACTCCTTGCTCTGCTGTTCGTGAAAGAAGATTTTGTGCCGCTGAATGTGCCGCAGGAAAAAACGGAAAAAAGATCGTTTTTCGCTTCTCTCACCGGTTGGGATGCCTTGATCTGGATCATTATGGCTCTGTTCATTATGATGGGATTGGCACGCAGATTCGATGAACCGTATCTGCCGATCATGCTGGAACGCTTTATTGCAGAAGACCGCGTTGTCCCTGCCACCGGTCTGATCAATGCCGTTGTGGCTGTGGGCGGGATCATTTCCGGTGTGACACTTGGAAAACTCTGCGATAAAGTCGGCGCGATGCGTGTGGCGTATCCTGTGATCATTGTGGCTGGTGCCTGTGCTTTTCTTCAGGCGGCGGCAATGAATGTGATCCCTTTCGCTGTTGCCCGGTTCATCACCTACACGGCTGCCGGAGGTTTGGAACCGGTTTTTCAGACCATGCTCTCAAAAGCCGCTCCGCCGGAAAAACGGGGAACTCTTTTCGGACTCGTTTCCAGTTTGCGGATGACGGGGATCCTGTGTTCCGCTCTGCTGGCTGGCGGGGTGATCTGGATGGGGGGAGTCCGCGCAGTTTATTATGTGACGGCGTGCCTGTTCGTGCTTCTGCTGCCGCTGACTTGGTTTTCCGACCGGTTCCGCCGCCGGAATATGGCACAATGAAAAGAAAGACCGCAATATCATGGCAAATGAAAAAAACAATACAGAAACAACAGAAAAAGGAAAAAAATCATTTTTCCGGAGAAATTTTCTTTCACTCCACTTTCTTCTGTATTTTTTCGCGGCATTGTTGATCGTTCTTTTCAGCAGTCCGGAAAATTTTTGGGATTTTGATTCTTCAACACTTCTGCCGCTTTCCGTTTGCTGTCGCCGTTTTCTGGAAACCGCATTTCTGACCGCATTCCTGAAACAGATGGTGCTGCTGTCGGCGTTTTACGGAGTGACTCTTTTCCTGCCGGGAAAAAAGATCCGCGCTTTTCTGACTGTGACGGTATTATTGGCACTCGCCCTGTATTCCCTGCTGAATTCCTATCTGGTGTTCCGTTATTCCTGTCCCGCTTCGGAAATGGTGGTGGTGCTGAATTCATCGGATATGCAGGAGGTGCGGGAATATTTTGCCTCTCTCTTTCTGGAAAATAAAACTTTTCTTTTTACAGGGCTTGCGCTTCTGACCGCCGTACCGTTGTGTCTGACGGCGGCTTTTCTCCGCTTGGATCCGCCGGAAAATAAAAAAACTTTTGCCCTGTTGTGGATCGCAGCCGCGTTACTGATTTATCTTGTGCCGCCGTATTCCGGGAAGTTTGAATTCTGGCGGGATCTGCGGGCAGTGGATTTTCTGTATCATCTTTCCGAACGGGATTTTTTTCTGGTTCGTGCCGCTGAAATCGTGAAAAATCCGCAGTTCCCCGCAGGTTCGGAAAATGCGTTGAAGGATCGGACTTCCGTGCTGGGATTGATGGTGCTGGGGGAGTCGGACTGCCGGAGGAATCATTCCCTTTACGGATACGGAAAGAATACCGATGTAAAGATGGCGGAATTTGAAGGAAAAGACGGCTTTTTCCGTTTCCACGATCATCTCAGTGCCACATCCTCCACACAGCACTCGGTCTATTTTATGTTCACCGATGCGCGGATCCGGGATAAATACGGCGCAAGTTCCTTTTCTTTGTGTGACTGGTTCCGGTCGGCGGGAGCGTCGGTAACTTTTCTTTCCAATCAGCGCGCCCACGGAGCGTGGTCGTCTATGACCGCATTGCTGTTCGCTGAAGCGGATCAGCTGGAATTTTATTCCGACGGATCTGAAAATACTTACGACCGGATCCATTTGCTGCCTCACGCACGGAAAAAGTTGGAACAGTTGAAAAATGAACAGACACCCGCGTTCGTGACCCTTCATCTGATGGGCAGTCATTATGTGCAGCAGTTCCGGATCGATGAGGAATGGCGGGCTGCAAATTCTGAAAAACTGAAGGGATTGGACCATTATGATCAGACACTCGTTTATACCGATGAGATATTGTGGACGCTCGCAAAAGATATTGAAGCGATGACGCGCCCTGCGTTCCTTCTTTATATGCCCGATCACAGCGAACAGCTGAATTCCAGCCGGTCTGCGCGGACTCCGGATGTGATCTATTATGAGATCCCCGTCTTTTTGTATTGCAATGCCGCTTACCGGAACGCATTTCCCGACAGGATGAAAAAATTAAGCGCAGTGCTGAAAACTCCGTATCAGACCGACCGGGCGATCTGGCTGTTGGCTCGGCTGATGGATATGCCGGAAAAATTGATCCCGGCGGAAGATGATCTGTTGTCTGCGGATTTCAAGATCATTCCGCGTTATCTGGAATTCGGCGAAAAAGAATATGATGAGAAATAAAAAAAAGAGGGACAAGATCTGCCCCTCCGCGTAAGTGTCTGACCTTGAAAACGGTCTTATTTCTTTTCAGTTGCAGGAGTCGCTGCATCTTTCTTTTCAGCGGCGGGAGCAGGAGCGGGCGCAGGTGCTTCCACTGCGTCCACTTCCATTTCTTCCACCACGATAACGGCACCCGGAGCAGCGTTATCGCCGGATTTTTTCGCCGCTTTCACATGATCCTGCACCTTGTCCATACATTTTTTGCAGTTGGTATGGGCTTTCATCGCTTCCGGCGTGATCAATGCGCGGACCGGCATTTTGTGCATTTTCGCTTTGCAGCCTTCGCAGGGCTTGGCATCTTTGCCGCAGACTCCGCACGCTTTCCGTGCTTTTGCACATTCCATGACTTTTGCTTTACAACCATCGCACAGCGGCGCACTTTCCAGGATCATGCAGCTGTACATGGGACACGCCGCCACCGCATTCATGCAGAGTTTCGCTTTGTGATCTTTCGTGTTGCCCGTGCAGGGATGGCAGGGCTTGGCATCTTTGCCTTCCGGTACCAATGTTCCATCCATTTGGATCACCATCAGTGTGGGACAATCACATGCCGGATCCGCTCCGCATGATGAAGCCTGTTCTTCCGCACAGCATTTGCAGCCGGTGAATCCCATCGCCAATGCCACCAACAATGCACCCGTAAGTGCTTTCAATGTGTTCTTTACAGTCATTTTTTGACCTCCTTTTTTTGTGAGCCGAAACCGAACTCTGTTCTTACGCGGGAGTTTTGTCACCCCTTTCCGGTTTTAGACAAGTGTTTTTTTCTGTCGGGCGGCAGAAATAATGAAAAAGAGATTTCAAAAAACTGATGCCGGGTGGATCCGTATGTGATCACTGGCAGCTCCCCGCGCGGCGGCGGCACCGCGTATTGTGCGGTAAACGCACAATACGCGGTGATCCCCCCCTCATCGGCGCAGGCGGAACGCGCCTGCACCGATGAGGGGGGGATGAAGCCCCGCAAAACTTTTTTTTGCGGGGCTTGCCGCCGCCGCGCGCCCTCCGGACATCTCCGGAAAGAAAACTCCGGAAAACTTCCATCAAAACCTGTGTGTCTAATCTTGCAAAAACGGTGATGTGTGTTATATTATATATTCTGATAAAAATTTTAAGGTCATACAAAGCTGAAAGGAGCTTTTTTATGTGGAACTATACGGATAAAGTCATGGATCACTTCCTGAATCCCCGCAATGTGGGAACGATCGAGAACCCGGATGCGGAAGCGGAAGTGGGCAATATCACTTGCGGCGACGCCCTCAAGATCACATTGAAACTGGATGATGCCGGGCGCATTGAAGATATTAAATTTCAGACTTTCGGCTGTGCCAGTGCTATCGCCTCCAGCTCTGCTCTCACGGAACTGGTCAAAGGCATGACGCTGGATGAAGCCGCAAAAGTGACCAACCGTGATATCGCCGATTCGCTTGGCGATCTTCCCGAAGAAAAAATGCACTGTTCCGTGATGGGGATGGAGGCACTTCAGGCGGCGATCGTCGATTACAAACGCAGACACGGGGAAGCCGTGGAAGATCTGGAATTCGACGACGATCACGAAGGACGCATCGTCTGCCATTGTTTCGGCATCACGGATACCAAGATCCGGAAAGTGGCAAAAATCAACAATCTGCACACCGTGGAAGAAATCACCGAATACACCAAAGCTGGCGGTGCCTGCGGGATGTGCCTGGATGATATTCAGCAGATCCTGGATGAAATGTGGGCTGCGGAAGCTCCTGCTGCTCCGGCTGCGGAACAGAATGATTTCGCATCCCTTTCCATCGTCAAAAAGATCCTGAAGATCCAGGAAGTCATTGATAAAGAGATCCGTCCTGCGCTGGAACGGGATGGCGGAAGCATTGAATTGATCGATGTGGATGGCGTCCGCGTTCATGTCCGCCTCAAAGGAATGTGCGCATCCTGCCCCAACGCATCTCTCACATTGAAAAAACTGGTGGAAGGCAAACTCCATGAATTTGTTTCCACGGAATTGATCGTTGAGGAAGTGAAATGAGCGACAAAGTCATCTATTTTGATAATAACGCCACCACGCAGGTCGCACCGGAAGTCTTTCAGGAAATGATTCCGTATCTGACGGAATTTTACGGGAATCCTTCCAGCATCCACCGGTTCGGCGGACAGCTCGCGGCAAAGATCGATGAAGCCCGTTCCAGACTTGCCGATCTTCTCGGCGCGCAGAACAGCGAAATCATTTTCACCTCCTGCGGCACGGAAAGCGACAGTTCTGCCATCATCAGCGCATTGCACAACTGCCCGAAACGGCGGAAAGTCGTGATCTCCAAAGTGGAACATCCTGCCGTGTTGAATCTCGGTAAGGAGTTGGAACGCAAAGGTTTCAAAGTTTCCCAGATCCCCGTTGATGCCAAAGGCAGACTGGATATGGATCGTGCTGCGGAAATGATCGACGACGAAACTGCCATTGTTTCTGTGATGTGGGCAAACAATGAGACCGGCAATATTTATCCTGTGGCGGAACTGGGGGAACTCGCACACCGCAACGGCGCACTTTTTCATACCGATGCCGTGCAGGCTGTGGGAAAGATCCCCATGAATCTGGCGGAACTGCCTGTTGATATGCTCAGCCTTTCCGGTCACAAATTCCATGCACCGAAGGGCGTGGGTGCGCTCTATGTGAAACGGGGTGTCCGTTTCCATCCCTTCCTTACGGGCGGACATCAGGAACACGGCCGCCGTGCAGGTACGGAAAACCTTGCCAGCGTGATCGGACTCGGAAAAGCTGCTGAACTGGCAAAAGCTCATATCGAAGAAGAAAACACCCGCGTCCGTGCTTTGCGCGACCGTCTGGAACAGAGCATCCTTGCTTCCATTCCCTCGGTGCGTGTGAATGGCGATGTGGAACACCGTCTGCCGAACACGGCAAATATCTCTTTCAGCTATATCGAAGGTGAATCCATCCTCATGCTTCTGGATATGCAGAATATCTGTGCATCCAGCGGAAGTGCCTGTACCACCGGAAGCCTGGAACCCTCCCATGTGCTGCGAGCCATGGGCGTGCCGTACACCGATGCTCACGGCTCCATCCGTTTCAGCTTCTCCCGTTACAATACGGAGGAGGAAGTGGATAAAGTGCTGGAAGTGCTGCCGCCGGTGATCGCCCGTCTGCGTCAGATCTCTCCCTATTGGAAAGACTGATCTGTCTTTGCGATGAGCCGGAAGGAAAAACACTCCATATTTCCTGATCCGCGTTCTGCGGCGGACGATGCTGTTGCCATTTCCCGTTCGCTGAACTGTGAAATGTTGCGCGATGCTTATGCCAACGGGATCTTTCCCTGGCCTTTTGAGGAGGAAAGTGTCCTGTGGGCATCGCCCCGTCAGCGGGGGATCCTGATGCTGGATGAATTTCATTGTCCGAAATCTTTTCAGCGCGAACTGAAAAAAATGCCATTCATCTTCCGGATCGATACTGCCTTTGATGCGGTGATCCGCCATTGTGCCGCAGCAGAACGCCCGGAGGGGGAGGGAACATGGATCACGCGTCAGATCATCGAAGCATACTGTCAGTTCCACCGTATGAAAATGGCGCACAGTTTTGAGGCGTTTCTGCCGGATGGAACGCTGGCTGGCGGCTTGTACGGTGTGCCGGTGGGCAGGATCTTCTGCGGGGAAAGTATGTTCTACAAAGTTTCCGGAGCCTCCAAATTCGCATTTGTAAAACTTGCAGAAGTATTGAAAGAGCATGGCTTTGTAATGATGGATACCCAAATGGTCACAAATCTGACTGCGTCTTTCGGCGCAAGAGAAGTCCCCTGTTCCGAATATTTTTCCCTGCTGGATCGATACGGAGCCGCACCGGAAAGTATGACCTTCTGAAACGGCGGAGAGAATATGAAACGCGTAGCCATTATCAACGATACATCGAAGGTGGGACTCGGCGGACACTGCACGCAATCGGCATTCAACGGTTTGCCGGGTGTGGAAGTGACCGCACTTGCCGATCCCAATCCTGAAAACATCCGGGCGCGATTGGATGAAGTCGGCGCAAAACGCCATTACTCCGATTATCGCGCCATGCTGGATCAGGAAAAACCGGACATCGCTCTGCTGTGTTCCCGTCTGCCGGGCGATCATCTGCCGCAGATCGAAGCGGCGGCGCGCGCGGGATGCCACATTCTTTGCGAAAAACCCATGTGTACCGATCTTGCGGAGGGAGATCGTATCCTCGCCTTGAGCAAAAAATACGGCGTCCGTATCGCGGTCGCTCATCTGGCACGATATGTGCGCGTCTTCCGGACCATGAAAGAAATGATCCATAGCGGAGCCATCGGTACGCCCCTTACTTTTTACGGACGCGGCAAGGAGGACGAACGCGGCGGCGGGGAAGATCTTGTGGTGCTTGGTACACACATTCTGGATCTGGGGTGTTATCTTTTCGGCAGAGCGCAAAGCGTTTTTGCCGATGTTTCCGTGGACGGCAGAGCATTGCGTGCCACAGACCGGAGCGTGACGAAAGAACCTTTGGGGGCGGTGGCTGGTGACAGCCTTATGGCTTTTTTGCAGTTCCCCGGCAATGTGCGCGGCATTTTTGAGAGTCGCCGCGGTCTGTTTCGGAAGGGATCACAGGTGCGTATGGGTGTGACCGTCGCAGGCACAGAAGGCTGCCTCAGTGTCCGGTATGACCGGGACCGCCATTTGCGGATCAGCCGCAGTGTTTATCCGCCGGAAGATGAAAGTGCATACGGGATCGTACCGTTGCCGCCGTTGCCGGAGATCCCCGGTGCGGTTCCGCTTGTGATCCCGGAACACGGTCCGGTGGAGGCAAAATATTTTGCGGAAGGAAACCGCTTTGCCGCCTGGGATCTGATCCGGGCGATCGTAGAACACCGTTCTCCGGCGGCGTCGGCGGAGGATGCTGTGTTCACGCTGGAAATGATCAACGGGATCTACCGTTCCGCGCTGGAAGGAAAAAAGATCCCGCTGCCTCTCTCCGACCGGAGCAATCCATTAACCTGATACAGATACAAAAAATATTAAGGGCAGTTATCTCTTCCGTTGTGCGAAAAAGATAACTGCCGCTTTTTTTGTGTGTCGCCAGACTTACACGCCGGCAAGAGTTTTCTTGTAGCTTTCCACCATGTCGTTGAGATCGATCGCCACGGTGCCATCCTTGCCCTTGAGGTTGAGGACGGGTTCTTCAGTGACGGTACCGATCCGGGCAATATCAAAGCCCGCAAGCATCTTTTCCAGTTCCGCAGCTTTGTCCGCTTTGCAGGTGAGGACGAAACGGCTGTTGGATTCGCTGAAGAGCAGTTCCACATCGGAAAGACCTTCTTCCGCAGGAACTTTGGTCAGATCCACATCGAAACCGAGTCTGCCGCCCATGGCACTTTTTGCGAAAGCCACTGCAAGACCACCCAGTGCGGGAGAGATCACAGAGGAGGGGATATCCGCCTTGATCACACCGGCAAGTGCGTGATAAAGCGCATTGGCTTTTTCCGCATCGACTTTCGGCACGTTATTACCGTGAGCATCGCCGAGCATGGCGAAGTATTCGCTGCCACCGAGTTCTTTTTTGGTCATACCGATGGCATAGATGGCATCGCCGGCAAATTTTGCATCGCTGGAAACAGCGTGTGCGATATCGTCGATCTTGGCAATGGTACTGAACAGAACCGTGGGGGGAATGGAGATCTTTCTGCCGCCGCGGGTACTGTCATTTTTCATACTGTCCTTACCGGAAATACAGGGAACGCGGAATGCTTTTGTGTAGTCATACAACGCCTGATTCGCGCGGACAAGCTGTGCCATTTTGTATTCGCCGTCGGGCGTTTTTTCGCTCTGGACGGGATCCGGCCAGCAGAAGTTGTCCAATCCTGCGATATGATCGGGATCCGCACCCATGGCAACAGAACGGCGCACCGCCAGGTCGATGCTGGATGCCATCATGTGATAGGTGTCGATATCGCTGTAACGGGGCAGCAGACCGGAGGAAAGCACGATCCCTTCGCGTCCAAGGGGTTCCGCCATGAAGACGGAGGCATCGGCAGCGACATCCCGCATTTTTCCGGTATAGGGTTTCAGCACGGAAAGACCTTTCACTTCGTGGTCGTACTGACGCGCTTTATATTCGCCGGAGCAGATATTCAGCCGGGCCAGCATATCGCAGACATCTTTCCTCACATCGCGGTTGGTTGTATCCGGTTCTTCAAAAACGGGAGCCTTCCAGGTGGCTTTCAAATGGAGTTTCGGCAGACCGTCGTGCATGAAGGGAATATCGATCAGACACACGGTCTTATCGCCGTACATGATATGGAATTTGCCGTCATTGGTAAAGTTTCCCAGCACGGTCGCTTCCACATCGCGGTCTGCGGCAAGTGCGAGGAATTCATCCAGTTTTTCCGGCGGAACGGCAAAACTCATGCGTTCCTGTGCTTCGGAGATCAGGATTTCCCACGGCTGCATCCCGGAATATTTCAAGGGAGCTTTCGCCAGATCCATGCAGCAGCCGCCGCAGAGATCTGCCATTTCGCCGACGCTGGAGGAAAGACCGCCTGCGCCGTTATCCGTCACAAACCGGTAGAGCTGTTTATCCCGTGCTTCGTAAATGAAATCACCCATACGCTTCTGTGTGATGGGGTCGCCGATCTGCACCGCCTGAACGGGGCTGTCTTTGTGCAGTTCTTCGCTGGAGAAGGTGGCACCGTGGATCCCGTCTTTTCCGATTCTGCCGCCGGTCATCACGATCACATCGCCGGGTTCGATGGTCTTTTCCCAGCCGTTGCGTTCGCCGATCTTGCGGGGCAATGTTCCCACGGTCCCGCAGTACACCAGCGGTTTGCCGATATAGCGGTCATCGAAATATTCCCAGCCGATGCCGTAGGGGATCCCGCTCTGATTGCCGCCGTCGATCACGCCTTTATGGACACCGTCGCGGAGGCGGCGGGGGTGCAGCAGACCTTCCGGCACATTGCTCTGTTCTGTGAACGGAGAACCGAGGCAGTATCCCCAAACGTTGAGCAGGAGATTCGCGCCCTGACCGGTCCCCATGGGGTCACGGTTCACACCCACGATCCCGGTCATTGCGCCGCCGTAGGGGTCAAGAGCGGAGGGGCTGTTGTGGGTTTCCACTTTGTAAACGAGGTCGAAGCGGTCATTGAATTTGATCACACCGGCATTGTCTGTAAAGACGGACACCAGCCAATCCACTTCTTCGCCGATTTCTTTTGTGGATTTTTTGATATAGCTCTTGTAAAGATTGTCGATCTTTTCCGTTTTTTCGCCGTCGTTGTATTCCACTTCTGCAGCGAAGATTTTGTGTTTGCAATGTTCGGACCAGGTCTGTGCCAGCACTTCCAGTTCCACATCGGTGGGATTGTTGTCAAGTCCGTAGGCTTCACGACCCTGTGCATTGCGGAAATAATTCTGGATGGATTTCATTTCTTCCAGACTCAAAGCCAGCGTGCCTTTCTGGCTGATCTCCATAAGTTTTTCGTCGCTCACATTCAAATCGAATTTGCGGACCACGCCGGACTGCACGCCTTCGATCACCGGCTTATTCAACGGGATCGGCGCACTTTCCACTTCCTTGCGGTCGAAGATCGCCACTGTTTCGATGAGTTCATTTGCCAGCAGGTTTTTACCGATTTTTTCCATATCGGCGCGGGTGAGGGCAGAAGCCTTCACCAGATATTCCACAGAACTGAACACCTGTTCGGCTTTGCTGAGTTTTCTGCCGATGATATCGCCGATGGCTTCGTGAGCGGTACGCGCCACATTATCCGTCACGCCGGGACGGAAACCCACGGCGATGATGAAATCGAAATCAATGGAATCTTCCAGTTTGCTCTGTCCCACGGTCCACTGCTGTGTCACGGGGTTGGCAAGTTCTTTGGCGATAGCCTGAACTTGTGTGTCATCGATATCCGCAGAGATCGTAAAGACATCACGGGTGCGCAATTCTTCCACACCGGAGATGCCGAGGATGTTGCGGATGCCGCGTTTGACTGATTCTGCGCGTGCGTCGGTCCACTGTTGTTTGACCGCGATCTCAATTCTGTAATCCACCATTGCGATTTCCTTCTGTAAAGGCAGGTTGTTTTTTACTTAAAAATATCATGTGTATAACATACCACACGAATGGTATTTTTTCAAATATTTTCAGAGGAAAATCGCCAAAAAAGAATGATTACTTTTCAAGGAGGGCTTGGAAGTCTTCAGTCTTCAGTCTTCAGTCGGCTTCGCCACGGGCAAGGCAGATGAACCTGAAGGGTACGGAGGGGGACGAACGATTGTTTTTTTTGTCCGCAGCTGTCCGTTTTTGTCCGTAGCAAGGTGGGGGTGTTTGGGGTTGGTGTCTTTCGTGGTACAACTCCCGCCCTCCGGTTCAACGAAAGAAAAGATCCTTTTGATCAGCCTCATCCGCGTCCCGCAAGTCCCTGATGTCCCAAATGTCCCAAATGTCCTCACTCTGAAAAAAAGTCGCCTTCAAGCGAGCGAAGCTGAAAAGCCCGAAATCCGGGTGCTTCGCACCCTTTGGACTTTTTACTTTTCGAGGGGAAAGATCAGTTCAAACACTGCGCCGCCTTTTTCGCCGTTGTGGAATTGGAGCCAGCCGTGATGGGAGAGCATGGCTCCGTATGCCATGGAAAGACCCATTCCGGTGCCGCGACCCACCGGCTTTGTGGTGAAAAACGGTTCCAGGATCCGGTGCTGCACTTCCTCCGGGATCCCGCTGCCGGAGTCGGCGATCCGGATCACGCAATATTTTTTCTGCGGGTCAAAATCCGCATCCCGCGGCGGATCCGTCCGGAAGGAATCGTCCATTGCGAAAAGTTCAAGAGTGATCATTCTTTCCCGTTCCGGCAGATTTTCCATGGCATCCCGTGCATTGATCAACAGATTGAGGAGAGTCTGCTGGATCTGGATCATATCGCCGTTGATGACGAAGGGAGAGGGCGTTTTGATCCCGGCGGTATCCAGAGTAAGGGATTTTCCCGGCATGAAAAGTTCGATGGTCGATTTGATCAGCTGTGCCGGATCGAAAGATGTTTTTGTGTAATTTCCTTTCCGTGCGAATCCGAGCATCTGTTTGGTCAGGAGTGCGGCTTTCCCGGTGATGTCATCGATCTTATCCAGATTCCGGGAAATATTTTCATCCTCCGTGGGGTGCATATAGCGGATAATATCCAGATGTCCCTGAATGGCATGGAGGTAATTATTGAAGTCGTGAGCGATCCCACCGGCAAGTTTTCCGATGGATTCCAGCCGTTGATCGTGTTCGGCTTTCGTGCGGAGCAGATCCAGTTCCGCACGCAGTTTCATCCGTTCGGTCACATCCCGTCCGAATACGACGAACTGGAATTTCTGCGGATTCTGTTCCTGTTCTTCTTCCTGTTCTTCCATGAGCTTGGAAAAAGTCAGCTCCACTTTTTTGCCGGATCGTTTCATATTGACGCTGGCAAGCTGTCCGGTTCCGTCAAAAAATTCTTCGGAGGATTCCGCCAGATCCTGAAAACGGATCCCCTGATCCAACTCGCCTGTCCGTATTTCCATCATTTTCAAAGCTGCCTGATTTGCCTGAAGGATTCTGCCTTTCAGATCCAGCACGATCACCATATCCACGGCATTTTCAAAAAGCAGTTTGTACCGTTCTTCTGTCCGGCGCAGATCTTTTTCCAGTTCTTTGGTTTTGCCGTAATTTCCGAAAAATGCAAAAAGAATATCCAGTGTGGCGCGGTTGAGTTTATTGTGGTTCAATTTCATCAGATATACACTGCTCATGGTGCCGAGCCATAATACCGCCACCAGTTTGATCAGACTGGTATCCAGAAGATATTGCCACCAGTCCGGCGATCCCAGATGGCGGATCATACTGTAAATGACCGCATCGCACAGCTGCACGATCACCAATGCACCCGTCAGCGCATAGAAAAGACGGCATTTCAGGTTCCGTAAAGCCTGAAACATGATGGGGATCAGAAAAATATCCACGGCAAAGGCGGTAACCGCTGCTGCCATGGGGCGCAGACTCCGGCTCATCAGATTATCCAGTTCTCCGGTGCTTTCGCTCTCCAGAGCCACGATCCCCGATCCGGCAAGCTGTACCAGATACAGATAAAGAAAAAGCGCGGCGATACTGCCGAGGATGACTCTTTGCGCCTCCAATGTGCCGTCGGTGATATAAATGATCATCAATGCACCCAGCAGGGGCAGGGAAAGAGCCAGGGAAAGCAATTCAAAATCCATTCCCGGGAACGATGAATCCACATAGATCCCGGAGGCTCCCGCCAACTGCATCAGCACAAAAATCACACCCAGCATGATATAAAATGCGGCGGATCCGATCAGTTTGCGCACTCCGTGCAGCAGCAGAAGAAATGCAAAGACCGAGGTCATCCCCAGAAAAACAAGCAGGGTGCTGTAAAGGGCTGTGGTCATGATCGGTCTTTCTCCTGAAATTATATATTCAGCATTTCACGGACAAGTCTTGCCCGGGCTTCACTCCGTTCCGCTGGATCGGAAAATTCTTTCTGATTCCATTCCTCCACATGGGCACTCCGGATCGCCAGAAGCAGGTCTTTCAGATCCGGCAGCCGTTTTTTTCGCCGCGGTAAAACCAGATCCTGTGCCAGCATCAAGCCGGAGATCGCGTTCATTGCTTCCTGTGTGGAAAGCAGATAGGCACTGCAAAGGACCGCTTCCGACCGGGAACAGAAATCCCGCAGCAGGATATTTTCTTCCGTCATCATCTTTTCCCGGAGCGCGATTTCCCGTTCCGCGATCTTCTGCGCGCAACTTTCGACCTTGCGGATCAGTTCCCGTTCGTTCAATCCCAATGCCGCGTGATTGGAAAGAATATAAAAGTTGCCCGGAAAAAGTTTTTTATCGCCGGAAAGACTGGTCACTTCCAGATCCATTGCCGTTGCTGCATTGTGGAGAAACTGTGTTTCCCGGGAGAGAGCCAGCGCAGGCAGGTGCAGCAGCACGCTTGCCCGCAATCCCGTCCCCGTGAGCGTGGGATCCGCACAGAGAAAACCGTGTGCCGGGTGATACGAAAATACATCACTTTCCGTGATATTTTTCAGATTCTCCTCCAAAAAATCATAGCATTTTCCGAGAGAAGATCCTTCCAGATATTTGTTCCAGCGGATGTGTTCCGTTCCGTTCAGCACAATGGAAAAAGATTCATCCCGGGATACTGCAAGATAACGCGCATCCCATGTTTTCAGAAACAGACGGGGCAATAACCCCCGTTCAAAAAGGCACATCCGCTCATTTGCGCTGATCTCATTCATTGCAAAAAGGTTGAGCGGTATTTTCGGATTGGAAAAGACTCCTTCCTGAAAAAGATCATACTGTCCGCGCAGATCTTCCATGGTCATATTCTGAACAAATGCTTTGTCTTTCAGATTTCTGGAAATGGAAACTCTGCTTGCCAGCACAATGGTATTCAGGGGGGAAACCGTTTTTTTTGTGCGGGCAATGTGCCAGGGATAATTGCGGAGAGTCGTCATAAGCGTCACCGTACCTGATTTTCTTTCAGCAACGCATTGAGTTCATCCCGGAGCTGTGCGGCAAGTTCAAATTCCTCCCGCCGCACCGATTCTTCCATATCCTGTTTCAGTGCGTTGATCCGGGCGGCAATGGATTTGCGGCTTTCCCCGGCAGCAGCCGGTCTTTCCGTATTGCGGCTGAAAAGATCTCCGGAGTAATCCGGCACTTTTCCCGTGTGGACGGTGGCATTATTCAGTTCCAGCAGTCTTTCCACGGCAAGTTCTTTGAAATGGATATAACATTCCGGACAGCCGAAAAGACCGGTCTTCCGGACATCCTCCGCCCGCCACATGCAAATGGGGCAGGGATCCTGCAGATCTTCTTCTTCCGCCGGGGGAGTCTTTTTCTCCTCCGGTGCGTTGGTGATGCTGAGTTCAAATGCTTTCAGCAGATCCGTAAGATCGAATCCTTCCATCAAACCGTTTTGTGTGACGCCTCTTTTACCGGCACATTCCATACAGAGATGCAGTACGGTGGTCTTGCCGTTCCGGATCTCCTGCATGTGTACCGAGGCGGGATTTTTTTTACATATCTGACATAACATTGCTGTTGCTTTTCTCCATTCAAATGCAAGTGATTTCCTTGCGATCTTTTCTGATACGGGAATGTAACCCGTCTTTCCGCTTTTGTCAAGTTTCCCCGCAATATATTTTTCCGGTTCAACTGTTCCGCAATTCTCCAATGATCCCCGAAAACTGCGTCGCTTCCGGAAATGCCATCCGGTTGCGCTGGGAGTGGGGACTCAAAAGCAGCAACGCGCGGCTGCCCGTTCTGTTCAAATAATCGATCCATTGGGTGATATGCTGTTTCAGGATCCGGTTCCCGCAGTCCGCATCATACCGGAACACCACCGCGCGTGTTTCAAATCCCAGCAGACCTGCCGTTTCGCGCAAACCGGCTTTTTCCGGCAATGCCCACGGGTAAACGTCCAACCGCAGTTTGATATTCGGGATCATGGTGTCCCGCAGAAGTTTCATGATCTCCGCAACATTGCCGCAGGGAAATTTTGCAGGCACAAGCATGGTCATATTGCGCTGAAGCAGTACCGGCGCGACCCGCAGAACGATCTCCCGGAAGGCTTTTTCCGCATCGGTATTTCCGGCGATCCGTTCCAGCGGACATTCCAGTGTCACATCCTGAAACCCGAGATCAGCAAGAAGCAGCAGCGATTTTTCCAATTCCGCGGCAAAACTTTTCCGCAGTTTTTCCGGAGCAAATGCGATTTCCGACGCCAGCTGCAGGACCATTGTGCCGCCGCAAAGGACTTTTTTTTCCCGCCGGACGATCTCTCTGTTCAGAAATTGAGCCTTTTCATCATCGGGTGCGATCAATGTTTCCCACGGCAGCTCCAACGCATCGAATTCCGGAAAATTCAGATAATCGCAGATATTTGCCGCGCTCATGCGCATTACGGAAAACGCCATCCCGAATTTGAAATGTTCCAAATCCATATCAGAAACCCGCCCTGCGTAAATCATCCATTGTCAATTCTTTCGCCTTTCCCGGTGCAGCATCTTTTCCCAGCATGGCTTCCAGTTGAAAACGCACCTGTTTGCCCAGCATATCCGCTTCCAGATTCAAGAGATCACCGGCTTTTTTGAAGGCAAGGTCGGTTTCATCCCAGGTCGTGGGAATGATCCGTACCGTAAAATCCGTTTCCGAAAGACTGGCAATGGTAAGGGAGATGCCGTCAATGGCAATGCTTCCTTTCGGCACCACATACGAGCGTACACTTTCCGGAAGTTCCACACGCAGTACCGTATCGGCTCCCGCTTTTTCAAAGGAAAGTATCCTGCCCGTCCCGTCCACATGACCGCTGACAAAATGTCCGCCCAGCCGGTCACCCAGCCGCAGGGCGCGTTCCACATTCACAGTCGCACCTGCGGCAAGAATACCCAGATTTGTTTTATGGAATGTTTCCGCCATCACATGAAAAGTCAGTTCCGCGCCGCTCACCTTTTCCAGTGTCAGACACACCCCGTTGATGGCGATGCTTTCCCCGGGTTCCGGTTTTTCCAGCGGTGCTTTCAGGCGGATGATCAATTTTCCCGCATCTCCGTTCATGGAACGGCCGGCAAGAATTCCTTTTTCCTGAACCAATCCGGTAAACATAATTATTTCGCTCTTTTCTGCACAAATGCGTTGATTCTCAAATTTCTGCCGAGTTTTTTCACCGTCATGCCGTCCAATGGAAAATGAGCATTGACCGTTTCCGGATCCATACCGCCCACCGAGGTGCGGCTGTGTTTTCCGCCGAGGATCTTCGGTGCAATATGAAATTCGATCTCATCCACTGCGCCCGCTTCCAAAGCACTTGCGGCAAGTTCTCCGCCGCCTTCCAGCAGCAGAAAAACAATATTTTCTTTTCCCAGACGGGAGAGCAGTTCGTTCCAATCCTGTTCCGTATCTGCGGCGACAGCTTCGTATCCTTCCGGAACGGTCTCCGGGTGATGGGTGGCGATCAGACGGCGGGGATTTTTTACGATCTTTCCCGATCTTGTCCGTGCATTAAGACGGGGATGATCCAGTTTCAATGTTTCCGCACCAGCCATAACTGCATCTGCCAGACGCCGGAGCTGCTGCACCCGTGCGGATGCCGCGCTGTCTCCGGTGATCCATTGAGATGATCCGGAGGCGGTGGCGATCTTGCCATCCAGCGTCTGTGCCATTTTCAGCAGCACATAAGGTTTCCTGACCGTGATCCATTTGAAAAAGGCTTTGTTCAGTTCCCGGCAGGCAGATTCCTCCACACCGGAAACGACTTCGATCCCCGCATCTTTCAGGATCTTGATGCCCCGTCCCGCATGATCCGGATTGGGATCAGGACAGCCAATGACGACCCGGGCAAACTTTCCGTTGATGATCGCCTGACAGCATGGCGGTGTCCGCCCGAATGTACTGCACGGCTCCAATGTCACATAGATCGTTGCCCCCTGTGCCGCTGCCGGATCTTTCAGACTGCGGATCGCTTCCACTTCCGCGTGAGGCATACCGGCTTTATGGTGATATCCTTCGCCGATGATCCTGCCGTCTTTCACGATCACAGCACCCACCATGGGATTGGGTGTGGTCTTTCCCCACGCCCGTTTTGCCAGAGCCAATGCCCTGCGCATGAATCTGCTGTCGGCGGCACGGTCAGTCATAATTCTTTATTCCTCAAGCAATGCTTTCGCGTAATCTTCCGCAGAAAATTCCTGAAGATCGTCGGGTGCTTCTCCCAGCCCCACATAGAGAACAGGCAGTTTGAATTCCTGCTGTACGGCACAGGCGGCTCCGCCTCTGCCGCTGCCATCCAGCTTTGTCAGGATCAGCGCACTTGCTCCGCAGACGGACAGAAATTCCCGCGCTTGAGAAAGGGCATTGGTCCCGAGGCTGGCATCCACAGTCATCAATGTTTCGTGGGGTGCATCGGGAAGCTGTTTTTCAATGATCCGGCGCATTTTTGCCAGTTCGTCCATCAGACTTTTTTTGTTCTGCTGACGCCCTGCCGTATCAATGATCAGCACATCCATTTCCTTCGCCAGTGCGGATTTGACCGCATCGAATGCCACTGCCGCCGGATCCGAACCCTGCTTGGATGCTACGATCTGCGCTCCGGAGCGGTCAGCCCAGAGTTTCAACTGTTCCACAGCCGCCGCACGGAAGGTGTCGCACGCTGCAAGCATCACCTTTTTTCCGTCATCGCGGAATTTACAGGCAAGTTTTCCAATGCTTGTTGTTTTGCCGCTGCCGTTCACTCCCACCACCAGAAGCACGGTCAGACCGCCATCCGGATTCCAATTCAATTTCCGGCTGTCGGCAGAAAGGATCTTTACAATGCTTTCTTCCGTACAGCGGCGGATATCATCTTCCCCGTTGAGCTGACCAAGCGCATAACGCTCCCGCAATCCGGCGGTGATCTCTTTGGCGGCTTTGATCCCGAGATCTGCGGAAACAAGAGCCTTTTCAATGGTATCAAAAGAGGATTCATCCCACTTTTTGACTTCCGTGAAAAGACCGCCCACACCGCGTTTGATGGCGACTGCAGTTTTCTGAAGACCCGCTTTGAATTTTGAAAATAAAGACATGACTTTATATGTTTCCGTTCCGTATTATTTTTTCTTGCGGGTGGACCGCAGTTCCGGGTAAAGCGTATTTTTTACCCCGTTCAACAGACCGTTGATGAACTGGCTGGAATTTTCCCCGCTGAAATCTTTGCCGATCTCAATGGCTTCGTTGATACTCACCACAGGGGGGATATCCGGACAGAATTTGAGTTCGTAAATCGCGATCCGCATGATATTGCGGTCAACCGCAGACATTCGTTCGATGTTCCACTGTGTTGATGCACTTTCAATAAGATCGTTGATCTCAAATTCATTCGCCTGAACGCCGAGGATCAGTTTTTCCGCATAGTTCCGCGCTTTCCGGAAAATACGGTTCGTGGGAAATTCGCCGGAATCTTCCGCCTGTTCCCAAAAACTGCGCATGGTGTCTTCCGATTCATTTTCTCCCGCCAGGTCGCACTGGAAAAGATACTGCATCGCCAGTTCGCGCCCCATGCGTTTGAAATGTAAATGAAGCTGATATTCCTGCACCGGAAGTTTCTGAATATCCTCATTGGCGTCATTCAGATCCTGTCCGGAAAAATTTTCCGCAGAATATTCTGTTTCGTCCTGAATCATCGTTCCGCTCCGCTTACAGATTGGTGGCAAGTTCTTTGTTCAGATTCGCCATTTCCACAGCAGCCATCATCACATCCGCACCGCGGTTGCCTGCTTTGGTGCCGCTGCGTTCGATCGCCTGATCGATATTTTCCGTGGTGACAAGCCCGTACACCACCGGCAGCCCCGTTTCCAATCCGATCTGTGCAATGGCTTTGCTCACCTGACCATTGATCTGTGCCGCATGAGTTGTGGCTCCCTGGATCACCACACCCAGAGAAACGATGGCATCGAATTTGCCGCTTTTTGCCATTTTTGCACAGACAAAGGGCAGTTCGTAGGAACCGGGGACCCATGCCACGGTCAGATCATCGGCATTGCCGCCGTGCCGCACAAATGCATCAATGGCACCTTCCAGCAGTTTTTCCACGAAAAACGCATTGAATCTTGCGCAGACGATCCCGATCTTCAGACCGTTGGAGGTGAGTTTCCCTTCCAGAATGTTGTTTACTTGCTTATCCATATTTTTATCCTTTCGGTTTTTGTTCCGTTATTTTTCAGAGATGCAGCAGATGCCCCATCTTTTCTTTTTTCGTTTCAAGGTAATAATGATCGTGTTCCTGCGGCGCGATCTCACAGGGAACGCGTTCGCCGATCTTCAATCCGTAACCATCGATCCCCACCAGTTTTTTGGGGTTGTTGGTGATGAGCCGCACGCCCTGTACACCCAGATCCAGCAGGATCTGTGCGCCGATCCCGTATTCCCGCAGATCCGGTTCAAATCCCAGCTTGATATTGGCTTCCACGGTATCCAGACCCTGTTCCTGAAGTTTGTAGGCGCGGATCTTGTTGGCAAGTCCGATCCCTCTGCCTTCCTGCCGCATATAAACCAGTACGCCTGCACCTTCTTTTGCGATCATTTTCATCGCGGTGTGGAGCTGGTCGCCGCAATCGCAGCGCAGCGATCCGAACACATCGCCGGTAAGACATTCGCTGTGTACGCGGGTCAGGACATCATCTTTCCCTTTCACATCCCCGAAAGTCAGGGCCAGATGCACCTGACCATCCAGTTTGCTTTCGTAAAGATGCAAAAGGAAATCGCCGAATTTTGTGGGCAGTTTCACCACTTCCACCAGTCCGATCAGCCGTTCCGTCTTTCTGCGGTAGGCAATGATATCGGCAATGGTGCAGAGTTTCAGTCCGAATCTTTCCTTGAATTCCTGAAGATCATAAAGCCGCGCCATAGTTCCGTCATCTTTCGTGATCTCGCAGATCACCCCGGCAGGAGTCAGCCCTGCCATACGGGCAAGATCCACAGCCGCTTCTGTGTGACCGGTGCGCTGAAGCACACCGCCGGGACGGGCGGCAATGGGGAAAATATGACCGGGGATCCCGAAATCGCTCTGTTTTGCTTTGGGATCGATAAGGGTGCGCACCGTGTTGGCGCGGTCGGCGGCACTGATCCCGGTGGAGCCGGTCAGCGCGTCCACGCTGTCGGTGAACGCGGTTTTGAAATGATCGGTGGAGGGAGCGCGGTAGATCCCCAGTTCTTTTGCCCGCTTTTCGGTAATGGGGGCGCAAACCAGCCCGCGTGCGTGGGTGATCATAAAATTGATGATCTCCGGCGTGATCTTATCGGCGGCGCAGACCAGATCGCCTTCATTTTCCCGGTTTTCATCGTCGGTGACGATCACAAGTTTTCCTGCGCGGATATCTTCCAGCACGCTTTCCACTGAATCAAACTGCACATTGTTCATCGCAATTTTCTCCTTGCTTCTATTCTGTCTTTTTGCATTCTTTCAATTATTATTTCAGAGCTGTGGACAGGTGCCGTGTACGGAACACTCATATTCATTTCATGTAGTGCATTTTTTATTCTGCACCGCACGCAGTTGTCTGCCATCCGGACTTTACCGTCGGTCATGGAATTTCACCATGTCAGTCTTCCGTTTCCGGAAGAGTCGCGGACTGTACCGCCGGTGGGGAATCTCACCCCGCCCTGAAAACTGCTTGGTCTGTTAATATACATTTGAAATATGTATCTTGCAAGGCGGGAAGCGGATTTTTTTGTTATTTTTTACATTCTTCCGGAAAAAAATGAAAAAGTTTCTGTTTTTTCTTTGCGTTTTATTCTGTTCAGCTGTATATTTCCAAATCGTTTTTTTGAAACGGTGTTCAACAATACATAACAAATTTTGGAGTCATGACATGAGAAAAGTCAATGTCGGTGTTGTCGGATTGGGAAATATGGGCGGCTGCGGCCATATTATCTGGCTTTCTGAACTGGAGAATATGAATCTTGCCGCCTGCTGTGACCGGATTCCGGAAAAAGCAAAATCCTTCGGGGAAAAATACAATATCCCCTACTTCACGGATGCGGAAGAAATGATGAAAAGCGGTTTGATCGAAGCCATTATCATCGCCGTTCCGCATTACGATCACACCACCATTGCCATCCGTGCATTTGAACTCGGTCTGCACGTCCTCACGGAAAAACCCGTGGCTGTGCATAAAAATGATGTTCTGCGCATGATCAAAGCACACGAAGCACATCCGGATAAACTTTTTGCCGCCATGTTTCAGATGCGCCTGACTCCGGTGTATCAGAAGCTGCGTGAACTCATCCGGCGCAATGAATTCGGCAAGATCCTGCGCGTGAACTGGATCGTTACCACCTGGTTCCGTTCGCAGCACTACTACGATTCCGGCGACTGGCGTGCCACCTGGAAAGGGGAGGGCGGCGGAGTGCTGCTGAACCAGTGTCCCCACCATATCGACCTTTTCCAATGGTTCTTCGGGATGCCGTGCAAAGTCCGTGCCACCTGCGCCATCGGAAAATATCATAATATTGAAGTGGAAGACGATGTGACCGCATATTTTGAATATCCCGACGGCATGACCGCCACCTTCATCACCTCCACCGGCGAAGCTCCCGGCACCAACCGTCTTGAGATCAGCTGCGAACGCGGAAGAGTCGTGCTGGAAAATAACAAGATCACATTCAACCGTACGGAGATGCCTGTTTCTGAATTCCGTTCCACCACGGATACACTGTTCGGTGCGCCTCCCTGCTGGAATATTGATGTGCCGATCCCCGGCGATCCCCTTAACGGTATGTATCACAAAGAAGTGCTGCGCCGTTTCGGTGAAGCGATCCTGAATGGCGGAGAACTTGTGGCTCACGGCGAAGAAGGTTTGAATTCTGTGGAACTGGCAAATGCCATGCTCTATTCCTCCATGAAAAATCAGGAAGTGAATTTCCCGCTCGACGGCGATGCTTTTGAAGAAATGCTTATGGATCTGATCAAAAATTCCACATTCCAGAAAGCGGAAAGCAATGCTTCCACCGAACAGGATATGAGCAAATCTTTCGGAAAATAAGGAGATCACACTATGTATATGACCGGTTTTGCAGATGAAGCCTCTGAAAAGATCGATATCCAGATCGAAGTGACCAAACGCCTCGGCTGGAAAAATATTGAAGCGCGGGGAATGTTCGGAGCCAAAAATATCGCATCCATTTCCGATGCGGAATTTGAAGAATTGCAGGAAAAACTTTCCGCCGCCGGGATCAGTATCAACTGCTACGGCAGCGGTATTGCCAACTGGGCGAAACCCATCAATCAGCCGCCGGAATCCAGCTATGAAGAATTGGAAAAAGCCATTCCGCGTCTTCATAAACTCGGTACAAAAATGGTTCGAATCATGAGCTTTGCCGTGCCGGATGAATTGAAAGCGAAATCCTGGGAACTGGAAGACGAAGTGGTCAAACGCGTCACCCATCTGGTGAAGATGGCGGAAGATGCCGGGCTGCTGCTGGTTCATGAAAACTGCAAGAACTGGGGCGGACTTTCCTTTGAACACACATTGCGTCTGATGGACCGGGTGAAATCCCCCAATTTCAAACTGGTCTTTGATACGGGAAATCCGGTATTCAATGAAGATCTGCGGGGCGAACCGCCGTACAAATGGCAGTCCTCCTGGGAATTCTACAAAAATGTCCGCGAGTTCATTGCCTATGTTCATATCAAGGACGGCAGAGTGCTGGACGACGGCAGTCATGTCTTTACTTTTGCGGGCGAAGGCGAAGGCAACGCAGTGCAGATCTTCGAAGATCTGGCGAAGACCGGTTATGACGGCGGATTTTCCATTGAACCGCACATGGCGGCGGTGTTCCACGATAAGTCCATTGTCAATGGCGAAGAAATGCGCCGGAACAATTATGTGGAATACGGAAAACGCTGCGAAACCATGCTCAAAGAGATTTACGCGAAATACGCGGGAGCATAAAAGATTTTTTTCGTTGTGACGCGCGGCGTTCCGGCGTTCCGGCGGAAAAAAATTTTCCGCCGGAACTTGCGCTACATCGGAGGAAAGCCGATCCCGGCTTTCCTCCGATGTGGCGCAAACCCTCTTGTACCGTTTTACGGCACAAGAGGGTGCCGGAACGCCGCGCGTCTGCTTGTGCAGTTGAAATGCCTGATCCAAAAAATGTGTTTTTTTTAGCGGTATGATATTGACTTTTTCATATACTATGATAAAATATATATCGTGAAAAGATGTATAGAATCATAATATGAGAAGGTGAAAATGAAAAAATCGAGATTTTGCCCGGGGGTGATGGCGCACCGTATTTGCGCCGGTGCCGCCTGTTTTATTTTAACTGCCGTTCTGCCGCTTCAGGCAGGTGATTCTGCGGAAGACCGGGTCGATCGGGAGATCGCGGAAGCCATTGCTGAAAATAAAAAAATGGAGAAAGCGCAGCAGGCAGAAAAAACAGATGCTTTGGAAGAAAACAGCGAACCGGCAACTGTGGTGTATCATCCCTACCGTGAGGCGATCCTTGCGGCGCGGATCGATGGTCATGTGCTGGAAAACAAATTGCGGCAGGGGCAGCGTTTCAAACGGAATGAACTGCTGGTGAAACTGGATGACCGTCGTTTTCTCATCGAACTTGACCGTGTCCGGGCATTGGAAAAAGAAAATATTGCCACCCATAATTTTGCCAAAACATTTTTGAAAAATCAGCAGGAAATGCTGAAAGAAGATCTGATCAACGAGATCGAGTGTGAAAAAGCGGCACTGGATGTGGAAACAACTGCCGCCCGTCTTCAGGCGATCAAAGTGAATTTGAAAGATGTGCAGAATCAGCTGCTTTATTGCGAGATCCGTGCGCCTTTTGACGGCCGCATCGAGGAGATCCTGACCCGTTCCCATGAAACGGTCCGTGCCGGTCAGCCGGTGTTGCGTGTGATCGATGACAATTATCTGAAAGCGGTGGTTTTTGTGCCTGTGACGCTGTTGAAAAAATTGACCGATGGCAGGGAAGTGGAATTGAGCTGTACCCAGACCGGCGGCAAACTGAAGGGAAAAGTGTACGAAATCGTCCCCCGCGCCGATCACCGCAGTGAATTGATCGAGATCCACATCCTTGTGGCAAATCCGGATGGCAGCATCACTTCCGGTATGACAGGAGAATTTGACTATGCCCGCTACCGCTGATCAGATACAGGAAATGGCGGCACGCCTGAAGGCGTTTGGCGTGATCATGCGTTTGGGGCATGATCTTTTTAATGCTGCCGATTTTCAAACTGCCGCTGTGATGGCGGTGAACAATGCCCGTCCCGTGGTGGGATTCGCCAGCTCCACGCTTTTGTGGGTGCAGGATAAAAAAGTCGATATCATCAGTCAGTATGCGCAGGCTGTGACCAATGTGAACAGCCGTCAGGCAGTGCTTCAGCGGGATCTGCTGGAACATATCGGAAAACTGGATGATGTGCTGGAAATCAGTGCCGCCAATGCCGGTGAATTCGGGGATGGCAATGCCGCGCGGGAACTTTGCCCCGATGATGTGACCCTTCTGCTGGTGCCGCTGAAACCGCCTCCGTTCCTGAAAGAACCGGCATTTCAGCTGGTCTGGCTGTTGGAATTTCCCGGAAAAGTGCCGCCCTATGCATTGACAGCGGCAAAATTGCTGGCATCCAGTTACGCGGAAGCACTGTATTGTCAGCGGATCGGGAATTCCCGGATCAAAGCATTCCGCCGCCGCAGATTCATCAGTTTGAAACTGTTGTTCTGGATCCTGGTCATTGCGGGGCTGGTGTATGTGATGTTCCAGAAGATACCGGAAAAAGTCAATGCGGAATTTGAATTGATCGCGCCATCTGTGACCACGATCTATGCCCCGTTTGACGGACAGCTTGCACGCTGTGAACGGCCCGACGGCACGCCGTGGAAAAACGGTGATTTTGTGAAAGCCGGAGATGTGATCGCGGTATATGATAAAGCACCGCTGGAGTTCCGTTTTGAAGCGGCAAAACAGGCAGTGAAAGAAATCGAAGCCGAGATCCGTCTGAAAGACCGCGACCGTCTTCAGAAACGGGAAAATAACAGTGAGATCCAGCTCTTGAAGGAAAAGAAACGCTCCATTGAAGTTTCCGTGGCGGAAGCGGAATGGTATCTGAACCGGGTGGAACTGCGTGCGCCGCGGGACGGATTTTTGCAGTTGGCGGATCCCCGTGCGGAAAATCTGGTGGGGAAAGCGGTTCGGACCGGTGACAAAGTCTTTGATGTTTTCAGTGACAAGCGTCCGGACGGCACCAGCGGCATGGATGTGAAAGTGCCGGTCAACGAACAGGAATCCTCCATTCTGCTGAAGAAACCTGAAACGATCACATTGTATCTGCATACTGCACCCGATACGCCTATTGAAGCAACGGTCCGTGAGATCAGCCCCACGCCGGAACTGACGGAACAGCGCACCTATTGCTACAATCTTTTCGGGGAACTTCCCGCCGATGAAGATCAATCCCTGCGTTACGGGATGCGGGGGATCGCCAAGATCGAAGGGGATGAAGTTACAGTGGGCTACTTCCTGTTCAAAAGTGTGATCCTTTATTTCCGGGGTATCTGATCCATGGCAGACGAACCGAAAACAGAATTGACCGCTCAGGATCCTCCTGGCGGAGCAACACCGCCGCCGCAGCCTGAACTGCAGACCGGGATGCTCCGGCAGGATATTGAACTGATCCCCCCGGGGGAACACGGTGCATACGCGATCCTTTTTGATCCGGCGGCAGATGCGTATTACAAAATCAGCGAACGGTCCATGGATATCATTTCCCGGATCGACCGCAGTTATCCATTGATGACTTTTCTGGAGATGCTGAACAACTGCGGGATGCAGGTGACAAAAGATGAACTGCTCCAGCTGATCGCCTTTCTGCATCAGAACAATCTTATTGCGCCGGAATACGGGCAGATGGAAAAGAAATATGCCCAGTACCGGAAAATGCAGGAGGATACCCGTTTTCTGCGGCTTTCTGCGGCGTATCTGTTTTTCCGTCTTCCACCGTGGCGGCCGGAAAAATTTTATCAGTTCATCCGTCCGGCGGTATCGTGGATGGCATCGAAATTTTTTGTGATGCTTCTGCTGATCCCGTCGGTGATCGGTTATGTCCTGCTGCTGCGTCAGTTCCCGGAAGTCCGCGCCACATTTCTGGATTCTCTTTCCTGGGCGGGACTTGCAAATTATTTTATGGCGATCCTGGTGATGAAAGTTGTCCACGAAGCGGCGCACTCACTGGCGGCGATCCATTTCAACTGCCGTGTCCGGGGAGTGGGGATCGGCTTTATGGTGTTCTATCCCCGTCTTTACACGGATACGACCGACAGCTGGCGGCTGCCCCGCAGACAACGTCTGCTGATCGATGCTGCCGGTATCATTATTGAATTGCTGGTGGGCGGTCTTGCGGCATTGGTGTGGGTCTATTCTCCGCCGGGACCGTGGCGATCCACCATGTTTTATCTGTTTGCGGTGAGTACCATCAGCACGATTTTTGTGAACGGGAACCCGTGTATCCGTTACGACGGCTACTATATTTTGTGCGATATCACCAATATGGAAAATCTGATGACCCGTTCTGCGGAATATGTGAAACAGTGGTGGCGTTGGCATTTTCTGCGATTGGGGACCAGCCCGAAAGAGGAGCGGGGCGTGTTCCTTTTTGTGTTCGGGGTATGTTCATTCATCTACCGTATTTTTCTTTACACCTCCATTATTCTGATTATTTACAATCAGTTTGTGAAAGCGGTGGCACTGGTGATGCTGGTGCTGGAATTATACAGTATCATGATTTATCCCATGTACCGGGAGATCAAAACGATCCGGATGCTTTCCAAAAAATCAGCCAACAAAGCGCGTTTTATTCTGTTTTTCCTGCTTGCGGCGGTGATTTCCGGGATCCTTTTCCTGCCGTTATCCTGGAACGTGGATCTGCCGGGTGAAGTGGTGCCGGAATCTTTTGTTCAGGTCACTGTTCAGGAAAGCGGATTCCTGACTCACGATCTGCCGGAAAATCCACTTGCAGTTCCGGAATATATGAATGTGTTCCATCTGGAATCGCCTTCGCTGGAATTTGCCATTGCGCGATCGGAGGCGGACAGAGCATATCTGCGGCGTCTTTTGAGTTTGCAGAGCAGTGAAAAAGAAATGCTCGGCACGCGTCAGATCAGCCGTCAGAAATTGAAAGCGACATTGGAACATCTGGATGAATTGAACCGGCGGGTGAAATTACTGGACGGCAGGACTTATCTTGCGGGCGGTGGGATCTATCTGCCGAAACTGCCGGGCCGTTCGCTGGAAGGATTGTTTCTGCCGAAAGGATTGCTTGTTTCCGAAATCATTTCCCCGAAGAAGATTGCTTATGCTTATGCGCAGGACCGGGAAGTGCAGAAGATCCGGATCAACGACCGCGTCCGTATCCGCGTGCCGGATGCGCTTGAGGATCATTACGGCCGGGTCACCGCCATTGATGCCGTGCCTGCAAAGTTGCGCAATTCCGCATTACTTCAGCAGTTTGGCGGACCTGTTCCGGTGTATATCGATGAGAAGAAAGCCGGGGAATATACCTCGGTGCTTCCACTTTACCGGATCGTGATCAGTTTTGATGAACAGCCGGAACTTCAGATCGGCAGGACATTGAAGGTGGAGATCATTCACGAGGAACGCCTTTATGATTCGTTGAAACGGTATCTGATTTCCGTCTTCCGGAAAGAATTCTGATCATAAAAACGGAATATTCATTTTTATATTGGAAAAAGTGTGCTATATTATAAGGAATGAAAACACGATCATTTTTTGAAGGATAATACAATCATGAGCAGCAGATTCAGAGAAGATGCCATTGCGGCAGTTGCAAATATCACACCCGGTGCGGAAGGAAAGATCCCCTCTGTGGCAGAGATCACGGAGTCTTTCGGTGCGGATGTTTTTACCATCGAAACGATGAAAACACTGATGCCGCAAAAAAGTTTCAAACTCCTGATGAAGACCGTACTTGACGGTGCGCGGCTGGATCCCGCCGTGGCAGATGATGTGGCTCTTGCCATGAAGACGTGGGCTGTGGAACGGGGTGCGACTCATTATACCCATTGGTTTCAGCCGTTGACCGGTTCCACTGCGGAAAAACATGATTCCTTCATCGAACCGGATGGAGCGGGGAATGTGATCCTGAAATTTTCCGGAAAAAATCTGATCGTGGGTGAATCGGATGCTTCCAGTTTTCCCTCCGGCGGATTGCGTTCCACATTTGAAGCGCGCGGTTATACGGCATGGGATCCCACCAGTCCGGCATTTCTCCGGCGCAGTTCCAACTGTGTGACTCTTTGTATTCCCACGGCGTTCTGCAGTTATACGGGGGAAGCGTTGGACCGGAAAACGCCGCTGCTGCGTTCCATTCAGGCTTTGTCCCGTGCGGTTCAGCATTTGATGAAAGCGTTTCACGCGGAAAAGAAGGGTGCGCGGGTCAGTGTGAGCCTCGGTGCGGAACAGGAATATTTTTTGATCGACCGTCATTTTTATTATGCCCGCCCGGATTTGATCCAGTGCGGCAGAACGCTTTTCGGTGCGACACCGCCGAAACATCAGCAGTTGGACGATCATTACTACGGCGCGATCCGTCCCCGTATTCTGACTTTTATGGCGGATGTGGACCGGCAGCTGTGGCGGCTCGGGATCCCCGCGAAGACCCGGCACAATGAAGTTGCTCCGGCACAGTTTGAGATCGCACCGCTCTTTGAGGAATTGAATCTGGCGGTTGACCACAATATGCTTCTGATGGAAGTGCTGCGCCTGACTGCGGAAAAGCACGGATTTGTGTGTCTGCTCCATGAAAAACCCTTTGCGGGCGTCAATGGTTCCGGGAAACATAATAACTGGTCCGTGCAGTACGGCGATGTGAATTTGCTCAAGCCGGGGAACGATCCCCACCAGAATGCGTTGTTCCTGACGACGCTTGTGGCGGTGATCCGGGCGGTGGACAAACACTCTGATCTGCTCCGTGCGGCGACTGCGGGCGCGGGGAACGATCACCGTTTGGGAGCGTGTGAAGCACCTCCGGCGATCATTTCCATTTTTCTCGGTGAACAGTTAATGGATATCATTGAACAGATCGAGGCGGGCGGAGCGAAATCCACCCGCAAAGGCGGTATCCTGAATGTGGGTGTGGATTGTCTGCCGCCGCTGCCGAAAGATGCCACCGACCGCAACCGAACCAGTCCCTTTGCGTTTACGGGGAATAAATTTGAGTTCCGTTCGCCGGGTTCCAGCCAGTCCTGCGCGGGTGTCAATGTGGTGCTGAATACGATCGTGGCGGATTCCATTGAAAAAATGGCGTGCGGGATCGAAAAATTCAAATCCAATATGGATTTCAATGTTCAGCTTCAGGCATTGCTCCGTCAGGTCATCAAAGACCACAAACGGATCCTGTTCAATGGGAACGGCTACGATCAGAGTTGGATCGACGAAGCGGAAAAACGGGGCTTGCCTCATCTCCGGAACACACCGGCGGCATTGGAACGCTTCAAAGCTCCGGAAAATATCGCACTCTTTGAAAACGCGGGCGTATTCTCCAAGGCGGAATTGCTTTCCCGCTATGAGATCTTCAAGGAGGAATATGAACGGAAAGTGCGTATTGAAGCGGATCTGGCATTGCTCCTTGCCCGGACTGTGATCGTGCCGGCGGCAGTGAACGAACTTCAGAAACTCTGCGGTACGCTTGACAGTGCGAAGGGAGCTTCTCTTACGCTCAAGACTGTGAAAAAATATGCAAATCAGATCGCCACACTGCTGGATTCCATTGATGAAAAGTGTGATGCGCTGGAAGCGGTGGATGCCATTGCGGAACCGGTGAAAGCCGTGGAGGCTCTCCGGACTTTGCGGCAGGATGTGGATGCGTTGGAAAAAGTCATGGCGGATTCCGCCTGGCCGTTGCCGAAATACCGGGAATTATTGTTTATTTACTGATTCGGAGAGAGGATAATAAATCAGGAACCCATATAAAGTAAAAAACAAAACAGACAACAACAGGGAAAGGCAGAAAAATGTCAAACAAAGTCGTAGATGTGATCAGCTATGAAGGCAGCAATGATGTCTTCATCTATCAATCCCCCATCAAAGATTTCAACTCGGGCAGCCAGTTGATCGTTCATGAATCCCAGGAGGCGATTTTCTTCATGAACGGTCAGGCATTGGATTCATTCGGTCCCGGCAGATATACACTGGAAACTCAGAATCTTCCTTTTGTGTCCAAATTTTTCAATCGTTTGACGGATGACACCACTCCATTTCATTGTGAATTGTATTTTGTCAACAAAACGGAACAGATGGCGATCAAATGGGGTACGGATTCCAGAATGGAATTTATGGAACCCACCTATCAATTTCCCATTCAGCTTGGTGCGTGCGGGGAAATGAATCTTTCTGTGGAAGACGGCAGAAAACTTCTCATCAAGGTCGTCGGCACGGAAAGAGGGCTTACGCATACGCAGTTTGTGCAGAAGATGCGTGCGTTTCTGATGACAAAAGTGAAGCCTTACATGGTGAAACTGATCCGTGAAAAAGGGATCAGTGTTTTTCAGATTGATGAACAGCTGCAGGTGATATCCGATGAACTTCACCGGATCCTGATGCCGGATTTTTCGGAATATGGTGTGAGTTTGGATCATTTCTTCCTTACCAATGTGATCAAACCGGAAGATGATAAAAATTACCGTCATTTCAAAGACCTTTATTTCCGTCAGTATGCAGAGATCGCGGAAGCAAAATTGCGTCAGCAGGTGGGTGTGATCGATCAGCAGACTGCTGCACAGCGGATGGTGATCGAAGCACAGGGGATTGCGCAGAAACGCTCGATCGAAGGCTACACCTATCAGGATGAACGGGGATTTGATGTGGCGGAACGGGTCGCCTCCAATGAAGCGATGGGACAGTTTACCAATATGGGTGTCGGTATGGGGATGATTTCCGGGATCGGCAGCACGGTCGGCAATCAGGTTGGCGGGATCATGCAGAATGCTTTGAGTGGAGAGAGTTCCGCAGATACCGGTGCGGCTGCTGTGCCGGGGATCGTTTGCGGAAAATGCGGAGCGGCACTTCCCGCCGGAGCGAAATTCTGTCTGGAATGTGGTGAAAAAGTCGCCGCGGCAGAAAAAAAGGTTTGTCCCGTCTGCGGAAAAGAAGTTCCTGCCGGAGCGAAATTCTGTCTGGAATGTGGAGCTTCGCTGACAGCGGTCTGTTCTTCCTGCGGCAAGGAACTGCCAGCCGGAGCAAAGTTCTGTCTGGAATGTGGAACCCCCTGTGAATAAAAGAAATAAAAAAACAGAAAAAGGATTATTGTTATGAACAACCATATTACCCGCGTTATTGTTTTTGCTTGCATCGCCATTCTTGTGGCATTGGTGGAATTGATCGTTTTTCCGATTACGGCGTTGGTGCTTTTTTCTTTCGGCACGATCGTGCTGTCAATCGTGATCACAGCGGTTTCGCTCCTGAAGATCGTCAAGGATGATAAAAAGAATCTGATCGTGAATGCCGCGATGCCCTTTGTGCTGGACGGTTATCTTTTCTGGACGATCTTTTTTGCGCTTCTTTTTGTGTTGCTGGAATATTTCTGCATCTTCAGCGGATTCGCAGCAACTGTTATCTTCCTGATCCTGCAGCTGCTTGCCGCAGTGGTGGCGTCCTGGAAGGTTTTTCTTGTGTCTGCCGGTCAGGAGGAAATTATCAGACAGGATGAAAAAATTGCGATTCAGACATCTTTCTGGAAGCAGTTGACAGCCGAAGCCAATGCGCTTCCCGGTAAAACTCCGGTGGAAGCAAAGAAAAATGTGCAGCGCGTTGTTGAAGCGATCCGCTATGCAGATCCGCGGAGCGTTCCGGGCGTGGCTGTGCTGGAAGAGGAGATCCGGGAAAACCTGATTGCCCTCGGCAAACTTGTGGATGAAAAGAAAATTGATGAGATCACAGTCCTGTGCAATACGCTGGAACTTCAGGTGAAAGATCGTGCCGGTCAGTTGAAAAATCTGAAATAACAGGAATAAAAACGGAAATGGCAGACTCCTGGCAGAAAATATTGCGTTCGGAACTGGACCGGGAAATCCGGCTCTTTGATGCTGAAAATTTTACTTATCCCGGTGCGCGGAGCATCTTTTACAACGGTGCGCCGTGGCAGGAAAAAGAAACGCGTGTTTTTGCCTGGATCGGTCTGCCGGACGGCGCATCGGCGGATCATCCGGTCCCCGGAGTGGTGCTGGTGCATGGCGGTGGCGGCACGGCACTGGCGAGCTGGGTCCGGATATGGAATGAGAAAGGTTATGCCGCCATTGCCATGGATACCTGCGGCGGGATCCCTGTCTGGTCGGAATCGCCTTATTATCAGCAGATCTGGCCGCGTCATGCTCATTCCGGACCTGCGGGATGGGGCAGGATGGAAGATGCTTTTCTGCCGGAAAAAGATCAATGGCCTTATCATGCGGCATGTGCTGTGCTGCGTGGTGCGCGTGTGTTGGCGGAAATGGAAGAAGTGGACGCAGCGAAGATCGGCATTACCGGTATTTCCTGGGGTGGATATCTCACGACGCTTTGCAGCGGATTGGAGCCGGAACGGTTCTGTTTTTCCATTCCGGTTTACGGGGCAGGGTATTTCAATGATCCCCAGTCGGGTCTGGTTCAAAATCCTCAAAGTTCGCAGGAGCAGAAGGATCGCTGGTTCGACTTGTGGGATCCTGCCAATGTGATGGCAGAGATTTCCATGCCCGTGCTTTTTCTGACGGATGCGGAAGATTTTGCATTTCCCCTTGATGGCTGGGACCGCTCCATCCGGCTGTGCAAAAAAAGTCCCTGTCTGCGCCGGTCTGTCCGGAGCGGATATCCCCACAATCATACAGTTTCGTTTTATTCCCATACTCTTTATGACTTTGCGGCGTGTGCGCTTTCCGGCGGGGCGATCCCGGATTTCGGAAAAGTTTTTTCGCCGGAAACGGGAAAACTTTGTGCGGGAATTTCATCCGGCGGGCGTACGATTCAAAAAGCGGAAGTCTTCATGACCCGTGCATCGGGCTGGTGGATCGACCGCTGCTGGCGATCCGGAGAAGCCGTGATCACGGAGGATGGCAGGATCGTTGCCGACTTGCTGCCCGGTACGACTGCGGCATATTTCAGCGTGCGGGATGAGCGTGATTGCATCTGGACATCTGAATTATATCAATTCTGACAGCAGAAAAAAGTTAAATTTTATTAAATAAAAACAGGAATTCTGCTTGACATTCTGCCTATCTTGTGGCAAATTACCCGATTGTTAAAAAAATCAAAAAAATAAAAATATACGATCAGGAGAAAAAAATGAGATTTGACGGCGACAGAATCATGATCGGCGGCATCAGTGCCGCAGAGATCGCAGCCCGTTACGGAACACCGACTTACGTTTACGATGAACAGAAGATCCGCGCCAATTACCGCCGCGCATACAATGCGTTTGCAAAACATTATCCGGATTTTCAATTTTTCTATGCTGTCAAATGCTGCAACAATCCCGCGATCGTGAATGTATTGCGTCAGGAAGGCGCAGGTGCGGATTGCGCCAGCGTCAATGAGATCCTCCTTGCAAAAAGCGTGGGGCTGACCGGCGAACAGGTCATGTTCAGCGGCAACTTTCTTTCCGATGACGATATCCGGCAGGGCTTGGAAAGCGGCGTGATTTTCAATCTGGACGATATTTCCATTCTGCCCCGTCTGCTGAAGTTCGGCACGCCGGAAATGATTTCTTTCCGTGTCAATCCCGGCTACGGCAAAAGCAATGTGGGTGAATATGTGACCAATGCCGGTCCGGGTGCAAAATTCGGGATCCATCCCGATGATGTGATGACTGCCTACAAGATGGCGAAAGAAGCCGGGATCAAGCGTTTCGGCGCACACATGATGACCGGGTCCTGCATCACCGATGCGGATTATTTCCCCTTCATCACGGGGTTGCTGATGGATATTATCGGTAAGGTCGGCAGAGAACTTCAGATCGACTTTGAATTTATCGACCTCGGCGGCGGTCTGGGAATCCCCTACCGTCCGGGCGAAGAAGCACTTGATCTGGAACGCGCGGCGGAAAAGACCGCAGAAATGTTCAAGGCAAAATGTGCGGAATACGGCTTGAAGCCGCCTCAGTTGAAAATGGAACCGGCGCGTTATTTTGTGGGCAATGCCGGTTATCTGGTGGGGAAAGTCCATTCCATCAAGGAATCCTACAAGAAGATCATCGGTACCGATATCGGCATGAATGTGTTGTGCCGTCCCGCCATGTACGGATCCTACCACCACATCTATGTGGATGGTAAGGAAAATCATGCACGGGAAGCACTCGGATTGTGCGGTCAGCTCTGCGAAAATACCGACTTCTGGGTGAAAGATCGTGAATTGCCTGCGGATATTGCGGAAGGCGACCTTGTGGTGGTGGAAAATGCGGGAGCCTACGGATTCGGCATGAGTTATCAGTACAACGGCAGACTCCGCGCGGCGGAAGTTCTGGTGAATGATGGCGAAAGTTATCTGATCCGTGAGCGTGAAACCTTTGAAGATATGGTGCGTCATACCAATATTCCGGAATATCTTGCAAAATAATGTGATTTTTTGTTTGCAATCTGAAAAAGTTGCATTAGATTAGTGATTGACGCAGGAACACTTTACTTATTAAAACGGAGCATAGGGACATGATACATCAGAAATTAGCAAGATTTTTTTCCAGCGACATCGGTATTGATTTGGGAACCGCAAACTGCCTTGTATATGTGAAGGACAAAGGGATCGTTCTCAATGAACCTTCCGTGGTTGCGATAAATGAATTGACCGGAAAAGTTATTGCAGTGGGTGATGATGCCAAAAAAATGCTCGGTCGCTGTCCTGTCAATATCAAAGCGATCCGCCCGATGAAAGCGGGTGTGATCGCAGATTTTGAGGTTACGGAAGAGATGCTCCGTTATTTTATCGGCAAAGCGAAAATGTTTGTGCTGCCCCGTCACCGTCTTGTGAAACCCCGCGTGCTTATTGCGGTCCCCACCGGGATCACCGAAGTGGAGATCCGTGCGGTGCAGGACAGTGCGGCACGCGCCGGAGCAAGTGAAGTCTTCCTGATCGAAGAACCTCTGGCTTCCGCAATCGGTGTCGGATTGCCGGTGACGGATCCGGTGGGCAGTATGATCGTGGATATCGGCGGCGGTACTACGGAAGTTGCCATTATTTCCCTTTCCGGTATGGTGGAAAAGAAAAGCGTGGATGTGGGTGGTGACGAAATGGAAGAAGCGATCATCAGTCACATGAAACGGGAATACAATCTTTCCATCGGTCCCCGTATGGCGGAAGATATCAAGATCGGCATCGGCAGTGCCTATCCGCTGGATGAGGAAAAGACGATGGAAGTGAAAGGGCTTGACCTGGTTTCCGGGTTGCCGAAAGCCATCCGTGTTTCCTCGAAAGAGATCCGCAAATGCCTGCGGGAACCTGTGACCAGCATCGTGGAAGCCGTCCGCAGTACACTGGAACGCTGTAAGCCGGACGTGGCTGCCGACCTGATCACCCGTGGTATCATGCTTGCCGGCGGCGGTGCGCTTCTGCCGGGGTTGGATAAACTGATTTCTGAAGAAATGAATCTGCCTGTTTTTGTGGCGGAAGATGCCCTTCAGGCGGTCGCCAAAGGTACGGGGATCGCCCTTCAGGAAATGGTTGCCAGAAAAATGTTGTCATAAAACGCCGCTGTTCTGCGGTGCGTTGACGCTGAAAAAAAAAACATCTCTCCTTTTTATTACCATAGAGGAATTGCTTTATGAAGAAGTCTGTTCTTGCGTTCGTTTGTGCTTTCGTTCTGGCTTTTGATCTTACTGCGGCATTGAAGCTGCATCCCACGATCGGCGATAACATGGTTCTTTCTGCGGAATGTTGGAGTATCGCAGGGAAGGCGGATCCCGGTGCGGAAATTGTGATTTCTGCAAATGGTCAGAAATTTACGGTTACTGCGGATGGTGAGGGAAGATTTCTCTTCCGGAAGAAAATGAGCGTGATCGCGGAACCGTTTACCCTGACTGTTTCCGACGGAAAAGAAAAAATCGAAGTCAAAAATGTTCTTTCCGGTCTGGTGCTGCTTGCGGGCGGTCAATCCAATATGGAAGTGCCGGTGAAAGAGGCATTGAATCCGGAGGCGGAAGCGGCGGCAGCAAATCATCCCCTGATCCGTGAGTTCAAAGTGCGTCATGTGGAGTCTTTCACGCCGCAGGAGACTCTGCCGGGCAAATGGACGGTGGTCACGCCGGAAACGGCTCCCCGGATCGGAGCGATTTCTCTTTACACTGCCCGTCTGCTGCAAAAGGAATTGAACGGGATCCCGGTGGGGATTATCAATAATTCTTACAGTGCATCACCCCAGCAGGCATGGATCCCGCTGGAAAAAGTGCGGGAGATCGCACCGGGTCTGGCAAAGAGTTACGATAAATTCAAACACATGGGTGATGCCGGAGTGATCGCGTACCGTGAGAAACTGGCACAGTCTCTTGTGATTTCCGACAGCGGCGATAAAGGCAGTGCCCGCGGCTGGTACAAAGCCGATTTCGATGACAGCGCATGGAAAGATATCAAGATCCCTTCCGTGCTGGAAAATGTGTTCGGCGAAAAGGATGGTGCGTTCTGGTTCCGCAAAACTGTTGATCTGCCTGCCGGATATGCCGGAAAAGATCTGTTGTTGGAATTGGGCGTGGTGGATGATTACGATGTGACTCATTTCAATGGTGAGATCGTGGGCAAGACCGGATTGGAAACGCCGGACACTTGGAAAGTGAAACGCTTTTACAAGATTCCCGGCAAACTGGTGAAAGCCGGAAAAAATGTGATTGCCATCCGTTGTTTTGATTCCGGTCATGCGGGCGGACTTTTTGATAAGCCGGTGAATTTGCAGTGCGATGGCAAGATCATTGCCGATCTTACGGGGATCTGGAAAACGGAAGCCGAAACGATCATCAATCCTGTCAAATGGCATCCGGATTATCTGACTCTGGTGAAATTCTACCGTTTTGCGTCGGTGCTTTATAATGCCATGCTTTATCCATTGAAAGGCTGTTATGCGGATGCGATCCTGTGGTATCAGGGTGAATCCAATGCGGGCAGCAAGACCTATCTGCCCATGCTCCGCAGCTGTATTGATGAGACCCGTGCGATCGTCAATGAAAAAGCCCCCTTCCTGCTGGTTCAGCTGGCGGCATATCAGAAGGAGCAGCGCGATCCGAATCAGTGCGGATCCTGGCCTGTCACCCGGGACGATCAGGCACGGGTGCGGGATATGGCTGGCGTGTATATGATCCCCACCATTGATATCGGGGATGCACGGAATATCCACCCGTTGAACAAACAGGAAGCCGGACGCCGTCTGGCGGCATCCCTGCTTCAGAATGTGTATAAACTCAAATCCTATGCAGGGCAGGCGGATTATCCGGAGATCACGGCAGCAAAACTTTCCGCTGACGGCAAATATATTGAACTGACGCTGAAACACGGGGCAGGTTTGAAGACTACCGATGGCAAAATGCCGCAGACCTTTGCAGTTTCCGCACCCGCCAAACGCGTCAAATATGTAACGAAACAGAACTTTATGTGGGCGGATGCTGCCATCAAAGGCGATAAGATCATTGTCACCATTCCTGAAAAATTGATCGGCAATGCCCATACCGTCCGTTACGGCTGGATGATGAATCCGCCGGTGAATACGGTCAATGAAAAAGGTCTGCCGCTGCTTCCCGGAACATTCACGATTGAAAAATGAGGTAAAAAATGCGTTTGCAATATTCCACGGACAAAGATGCTGTTTCTTATGGTGTCGGCGAAAAAATGATCTTTACTTTCTCCGTGAAGGATCCGGAAAACGGTCAGACTTATTATCTGAACTGGAAACGGACCGGAGATGACGGCAAAGATTTTCGCGGGATCTCTCCCATTGCACCCGGTGAGGAAGTCACCATTGAAACCGGTATGGATCGACCGGGCTTCGTTTACATTTATGCACGGCTTTTTGATTCCTCTCTTCAGCAGGTGGCGGAATATAAAGGCGGCGCGGGTGCGGATATCGACCGGATCCTGCCGGTGAATGAAGAACCTGCGGATTTCGATGAATACTGGCAGAAACAGCGTGCGATCCTTGCACAGGTTCCCATCAAAGCGCGTTGGACTCCTATTGACAGTGGCAGTGAAATTTTGGATGCCTGGTATGTTTCTGTGGATTGTGCCGGACCGCGTCCTGTTACGGGGATCCTGGCAATGAAAAAAGGTGCGGAAGCCAAAAGTCTGCCTGCGTGTGTGTCTTTTCATGGCTATGGTGCTGCAGGCTGTTATGCTGCCCCCAGCATGAAGGGACAGGATTTTTTGCGCGCCCGTGCGGAATCCGGCTATCTTTCCTTTGAGATCAATGCACATGGCTACGATCTGCTTCAGAGCGAAGATTACTACAAAAAGTTCAACGAAGATCTGGGGTTGTATGCGTTCGATAAAACGGAAAATGCCGATCCCGACAACAGTTATTTCCGGAATATGGCGTTCCGCGTGATGCGTGCCATTGAGTTTGTGAAAACATTGCCTCAATGGGATGGTCTGACACTGGAAACACGCGGTGGAAGTCAGGGCGGCTTGCAATCCACCTGGGGAGCCGCATTGGTTCCGGGGGTGACAAAATGCTGGTCTTACATCACCTGGTGTGCCGATCTCGGCGGGATCCGCGCAGGGCGGCTGGGCGGCTGGCGTCCGGAATATGTGCGCGGTTTGGATTATTTTGATTCTGTGTTCCATGCCCGCAGGATCCCTGTATCTTGTGAATTTTATGCGGAACGCTTCAGCCTCGGCGATTATACCTGTCCGCCTTCCGGAACAGCCGCTCAATATAATGCGGTGAATGGTCCGAAAAGCGCGGTCTGGGTACAGAACAGTGATCATATCGGCGTGCCGCCGGAGGATGAACGCCAGACCTTTTTCCGTCAGGATGCAGCCGGACACGGCAAAAAAGGTCAGATCGGATGTCAGGTCATCGGGAAAGTGGAAACGCGTGCGCTGAATCTTGTTGCTGCACAGATCGGCGATTGGCGTCTTTTTGATTCCGTGGGCAGAGAAGCCGTTGATTTTGTTTACGATGGTCAGCAGTGCGATCTGAAAAAATTTCTGCCTGAAGAAGAATGTGCCGAATTGCGGGGCGTGATCCACGCGGAAGATGATGGCGATGTTATTTTCGGATGCGGTGCCGATTGGTGGTGGAATTTCCGGATCAATGGAAACGGCATATACGGAAAACTGCTGGAAAAAGATGATCTCGGTAACGAAAAGATCGGCTTTGAAAAGACCGATTGGGCATTTGCTGTCCCTGTCCGGAAAGGCGATAATCCTTTCAGTATCCGTGTTCATTTCGGCAATACCGGGCGATGTGGAGCCGGCTTGCTGGGCAGGGAATATGAAACACAGCTTGTGCATCCGCAGGATGTTGCGTTGTATCGTGATCTTTTTGACCGGTACGGGGAAGTCATTGCCTCTTTGCCGGAAGCTGTGGAAGGCAGGGAAAATACATTCCGCTTTACCACATCCGGCAGCGTTGCCGGTCTGGAATTCCGTGCCGCCGATGCGCCGGAAAACGATCCCTGGCAAATCGTCCGCGCACCCTATGGGAATGAGGGCAAAAATGAATTCCGGCTGGAACTCCCTCTGGAATCCGGAAAGATTTATCTTGTGCGCAGCGTGCAGCTTGCCATCGGCAGTAAAATGATCCTTTACAGTCCTGCAGTCCGTATCAGTGTGTAAGACTTCAGTCTTCAGTCTTCAACCGTTTTGTTCCGGGTTCAACGGATGAACGGCAGAGTTGCTCATCAGTTCATCTGCGGCAACAACAGCTGAAAACTGCCGACTGAAACCTGAAGACTTCTTCACAGACTCCGTTTGCAGGACAGGAAAACGCCGTAAAAGAGGCATTTTTCTGCAAACGCTTTGTTCCCAATAAGGAGAGATGCCGAATTCGGAAAAGCAGAAAAGCCCAAGAATCGGGTGCTTTGCACCCCCGATCCAAAAAGCGCTCTGAAGGAGCGCGGGATTTTAGCCTGCGCTCCTTGTGTACAGGCGGCACGCGTAGCGAGAGCCGCCCGAGAATCGGGTGCTATGCACCCTGCGCTCTACAGGAGCGCGGGAACCGTTAGACAATTACAACGC
>JAZNXT010000049.1:0-40500 GCA_045594005.1 Victivallales bacterium
AGGCTATGGAGGACAAGAGCAAGCAAGCAAGCAAGCAATCAAGCAAGCAAGCAAGCAAGCAAGCAAGCAAGCAAGCAAGCAAGCAAGCAAGCAAGCAAGCAAGCAAGCAAGCAAGCAAGCAAGCAAGCAAGCAAGCAAGGCTTTATTTTAAATAAAGCCTTGCTTCACCCCGACCGAAATTTTTTCAGTCGCCAAATCCATTTTATTTTTGATTTTCAAAGCATAGACTCTTTGTGCCTTGAAAACAGTATCAATCTGATTTTACACCCGCGAAGTCCGCCAATGGATGATCGCGGCTTTTTCGTATTCCAGGAAAAATAAAAATATTAACAGACGAATGAAAAACAAGAGGTATAAAAATGTCTGATCTTACACAAAACAACAATAAAACTTTCAGCAAATGCATTCCCACCTTGATCGAAACTTTGAAAAAGACTTTTGACTATACGGGGCGTGCGCCGCGATTTGAGTATTGGAATTTTGTGATCCTGCTCCTGATCTTCAATGTCCTTTTCTGCGTCATCGGTGCAATATTTGGTGCGATCGCAGAACCGCTCGGAATGTTGGTTATGGGGCTGTTCCTGGTGATTGCGCTGGTTGAATTCCTTGCGGGGCTTTCGCTGGCTGTGCGCCGTTTGCATGATGTCGGACTTTCCGGATTCTGGTTGGCATATCTTTCGCCCTTCGGTCTGCCGGTAGTTTATATCGCCTATTTGCTGGGGCTGGATTCCTCCTGCGATAAACTGGTCGAAAGAAATCAGAAGATCGGTTCCAGTTGGCTTGGCTGGATCCTGACCATTCTGGCATGGGGCCTGGGAGCAAGCGTGATCCTGTTCTTCATCCTCCTTTATGACAGCAAGAAGGGGACAAACGAATACGGTCCCAATCCTTACGGTATCGAATAAGCGGGACGCGTTTTCCGGAAAGGGCTGTTGCAAGATGTTGTGACAGCCCTTTTTTTTCGGTTTTCGGTTGGCTTCGCCACGGGCGGAGCGGATGAGCGGCTTCGCCGGAAGAATACGGATGGGTACGGATGGGTACGGATGGGTACGGAGAAAAAAATGTTTTTTTAAGGTCCGACTTGTCTGACTTGTCCGACCTGTCCGACTTGTCCGACCTGTCTGTCGAGCCAACAGAGTGCGGAAAAAAACTTTTACAGGTTTTTCCCGCAAAGCTGTATTTCCGCAAAAAAATCTTACTTCAGTACGGTGATGGTTTTCAGTAAATCGCAGGCACGGCGGATGGCATCGTCTGTGGTGCGGATGTCTTTTTTGCCGATCTGATCGTAGTCGATTTGGGGATAGGGATTGAATTCCACATCCACCGCGCCCGATTTTGTGGAAAGGTCCCATTGGGCATCCAGTTGCGGGACAAGCCATTTTTTCCCGTTGAACACCACTTCTTTCGTCGGGAAAAGTTTTCCCGCGCCGGGAGTTCCGAGCAGCATTGCAGATTTATCTTTCCCCAACAATGCCGCCAGCAATTCCGGTGCGCCGTTCGTTTTGAATCCGGTCAGGATCACCATGGGGATCTTCTGGAAATGGGTCTTTTCTTTCTGATCTGTCCGGAAGAAGGGCAGATATTTCATACAGAGCGCGTAATCGCCGCCTTTTGCGCTGCGCAGGTCGATGATCACGCCTTGAGGTTTGTTGGGGATATTTCCGGCAGTTTTCACATCTTCCGCGAGTCGGTTCAAAGTATCCTGATCGATCCGGTCGATCCGCACATAAAACATACTGTTGGAATCGATCAGACGCGCCGGATGGAATTTGGCATTATCTTTTTTGCGGTAGGCTCTTTTCAGACGGGGATCTGCTGTATTCTGCTGAGATTTGAGTTCCACGCCGCTTTCCAACGCGGTGAGAATGGTCCGGATCAATTTTTCCCGTGGCATTTTTTCCAACCGCTGATAGAGGACGGGCGATTCCGTTTTCAGCATTTCAAAAGTTTTGGATACATCCGTGGCGAAAGAGGGTTCTTCCTCCGGGATCATGGGCAGATGGACCACGATCATAACGGGCAGAGCGGCACAAAAAGAAAGAAAAGAAGAGATCATTTTTTGTTTTTTTCCTGTTTGAGTGATTTTGTTTTATCCGCCGCGGGGACGGTCTTTTTTATCTGAACGGTCTTTTTTGTATTATCTGTTTTTTTTATCGGAATATTTTTTTTCATTTTATCCGGCTGTTTCTGTGGCTGGATGTTGATTTTGACCGGTTCCGTTTTTTTCATTGCCGGCGGTGCTTTATCGGTATCGTCTGCGACTTTGAACCGGACAGAGCCGATGGTATTGGAATTTCCGCTGACGATCTTTCCGATCTCCAATGCAGATGCCGCAGAAGCGAGTTGTTTCTGCCATTCGGCATCATCGGTGCGGACCATAAATGCCAGATTCCCTTTTGCCGCCGGAGCGTAGGGGATCACCGGGAGAAAACAGAGATCGGCAATGGTTCCGGTATCCAGTTTCGCCGCTGCAATATCGCCTCTGCCGTTGCGCAGCGCGGAAGAAATATGCTGCCGCGGCATCCGGATGAACTGTACTTTCATTTTCATGCGTTTTGCCGTTTCGCGGATGATCTGCGGTTCGATCCCCTGCCAATGTTTTTTTTCAGGATCAAAGGAGGCAAAAGGACTGCCGCTGTCTGCGATCAGACAGAGGAACGCACCGGTGCGTTTCCGTGCTGCGATCCGGTTGGCGGAAACGATGCCCGGCGGAACGCTTTTTACCGTATCTTCCTGCGGTTTTTTCTGCGGTTTATCGGGTCCGGTAAGGAACATACAGCCTGCGGCAGAAAGGGAAAAAGCGATCACAGAACAGAAAAGGAATATTTTTTTACTGCTGCGGCGCAAAAATGATAGCACGTTCATCACGGAGTTTACCCTGTTTCTGTTGCGTGGTTTTGATGAGATAGAAGACACCGGCATCGTCCAGCGCGGCAATCACATTCATGCGTGGGAGCAGGAAAAGCCGTGCGATCAATGCAGGGCGTTTGGAGGGACGCGGCGTAAGATCGTTCACAGCAATGGCACGGGAAAGCTGACAATCCGCCGTATTGATCACACACAGATCGTTGTTGCCGTACAGCAGGCTGTAAATAAATCTGCCGTCGGCGGAAACAGCTCCCCTGCCGGAGGAAACATCATTTTTTCCGGGTGCATATCCCGGCAGAGCCAGCAGTTGACCATCGGTGACATAATAAGCCGGATCATTGCTTTCCGGGCGGCTGCACACCAGGAAGGTGCGGTTGTTTCTTGCAAAATGCAGCTGTGCCGGGTTCAGGATCTTGTTTCCGCCCCATTTGACATTGGCAAGAGGCAGCAGATCGGCTGTTTTGTAAATATCGATGCGTTTTGCATTTTCCGCAGGGAGTGCGGCAAAACATTTGCCATCGGCAGACAGAGCCAATGTGCAGTTTGGCCCCGGTGCAGCGATTTCGCGGACAGGATCTTCCGGCACGGCAGCATCCGCCACACAGAGGACCCCTTTCACAGGATGACTCATCAGCAATTTTGTTTTGCCGTTGGAGATGAATCCGGTTTTTCCCACATTTGCGGGGAGCGTATGAAAATATTTTTCCTTTCCTTCGTTCAGGTCGATCAGAGCCAGACCGGGGAGCTGTTTTTCTTCGCCGTCATACAATCTGCAGATCGCGCCGAGCCAGCCGTCTTTTCCGGGGATCCATTCGATCCGGACGATATGGCGGTTGGGGATCCGGCAGATCTTGAGGGTAGTCCAGCTGTTTGTATCCATCAGGACGATCCGGGAACCGTAGGGACCTGCCAGCGGACCGGTGGTTTCCACAAATGCGATTACACTGCCGTCCGGAGCGGGTTTGGCATCGGTCAGACGCACCGGCATGGTGTCACCGGTGATCAGTTTCGGGACCCAGCGGAGACGGGGTCCGTTTTCCGGCATCAGCCGTTCTGCAAGGGTTCCGCTTTCCGGTCGGCTGCCTGCCACCGGATTCCAGCGGCCTTTTTTATCCGAGATCTGCACGGTATCGGCTTTTACGCCGTCTGCAAGGATCTGAATATTATCAGGCAAAGTGTCTTCTGCGGCGGAGACGGTCTTTTTTTCTTCTTTTTTCTGTTCTGCGGGCGGCTGGAATTTCAGACCTTCCAGCGAGGAACGGAGCTGCCGTTTTTCACCGTTTTCCTCATCTTCGTCTGTCTCCTCATCTTCATCGTAGAAGGGATCCGGTTCGATTTCCGTTTTTTGCGGTTTTACAGTCTGTGTCTGTTCCGTTTTTGCCGACGGCATCAGCATAGCGGCGATCCCGAGAAAGAACATGATCCCGAGAATACTTCCGAGAACGATCAATCTTTTTTTCCGTGCGGGTTCCATAGCCATATTTTCACATCTCCGGTGTTTATCTGTTAAAATCCTGCATAGGCAATATACTCACTGTTTGAGCGGAAGTAAAGTGTAAAAACGATCTTTTTTCAGAAAAAACATGCTCCGGCTCTGGAAAAAGTGCATTTTGGTGCTAAAGTATGGGTGTGAAGGTATCTGTTTTTTAAACAAACAAGCGGGATCGGGAGATCCCGGAAACATGAAGGATTTTTTTATGACGACACTCGGCACAGCATTGACCTCCTCGGCAGTGAAAGTAATGCTCCTCGGTTGCGGGGAACTTGGCAAGGAAGTGATTCTGGAACTCCAGCGTTTCGGTTGCGAAGTCATTGGCGTGGACCGCTATGAAAATGCACCCGGTATGCAGGTGGCACACCGTCAGTACACCATCAATATGCTGGATCCCGTTCAGCTGCGTGAAGTGATCGAAAAGGAAAAACCGGATTATATCGTGCCGGAAGTGGAAGCGATCGCCACACCGGAACTGGTGAAACTGGAACAGGAAGGATATCATGTGATCCCCACTGCCCGCGCTACGTTCCTGACAATGAACCGGGAAGGGATCCGCCGTCTTGCCGCCGAAGAACTCGGTCTGCCCACCAGTCCCTACCGTTTTGCGGCAAATTATGAAGAATTCACCGCGGCAGTGAAAGAGATCGGGATCCCCTGCGTGGTCAAACCCATTATGAGTTCCTCCGGTCACGGACAGAGCGTGATCAAGACTGAAGCCGATATTGATAATTCCTGGAAAATGGCACAGGAAGGCGGCAGAGCCGGTGCAGGGAAAGTCATTGTGGAAGGATTTGTGAAATTTGATTACGAGATCACCCTTCTCACTGTCCGTCATGCAGGCGGGACCAGCTTCCTGGAACCCATCGGGCATCATCAGGTGGGCGGCGATTATCAGGAATCCTGGCAGCCGCAGGCAATGAGTGCCGCCGCCAAAGCCAAAGCACAGGATGCCGCAAAAAAGATCACCGATGCCCTCGGCGGCAGAGGGATCTTCGGCGTGGAACTTTTTGTGTGCGGTGATGATGTGCTGTTCAGCGAAGTCAGCCCCCGCCCCCACGATACCGGTATGGTGACTCTGATTTCGCAGGATCTTTCCGAAATGGCTCTTCATGCCCGTGCGATCCTCGGATTGCCCATCCCGAATATCGCATTCCACGGACCCTCCGCCAGCAAAGCTGTGGTGGTGGAAGGCGAATCCGATCATGTGTCTTTCGGCAATTTGAATGAAGTTCTTGCCGAACCCGATACCGCCATGCGTATTTTCGGGAAAAAAGATGTGAATGGTCACCGCCGTCTGGCTGTGCTGCTTGCCCGGGGCAAAGATACCGATGAAGCACTGGAAAAAGTCATGCGGATGCGCGAAAAAATCGATGTGAAACTGTAATAAATCGGCAGTTTTTCCGGATTTGACAGGGCTGTTGCGAAAACCGCAGCAGTCCTGATTTTTTTTATTTGAGCGGCATGATCAAATACAGCGCAGAGTGACGGTGACGGAGATATTGGTCCGTACCTGTGAGGGTTTTGGCAGCTGTGTGTTTCTGACTTTACCGATCCAGATTTCCACGGATTCATCCATGGCACCGTTTCCGGATCTGCTGACGATGGCGGCACTGATCAGGCGTCCAGCGGGGCTGATGGTCAATTTTACATTGACGGAGGGTTTTGCGCCTTTGAGCAGGGAATCGGAAGGCTGGATGAACAGGGGATCGATCACGCGTTTCAGATCATTGATATATTGTTGAGCCTGAACACCTTGCAGACCGGCATCGACTACGCCCCGTACAGATGTCACATTACGCCGGATGCCAGCCAATGCCTGCTGCCGTTGAGCGGCGGCGCGTTGTTGAGCGGCATTATATTCTGCCAGACGCCGCTGGTAATCGCGTTGTGCCTGTATCTGCCGTTCCATTTCCTGCCGGCGTTTGCGCCGATCGGCTTCTGCCCGTTGTTTTTTCAGTTCAGCATCCGAAGATCTGTTGACTTTGATCTGATCCGGACGGAGAAATGGGCTTTTTTTCGGTGGCTTCGGCTGGGGTTTGGGTTTCACTTCCACCGGCTTCGGCTGGGGTTTGGGTTGCGGTTTGGGCTTTACTTCCACCGGCGGCGGCGGTTCTATTTTCGGCGGTTTTGGCTGTTCGATAGGAGGAGGCGGAGGGAGGGGTTCTTCCACCGGCGGCAGGGGGATCTCTGCCGGAGGCTCTTTGACTTCCGGAGCCGGTTCCTGTGTATTTCCCAACGGCTGATCGCTGACCAGCCCCACCTGCACGACCAGTTCCTGCGGTTTTTCCTCCCGGATCGGTGAACAGGAGGAACACAAACCTGCGAGCCAGAAGGAAACCAGCGGTACGAGGACGAACACGATATGACCGATGATGACCCACAATGTGATCTTCCGCGTCCGCGTTCCGTCATTGTAGGGATTTCCGCCTGCCTTTATCATTGTTTTCGCATCCCGGAATTCCATGTTATTCGGTCCCCTCCTCCTTTGTGATCAGAAAAATATTCTGGAATCCGCTCCGGCGGATGCTTGCCAGAAAGCGGATCACATCTCCGTAGGGGAGGGATTCATCTGCCCGCAGATAGATCTTCGCATCGGGCGGCATTTTTACAAGTCTTTGCAGGAAAAGAACCTGTGACATATCGCTGTCTTCAAAATTCACGGTGTTGTCCCGTTTCAGATTTACCACTTTTGTTTTGGGATCTGCTTCCTGCGGCAGGGAATCTGCATTCATTGCCGGAGCGGAAACATCCACGCTGTATTCCAGCAGCGGTGCGGTGAGCATAAAAATGATGAGCAGGAAGAACAGCGTATCGATCAATGGCGTGAGATTGATCGAATCATAAGCCTGAGTTGCAAAATTTCTGCGTGCCATAAGTGGATCAGACCTCTTTTATTCAAAAGGGATTGTTTCCGGATTGAGGCTGCTGAAGGATCTGCTGCGTTTGGGATGCGGCATAACTGTCCATCTGTTCGATCTTCAACCGGGAAAGGAATTCTTCGGAAAAATTATCCAGACTGACGGTGATCCGTTTGATCTTTGCCAGCAGCAGGTTGTATCCCACCAGAGTCGGGATCACCACGATAAGCGCGATCACCGTGGTGAGCAATGCGCCGGAAACCCCGGGAGCCAATGTTTTGATACTGCCGCTTCCTTCAATGGCAAGATTGGTAAAGGCAATGGTGATCCCCCATACAGTACCCAGCAGACCGAGGAAGGGGCTTACGCTGACGATGGTCGCCAGCAGGATCATTTTATCATCCAGTTTCACCAGCTGGTCTTCCAATGCCTGTTCCAGTGTAGTCTTCACCATACCCAGTTCGGCATCATTGAGGGCGCGTCTGCCATTGGTGCTGGTGAGGTGGAATGCGGAAATTTTTTCGCAGACCGTGGAATAAAGGAGAGCCATGGGGCTGGATGCACTCAAAACATCGTTGGTCACGCCGAGAGGATTTTTGCGGCTGCGGAACTGACGGAGAAATCTGTCATTATCCCGCTGTGCCTTTTTGAAGACGGCGGACCGTTCAAACATGAGGACCCAGGTGATGATGGAGATGAGAAAGAGCAGGATACAGATCCCCTGTCCGCAGAGGTCACTGTTGACAAAAGCATAAAGGAGCGGATTGTTGGATGAGGCAAGGGAGATGTTTGTGTCGAAAAAAATGTTCATTTTGCTGAAAATTCCCGTATTTTTTGTAGTTTTCCGAAAAAAATTGCGATCTTCCTTTAAAAATACTTTGCTCTTTGAGAAAAATCAATGTATATTATGAAGAAAATTCAGAAATTTTACAATATTTTTAAGGAGATTTCAAGATGGAAAAGATTTTCCCTGTGATGGGATTCGACATCGGCGGCACCAAGATCGCCATCTGCCTCGGTACCAGCGACGGCAAACTGATCGCATCCACCCGCGTCAACAATCAGGATCGTGACCCCGCAGAAGTTCTGCCGGAACTGGTCACTGCCGGAAAACAGCTTCTTGCAGACGCCGGGATCCCCGCATCCGATCTGCGCGCCATCGGGATCGGTTCACCCTCCCCCATGGATTGGAAAAACGGGATCATTCAGGGTCCCTTCAATATGCCCCTGTGGAAAAATGTTCCCATCCGTGATTATCTCGCCGGTGCATTCGGTGTGCAGGCATTTTTCGATAACGATGCCAATGCCGCAGGTATGGCGGAATGGCTTTTCGGTGCAGGCAGAAATTCACACAATATGCTCTATCTGACCATGTCCACCGGGATCGGTGCAGGGATCATTGCCAACGGCAGGATCCTCCGCGGGATCGGCAACTACGGCGGCGAAGCCGGTCACATGATCCTGGATGTGAACGGTCCCATGTGCAACTGCGGTCTGCGCGGCTGCTATGAAGCATTCTGCGGCGGAAAAGCCATTGCACAGCGTTTGCAGCAGGAACTGGCGGACAAGCCGGACAGCGCGATCGTGAAAGCGGCAGACGGCAATGTGGAAAAAATCGACATGAAAGCACTGGAGATCGCAGTGCGCGCCGGTGATGAATATGCCTGTAAAGTGTGGGACGATATGATCGAACGCAATGCGCAGGCAATGGGTATGCTGATGAATATTTTCAATCCGGAGATCATCGCGCTCGGCACCATTGCCATCCGCACCGGCGATCTCTTTATGAAACCGCTGCTGGAACGCATCGGAAAATACACCTGGCCCCAGATGAACAATGCCTGTTCCATCGTGACCAGTGAACTCGGCAGTTCCATCGGTGAACTTTCCGGGATCGCTGTGGCACTTTATTCCCTCTATGAACAGGGCGACTGGCAGCTGCCCTGGGATCAGAAATAATTTTTTCTCCGGAGAAAAAAGACCATGGAAAAGAAAGATCTGCAATCCAGATTTTCCTGCAAAAGGAAACGCGACTATGTAACGTATGCCGCCGTATTCCTTTTCGGCGTGATGCTCTGCTTTCAGATCTATCTGATCGTGATCCTGCCGATCCAGCTGAAAAAAGCGGAAACGCTGGAACATCATGTCCTGCGGGAACAACTTCTGCTGGAAATGGATAAGACCCGTATCATTTTCGGAGATGCGGAACTCACCGCCTACATGACCAAAAACGGTCATTTGCGGGAACAGGAGTTTTATGCGACGAAACGCTTGTTTGAAAAACTGCTTGTGTTCACCCGCGCCAACAGTGATCACTTTTCCATCAGCCAGCTGAATGAATTGATGCGCCAGCATTTTCAGATCCGCGGAGCGATCATGTCCTGGCAGCCTTTCCAGATGGATATTTCCGGGAAACGTATTCTGGACGGGGAAGGCAATCCCATTATGAAAAAAGGACAGTTCAGTTTCCGGGAAGAAACGCTTGACCGGGAAAAATATGTAAAGATGTTGAACGACCGGCTGAATAAAGAACCGGCAAATTGAGGAAACGATACAATATGAGCTTCGATATTTCCGTACCTTACAACAGATTTTCCGCCATTCTGGATAAAATGCGTTCCGCACGGGTGGCAGTGCTGGGGGATCTGATGCTGGATGTGTATGTTTCCGGAAGTTCCTCCCGGATCTCTCAGGAAGCACCGGTGCCGGTGTTGCGCGTCCGGAAATCGGAAACGCGTCTCGGAGGTGCGGCAAATGTGATGCGGAACCTGACCAGTCTTCAGGCAGGGCAGGTCTTTGCATTCGGGATCGTGGGGAAGGATGCCGACGGCGAAAAGCTGTGTGAACTGCTCCGTCAGGGCGGCGTGAATACCGATGGTGTCCTTGCCGTGGATGACCGCCGCACCACAGTGAAACAGCGTGTGATCGCCGGAAATCAGCAGGTCGTCCGTATGGATTTTGAAGATACCGATCCCGTATCCGACGATGTGCGTATGCAGTTGGCAGATAATCTTTGCGCTATGATCCGCGCCCGCGCCTTCGATGCTGTGATCTTGGAAGACTATGCCAAAGGGCTGTTGGAAAAAGATATGCTCCAGAAGATCACCGATACCGCAAATGAATACGGGATCTATACTTCGCTGGATCCGCACCCCGGTCATAATATGCAGGTGCGCGGACTTTCGCTGATGACCCCCAACCGCTCTGAAGCCTTCGGACTTTCCGGGATCTACTGTTCCGATCCCGCCGATGTGGTGGAGGAGGATGAAGGACTGAAAAAGACCGCCGCTGCCGTCATTGACAGCTGGTCGCCAAAATCTCTCCTTATCACCCTCGGACATCAGGGAATGGCACTTTTCCGCAAGGATCAGCCCGGTTCCGTGTTCGTGATCCCCACGGTGGCAAAGGAAGTCTTTGATGTTTCCGGCGCAGGCGATACAGTGATTTCCACTTACACGCTCTGCTGTGCAGCGGGAGCCACGGAGGAGGAAGCCTCGGTAATCTCCAATCATGCCGCCGGGATCGTGGTGGGAAAAGCCGGTACTGCAGTGACGGATCCCGCTGAAATGCGTGCCATGTATCCCCGCAGCAACGGTGGAAACAGCAGAGAAAAACACAGTTTGATCCTGGCTTCGGCATCTCCCCGCAGAAAAGAATTGCTCAAAGAGATCACCGATCAGGAATTCAGTATCATTCCTTCCAATGCGGAAGAAGGCACGGATCCAGTGGCAAATGCACAGAATAAAGCACAGGATATCGCCGCACAACACCCGGAAGCAGTGGTGATCGGTGCCGATACGGTGGTTGTCACGGAAGACGGCACGATCCTCGGAAAACCTGCCGGTGAAACAGAGGCATTGGATATGCTCATGTCTCTTTCCGGAAAAACTCACAAGGTCATTACCGGGATTTGTGTGATGTGTCAGGAAACTTCTTATCTTGCCCGGTTTGCGGTGAAAAGCGATGTGGAGTTCCGCACTTTTGATGAAAGCATTGCGCGTGAATATATCCGCCTGGTTCCCGTGCTGGATAAGGCGGGCGCGTATGCCATTCAGGAACACGGAGATATGATCATTGCCAATATCTGCGGCTCCTATAACAACATTGTGGGATTGCCGACAGAACGGCTGAAAGAGATATTGAACAGCGCAGTCAATGCAGATTGATAAAGAAACAGACCTGAACGGGCCAACACCGTTCAGGTTTTTTACTTATATGGAGAGACAAAAAATGAAAAGATGGTATTTGATCCTGTTGTTTGTTCTGACCGTGCAGACGGTTTCAGTGTTTGCGGTGGAATATCCTGAACTGGCGGTGTCGGACAACAAGTTTTTCCCGATCGCACTGTGGCAGTCTGTGGATCATGTTCTCGGCAGACATTCCGCCACAGCGTATGTTTTTTACGATGAAAACAGTTTGCATATCAATATTTCCGGAGAAACCGACGGCATCAGATATGCCAAAGGGGAAGGCACTTATGCCATTTTCGGCGGTCATACCGCAGAGATTTTTCTTGTGCCGGATCCTGCATCCAATGTGTATTATCAGCTGGCAGTTTCTCCCGACAACCGCACCTATATTGCAAAGGGCGGCGATGCACAATGGAAAAGCGGCGCACCCATCAAAATGAAAGGGATCGTGGACGGCAATAAATGGACCGCGATATTGGAGATCCCCTTTGCCGCGTTCGGCAGAAAAACACCCGCAAAAGGCGAAGTCTGGAAAGCCAATTTTGTGTTCGGGAAATCCTGGAGTCCCACCACCGATTACCATGATCCCAGTCAGTACGGGACATTGGTTTTCGGCAAAAAAGCGGAAACTCCGCTGGCATTGGAAGAATTTGTGTTCCGCGATGACACTTTCCGGGTGAGAGTCACCAATTACAGCAGGGAGCCGCAGACTTTTTCCATGATGACGGATCAGTACACCATTCAGCCCGGTACGACGGTAACGAAGACCTGGACTCCCACAGGCAGAAATCATAAAAATATCCGCCGCTGTTCCCTGGTGCTGAACGGGCAGACCGTTTCCGGTCTTGCACCCGTGGAAACGGATAAAAGCAACTGGAATGAGCCTTTTTACGCACAGAAACCGGAAAAGATCGCTCCCCCGCAGGGCGATCTTACCATCAAAGGAAAAGTCTTTTATGCGGCTGGTAAACCTTTCTACCCCGTAGTCGCCAACAAAAATAAATTCCTGCATATCGCCGGCGCATTCTCCTGCAGTTTTGCCCGGGAACCGTTGACAGGTTATCTGGTGGAAAGCGATGTGGCAAAACAGCTTCCGGTTCTGGAAAAATCCGTTCAGCGCGCACAGAAAGAGAGCGTTCCGGTCCTGTACCGTATTCTTTATGAATCCCAGATGCCGCTGATTTTCAAGGAAAAAGATGGCTCACAGCGCGTGGCTCCCGATGCCATCGCCTATTTTGAAACACTTTATAAAGCCTACAAAAAAGCGCATCCCGGCAAAATTTTCAGTATGCATGCCGACGGCGCATTGCAGCTGAAGGAACGGGCGCAACGCTGCTGCGATGTCATCGAATATGCCTCCTGGGGATCCAGCTATGCTCCTGCAATGGTCCCCTATCTTGCCGACGATCTGAAACAGATCCGTGATGCCGCCGGAGAAAAGCCTGTGCTGTTCTGGCTCGGGACATTCAAAGCCCGGGGCGTGGACCGTTCTGCGGAAGAATTGCGCTGCGGGATCTTTCTGACCCTGCTCAACGGCTGTGCGGGCAATGTGATCCACCTCGGTCACGGCGGGATCCCCAAAGAAAATAAACGCGCGTGGGATATGCTGGACCATATCCAGGATGAGATCAATGCGTTTTATCCTGTTTACGCTCAAGGTGTTGTGGAAAAATGTACGAAAAAGCACGCTTCGCATGTCGTCTGTGCCAAACGCCGTGCTGCCGATGGCACGCAGGTGCATATCACAGTCAATACTTCTCCGGTGGCGGCAGACGGGCTTTCTCCCTACGGCGTCAAGGTGGATGTGACGAAAAATTGACGGATTCCGCACCGGAACAAAAGATTTTCGCATTTTTTTTCCTGATTCAACTTGACTTATGGAAAAAATGATGTAAAGTATATGTACTGTTCACAGTTATTGTGTGCTCGGGTGGCGAAATGGCAGACGCGCTAGCTTGAGGTGCTAGTGGGGCGACCCATGGGAGTTCGAGTCTCCCCTCGAGCACCATTTTTTATTTTAAAATCCTTCATTTTTCCCTGCTGTCCTTTTTTGTTGTAAAAATACAGGATTTTCAGAATTTTAAATTTGAAAATCTGAAAAATCTATGATAAATTATTTCCATAGTGTCATAAATATCGAAGTATGACATGGTCGATGATTACAAAGATAAAAAATGTGCTGTTCTTCCTTTTTTGAAAGGAGGTTATGTGTTATATAAAAGGTATGATCAGCACGCAACAAAAATGAAAATGAAACAAGAAAGGTTTGTATTATGAAAAAGCTTTTTGCTTTTGTTGTTCTCGCTGCAGTTGCAGCAGTTGTTACCGGCTGTACCTCAGTCAATACCAGTGATGCCGGCAGCATGAATGTTTATCCGGAAACAGTCGGTCCGGTGGATGCTTATCGCCCTCTTTACAAAGTAGATGCCACTCATCGTGTCGAAGGCTCTGCAACATTGAATGTTCTTTTCGGACTCTTTACCTGGGGCGATACTTCCCGTTTTGCGGATAATTCCGGCATCAGCCTTATACCCAGCGCGAAAAACACGGTATCCAAATCTGCATTCTATAATGCCTGCGTAAATGCGAATTGCGATGCAATCGTGGCAGCCCGTTATGAAATCTCTACTACTGATTATTTCATCTTCAAGAAAATGAATGTCAAGGTCAAAGGTTTTCCCGCCACTCTCACCGGTGTCGAAACTGTTAAACCCATGCCCTATTATATCGATGGTAAAGGTCAGATCGTTGTTCTGGAAAAGTTTGTGCTTCCCCACTGCCTGTTCAATATTTACACCCCCATCAGACGCGGGTTTTTCTTCTGATTTGACATAAATCATTTTTAATGTCCACGGGGAACTCTTACCGTGAGTTCCCCCGTTTTGGATCCGGATGATATAATATGAAAAAATTTATTCTTGCCATCTTGCTTACATTGACTGCAACCATTTCCCTGTATGCTCAGGATGAAGATCTCCTGAAAGCATTTGCCGGAGATTGGGCTGTATATGTTGTTATTGAAGGCAATAAGAATTTCATGCACCCATATTTGTATCAATTTGATCAAAAAGGTACATGGAAAATGGTGCAAAATGGAAAAGAAACGCGCCTCGGATCCGTGAAAGTATTTGAAAATAAATTTGTTTTGATTCCGGAAAAAGCAAAGCACGGCATCATTTCCACTTCATTGTCTCAAAAAAGGATAGAATTCAGAAATGAAATGCAGCAGCATATATTTTTATGCTGTGAAAAAGTAGAGGATCGGAAGAAGATTCTGACGCCGGAACAAATCTTGAAAACATGGAAGATCGTACAGGTTTTACATGGCACCGGACAAAAGAAAAATGCTCCTTTTACTGTCACTTTTTTGAAAGATGGATCTTATAATGTGACTGCCGGTGATGAAAAGAATGAAACAGATTCCGGAACATGGCAGATCCATGACGGTCTCCTTTACCTGACAAACCGGAACACCAAGCCGGAAACACTCTGGTACAAAGCCGTATTTTTTGCAGATCAGGATAAATTGATCCTGAATCGTATGGATACATATTGTTACGCAGAGTGAACGATCAGGATCAATATCAGGATCCCCTGTCCGTATAAACCGGTGAAATATTGCAGTATGGGCAACCGGTCTTTTGTCCGCAGGACCCGCGCAAAAGATGTCGTCATCCACAGCAGGGCAACCCACATCACATAATGGGATATTGATGTGCAGCACATTGATACTGCAAGCGTTACAATGACAGCTATCCAGCCGGATACATTCAACCGCGTGCTGAAAAAACGGTATTTTCCGTAAATGATCCCCGTGATGACCACCACCATTGCCAGCGGTGTCCCGATGAAAAAGACTTTTTCCCAGACCGGAAACATCTCTCTGCCGATGGAGATTTGAAACGCGCGGCAATATCTCAGAACATCAACTTCCGCGAACGTATACAAACTCAACGCCGCCAGCAGTCCTCCCGTGATAAAGATAATAGCGGGAACGATACCGCTTTTCCAGTTTCTCCGGCAGCAATACAGGATCACGGCGCAGACCGAGATCAGCACAAAAAACCACAGATCCTTCACCAATGCCGCCGCCAGAAGTGCCGCGATCCCGGATAACGCACAGAATATCGCTTTCGCGGGTCCCGCGGGCAGCCGCGCCGAACGGATCAGCAGCCACAACACGATCAACAGCCGGACAGCCGATCCGGCAGGAAATTCCAGAAGCAGAAGGGGTTGAAAGATCACTGCCGCGCACGCGACCGGCAGCAGGTGTTTCCAACTGCATTTTCCGCAAAATTCTTTTGCGCACAGCACCAGCAGACACGCAGCTGCCGCCATCAGAAAAATACCTGCAAGGTCGTTGAAGCCCGTCTGTTCCGGCTGAAACATGATCCCGCTTTCTTCCAGAAACTGATACAAACTGACGGGAAACAACGGTGTTTCAAAAAGTTTCACGCCGCCGCCTGTCCGTACCAGAATGTCGTACAGGAGAAACGAACCCGCACCGATGATCAGATAGAACGCCAGACGGCTTTTTTCCGGTCGTTTCAGCCATACGAGACGCATTCCCCACACCATTGCGGAGATCACCGCGAATCCGGCAAAAAAGAGCGTCAGCGTTGTGGAATTGTCCCAGAACAACGGCTGCTGACTCTGTGCGACCAGCGTCAAAACCACAAATGATGCCAGTGCCGCCAGTGCCAACGCGATTTTCAATGGCAGTTTTCCAATCATATCTTCACCCTCCCCTGTTTTATGAACGATCCATACTCCGGTAACTGATGGCTTCAAAAAGATGCTCCTGCCGGATATCTTCGCTTCCTGCAAGATCGGCAATGGTCCGGGCGACCCGCAGGATACGGTCGTAGGCGCGGGCACTCAAGCCGAATTGTTCAATGGCATGACGGAGCATGGTCTGCATTTGTGCGGTCATTTTGCAATACCGCTGGAAATGAGTATTTTCCATTTGAGCATTACAGCGGATCCTGCCTTCTGTCCCGTAACGGGCTGTCTGGATCTCCCGTGCCCGGAGAACTCTGGCACGGATCGCAGCACTGCTTTCACCTTGAGGCGCAGAAAGCAATTCATTTTCGGAAAGAGAACCCACTTCCACATGAAGGTCGATCCTGTCCAGCAGCGGACCGGAGATTTTTGACCGGTACTGCTGGATCTGCAATGCACGGCATCTGCAGCGGTGACGGGGATCTCCCAAATGACCGCAGGGGCAGGGGTTCATTGCCGCCAGAAGGATAAAATCCGAGGGAAATATAAAACTTCCTGCCGCACGGCTGACCGTCACTTCCCCGTTTTCCAGCGGCAGACGCAGCACTTCCAGTACGCTCCGTTTGAATTCCGGCAGTTCATCCAGAAACAATACTCCGTTGTGGGCAAGGCTGATCTCACCCGGCTGGGGATTGGTCCCGCCGCCCAGCAAGCCGACATCGCTTACCGTATGATGAGGCGACCGGAAGGGACGGGTCCGCAGCAGCGGTTCATTGGCAGGCAGCAGTCCGAGAATGGAATGGATCTTGCTGGTTTCCAGCGTTTCTTCAATGGTCATTGGCGGCAGAATACCCGGTAAACGCTTTGCAAGCATGGATTTTCCGGTCCCGGGCGGACCGATGAAAAGCACATTGTGTCCCCCTGCCGCAGCGATTTCCAGTGCGCGTTTTGCCGCAGCCTGTCCCTTCACATCGGCAAAATCGGGCAAACCTTCCCAATCCGGTTCCCCGTAGAGCGAACAGTTTTCGTCCGGCTGGAGAGGTTTTGCGGAACCGTTCAGTACCATGACCGCATCCGTAAGCGTATCCACGATATAAACATTCAGATCTTTTGCCGCGATCGCCGCTTCCCGGGCATTGCCCGCAGGCACGATCAGATTTTTCAAGCCCTGTGGCTGTGCCATGGCGCGTGCTGTCAATGCGGCGGGCAGGACCCCTTTCACGCTCCGCACGGCTCCGTTCAGAGCCAGTTCACCCAACACCATTGTTTCTGCAAGTTTATCAAAAGCAACACCATCGGCAGACGCGATCATTGCCAGTGCAATGGGCAGGTCAAATGCCGCACCTTCTTTTTTCAGGTCGGCAGGCGCAAGATTGACAATGGTGGAGCCTTTCGGATAACGGCACGCCGAAGCATAGATCGCACTTTTCACGCGTTCCCGGCTTTCCCGTACAGCGGCATCGGGCAATCCCACAATGGTCACGATCCCTTCCTGATCGCCGCTGCTTTCGCCTACGGCATTGACTTCGATCTCCACAGGGATCGCCTCGATCCCGTGGAGTGCCGCAGAGTGTATCTTCACCAGACGCGCCATAATCCAATCCTTAATTTTCAACAAGTTGCAATGTCTTTAATACTTTCAGATCCATCGGGTCTTCCCCGTTGACCACACACAGCCCGCGCACCGTGTCGGATACATAGAGCAGACTCCCTGCCCCGCGGATAAATCCATTCACATGACCCCAGCGCAGAGACGCGCAATCGCTGTGCAGTTTCCCATCGATCACCGTCACGATCCCGATTTCGCCCGCCGCCAGCAGAAGAGCATTGTTTTTCAGTTCCAGCACATCGTACACATGGGCACCGTAACAGGAAAAACGGTTCAGGTCTTTCGTCTGAACAAGTGGAGATGCCGGAGTGGGCAGAATGGCAAATCCGTTGAATCCGTTTGCCAGACAATATGTTCCGCCGGAAAGTTTCCGGATCCGGCGGGGTGTGCCGTATTTGATCCTTACTGAAGGTCCGCCTTCAAAATCAACGCCGTCGATGGAACACACTGCCAGTTTGCCGTTCTCCTGCACAAAAAGTGACCGCGCCCACGGCGATTTCATCCGCACAGTGCCGTCTTCCGGCATCACCACGCCGCCTTTCCGTGCCGCAACCGCCACTTTCCCGTCGGGCAGAACTGCCACATCCACCGGACTGCCGGGAACCGTTTTGATTCCTTTCTGTTTCAACTGAAGATCCAGCATCACCACGCGGACGGCATCTGCCGCGTACAATGTTTTTCCGTCTTTACTGAGAGCCAGACTCTGCGGAAAGTTCCCGATGGTCGCTCTGGATTTGATCACGGGATCTTCCGGATTGGAAATATCCAACGCGATCACATCTTTTCCGGAGGTTATATACAATGTTTTTCCGGCGATCACCATACCTGCCGGAACGGGATCGATGTCATATTTCACCTGTGCCGCCGCCGTCAATGCGGCAAGCAGAAAAAGCATAAAAAACAGTTTTTTCATTCGCTGATCCTCCAGATGTCGATACGCGGATATTTTTTGCCCGCAAGGATGCCGGAGCGCAGATCCATATAGTAATAACCCTGCATGGCTTTGTCCGGTGCGGTCCATTTCTTCTCCGCTTTCGGGGTCAGGGGGTCGGAAAGATCGTAGCGGGTCACAAAGGAGTCGTTGGCGATGTAAAGTTTTCCGCCGTGAGCCTGCACGCCAAGATAAGATTTGCGGGGCAGATCGGAAGAATTTTTTGCGATCTGCGGCTTGGCAGCATGGGAAACATCCACGATCCGCATGGAAGGAGTTTCCTTTGTTCTGTATGTGTAAGTCGGCAAATATAAATAATTTCCGATCTTTGCCATACGATAGACGATCGCATCTTTCCAATCCAGACGGGACAGCAGCTGCGGCTTGGTCACATCGGCAATATCGTAGATCAGCAGCCGGTCTCTTCCGTTGGCATAAAGATAATTGCCCTCTGCGATCACATCTGCCCACATGGGGATCTGCGCTTTATCTGCTTTCAATTCCGCAAGGATTTTGATTTCCGGCAGTTTCGTACCATCCAGGATCGTCAGTTTCTTTCCCTGTGCAAGGAAGATCTGCCGTTTTCCGTTCATGCGGATGCAGGAAGCCGGTTCCATACCGGAAAACAGCACTTCCGGTTTTGCGGGATCGGAAACATCCAGCAGCGCACCCGGCGCGAAAAGATACTTGTCATCCACATTCAGGAAATCGAAAGGCGGCTGGACGATGTCGTAATAAAATCCGCCCTGCCCTGCTTTGAAATCCCATGTCACATCCACATCGAAGGTCAAGTCTGCCGGATCCTGTTCTTTGCGGGTGTCGAATCCATACAGACGGAATTTTCCACCTTGTCTGCCCCTGCTGAAACGATCGACGCTGTAAACGAAGGGCGGCACCACCACCACCGGAGCCTCGTTGGCGATGATGGGGATATGATGGATCTTCCGTTCCGGATTGCCGGAGGAAATATTGAGAAAGTTCAGTCCGCCGTTTTCATGCCACGCCATACCGTCACTGCTGCCCGTTACATGGGAGTCGGTGATCTTCAGATCATCCCGGAAGGATGCCGCCTGATACGGCGAATCACAGTGGATGGTATAGAGTCCTTTTGCAGTGACGGCGCAAAGATCCGCACCGCAGGGGAAAATGCGGTTCACCCGTTCCGGAATGACGGATTCCTTTCCGTCATTTACGAAAATTTTTCCGTCAGAAAGGGTGAAAATATGCTTATCGAGAAGGGAAACGATCCTCTGAACAGGCTTTTTGAATCCGTCAAAATATGCCGTCACTTTTCCGTCATTTGCATTGATGACGAAGATCGTGCGGGGCTTCGATTTGATGGCAAGATATACTTTATTCTTTGCTGCTGAAAGTGTTACAACATCCGTCAGATCGGTGAAAGTATGACGGTGCAGCAGCTTTCCACTGTCCGTCACTTCAAATTGACGGATGCCGTCCGGCGAAGAACAGAAAATCTGCCCTGCGGCGGAAACCACATGATTCACTCCGCCTTTCGGAAAGGCGATCAGATGATTTTCCACGACCTGTTTGGCAACGGGATCCACCACCATGACGGAATAACTGGTGGCAATGTAATAAAGTCCGTTACTGTGACGGAGCATATTGCCCACATAGCCGGCGGAAAGGACACCGCCGGTATATCTGCCGCTGTCAACGCTGCGGAGATCCTTCATCTCAAAGAATGCCAATCCGTCACCCCGGGTCCAGGACGCCGCGCGGATGACCGTGTTGCCGCTGATCAGAAGCGGTCCGTTATGACCATGAGGGAAAAAATACTGTGCCGTCTGCGGCGGCGGAGCCGTATTGCAGGAACAAAGGCACACCAATGCGGAAAATACTGCGATCAGTGAGCGGCACTTCATCATTCTTTATCCGTTTTGACCGGACGGAGAATAACACCCGCTTCCGCCAGGATCCGCCGTGCCGTGCCGTCGATGGAATAACTTTCGTTGTAAACCACTTCCCGGATCCCCGCATTGATGATCATTTTTGCACAGAGCAGACAGGGACTGAAGGTGGTATAGAGCGTGGAATCTTTCACGCTGATCCCGTGATATGCCGCCTGAACAATGGCATTTTCTTCTCCGTGGGAACAGATACATTCTTCCAGTCCCGTGCCGGAGGGCGCATGGGAATTGCAGCGGGGACAACCGCCTTCATTGCAGTTTTTGATCCCGCGGGGCGTTCCGTTGTAACCCGTGGAGATAATGCGTTTGTCTTTCACGATCACTGCCGCAACATGGCGGCGGCTGCAGTTGCTTCTCGCAGCAACGACTTTTGCGATCTCCATAAAGTACACATCCCAATCCGGGCGTTCAGGAATTTCCGGCATAACACATTCTCCTTATAAGTTAAAAGTCACAAGTTAAAAGTCCAAGGGTGCAAAGCACCCCTCTTATCGGCGGCTCCCGCTTACGCGTGCCGCAGGGTGCAAAGCACCCCTCTTACCGGCGGCTCCCGCTTACGCGTGCCGCAGGGTGCAAAGCACCCCCTCTTACCGGCGGCAGACAACGATTTACAGGTGTTTCTTTTCCACAAATTCCTGATGTAGCACTTTCTGTGCCTTTTCAAAGACAGCGCGTTCCACCATGAACTGAATATTTACCTGACGCAATGTCTGGTCGAGAGCCAGCACGTTGATCCCTGCTTCAAACAGCACCTTTGCCGCCGATGCCAGGAATCCCGGGATCCGCATATTGGTTCCGATGACCGAAACGATCCCCAATTCCGCCGTATGGATCTCCGCATTGGGGAAATTTTTCCGCATGGCTTCAATACATGCTTCCAGATTTTTGGATTTCTGCGGCACGAAATGGGTAATGGTATTGGCATTGGTGGTCTTGGCAATGTAGTTGATCCCGTAATCGGCAAGATATTTGGTGAGACGGTAGTCATAGCCCGCTTCTCCAACCATTTCCGGATCAAAGACTTCCAATCCGATCATATCGTTTCTGCCGCAGATCATTTCCACACGGGGGATCGGGGAAACATAATGACGGCTGATGAGCGTTCCGGGATTGGCAGGATCAAAAGCATTCTTCACACGGATGGGAATATCTTTGGATTCCATTTCTTTCGCCGCTTTGGAATGGATCGCTTCCATACCCATATCGGAAAGCTGGTCGGCAATATCAAAATTCGTGTTGCCGATGATCTCCACTTTATCCACACCCATCAGTTTCGGGTCGCCCGTGGAAAGATGGAATTCCTTGTGAATGATCCCTTCCATCGCGTCAGTAAGGACGGCGATCTTGGCAAAAGTGATTTCGCTGTAACCGCGGTCAAAGCGTTTCATAATGCCGGAATCAAATTTCACATAACCCGTCACAATGGGCAGGCTCTTGCTCACATCGATGCCCTGAAAACCATCCAGGATCGCCTGATCCAGCGTCACACTCTTGGTGGATTCCCAGCCGGAAAGATCCACCAGGCAGGCATTGACGCCGTTGGCTTTCAGGATCTGTACGGAGTTGTAGGCACTGTGGACTTCCCCCACCGCCGCAAGAAATTCACGGGTGGCAGGCAGATAATCCGCAGGACGGAAATGACCGAATTTCCGGAGATTCATCAGATTTTCCAGCGAGGCTTCGATCCCGTCCAGACGCGCCTGAATGAAAATGTCAGCTTCTTCCACATTCAATCCGATATCCGCAAAAGAACGGTTGTATTCCAACATTTTTGCACGGGTGGCGGCAAGTGCTTCCCGCCAGCCGGCTTCGTTGTCCGCTGCAAAATGTCCGTAGATCCCGGGTGCGCCGCTCTTTTTGTCTTCCAGCAGCAGATTGGTGATCCCGGAATAAGCGGAAACCACAAAGATGCGGTTGTAAAGCGCGGATCCGGTGCGACCGGCAATGATCACATTGTCCATGACCTCGCCGAAGCGGCTCATGGAAGTGCCGCCGATTTTTTCAACAGTATGTTTTCCAGCCATAAATCAGATATCCTCGATTCTCAAAAGGGTGATTTTATCATTGACATAATCCAGTGCTTCAATGCCTGCGACGGCGGCACGGATATTCTTTTCCACTGCTTCGTGGGTCAGGATAATGATGGAAACAACATCACCGCCGTCAAAGGGACGCTGCATCACACTGTCAACACTGATATTGTTTTCGCTGAGGATCGCAGCAACTTTCGCAAGGATCCCCGCTTTGTCCTGAACCTGGATACGCAGATAATAGCGGGAGCTGACATTGTCCATGGAAACCATGCCCGTGGAAAGACCTGCTTCCCGGAATGCTTCAATGCGGCGGGGCGTTCCGTTTGCCAGATTGACTGCCACATCCACGATATCCGCGACCACTGCGCTGGCAGTGGCTTCCCGCCCTGCACCGCGTCCGTAGAACAGGGTTTTACCAACATAATCGCCATCCACCATCACGCCGTTGAAAACTTCGGAAATATTGGCGATCATGGAATTCTGCGGCACCAGTGCGGGATGGACGCGCACCTGAACTTTGCCTTCGTCATTCTGTTTGATCACGGCAAGAAGTTTGATCTTGTAACCCAATTCCCGGGCATGATCGATTTCCGCCAGCGAAAGATTGCGGATCCCTTCCACATACAGCGAATCCATGCCGAACCAGTTGCCGTAAGCAAGAGCCGCCAGGATCGTGGCTTTGTGTGCCGTATCCAGACCGTCAATATCCAATGTGGGATCAGCTTCGGCATAACCCAGTTTCTGCGCGTCGGCAAGAACATCGCCGAAATTGAGTTTTTCCCGTTCCATGCGGGTGAGAATATAGTTGCAGGTCCCGTTCAGGATCCCGTACATACCTTTGATCCGGTTGCCGGCGAAGGCTTCACGCAAACTCTTGATGATGGGAATACCGCCGCCGACGCTGGCTTCATACCAGAATGCCGCATTGTTGGCTTTTGCCGCTTCAAAAAGTTCCGGTCCGTAATGAGCAATGAGTGCTTTATTGGCGGTAACGACACTTTTGCCTTTGTTCAACGCTTCAAGAATGAATTTTTTAGCAATGGTGGTGCCGCCGATGAGTTCCACAACGATATCGCAGCTTTTCATCAATTCATTCACATCTGTTGTCAGGATCCCTGCAGGTACGCTCACACCGCGGTCTGTGGTGATATCCAGATCCGCGATCTTGTGCAATTTTACGCTCACACCGGTCCTGTTGGCAATGACATTTTCATTTTTCAACAGGCAGGATGCCACACCGGCACCGACAGTGCCGAATCCGATAATACCGACTTTTAATTCTTTCACGGCAGTTCTCCTCGTATCATAAAAAGTTATTTTTGCGATAAGTGCATTTTTATATAATATACAGCACTTTGCGCAATTTGAAAGTACAGAAATGTTTTTTTGCTGAAATTTTTATTCCGTCACTGGAAAAATCACCGGGAAAGGGCATATTAAAAGTATCAGCAAACTGTAACATCAAGGAGTTCTTTACTATGGGAAACAAAATGAAAAGTATCTTCGCCGCCGCATTGGCAACTATTTCAAGCACAACTCTCTGCGCTGTCGATTTCCCCTTCAGAGATGGTGATAAGATCGCATTCCTCGGCGACAGTATCACCGAATTGGGAACCAAAAATCCCCTCGGTTATGTGAATCTGGTGATGGATGGTCTGCGGGAAGCCGGTCTGGAAGTGACCGCTGTCCCCGCCGGTGTGTCCGGTCATACCAGCGTGAATATGCTCAAACGCGTGGATAAAGACGTGATCGCAAAGAAACCTTCCTGGATGTTCCTTTCCTGCGGTGTGAACGATGCTCCCAACGGAATCGATAATCCCGGCGTGCCGCTGGAAAATTATATCAAAAATATCAATACCATCATTGATAAATGCGATAAAGCCGGGATCAAAGTCATCATTCTTTCCGCCACACCCGTAGTGGAAGAACCCGAACATGTGGCAAATAAAAATCTCGTGGCATACAACGACGCATTGCGGGAGATCGCCAAAAAACGGAATCTTCCTCTGGTGGATCTGAACAAACGCTTCAATCAGTTCATTCAGCACAAAGAAGATAAAAAAGTGCGCGTGCTGACCATCGACGGTACGCACATGAGCCCCAAAGGTGATCTTCTGATGGCTGTGACCATTCTTCAAACCCTGAAGACCGATGTGGATTATAAAGATCTCATCGAAAGATGGATGAATCAGAAAAACGGTCATCAAATCAAAATGACCCTTGAAATCAGCATGAACGAAATGGAACACCTGAAAAATTATCTGCCTTCCGGTATGACCATTCAGCAGTGGGTCAATGAAGTTGTGCGCAAGGAATTGGCGGACGACAAAAAAGATTGAGGTGTGCGCGTTGTCTCGCGGGCGGGGTGGAGGTGCGTTGTCTCGCGGGCAATCCTGAACCTTTCCTTCGCCGTTTGCTCAGTCACGGATGTCTAATCCGCTCCTTCGCCTCCGGCTTGGAAAAATCCAGCCTTGCCGCGCGATCCTTCCGCACCGGCGGCAAGTGAGCGCAGCGAAACTGAGCCGCCCGAGAAACGGGTGCTCTGCACCCCCGCGCAAAAATCCGAACTATCTCCGCGATACTGCCGCGCCAGGCGCGGGTGCTTTGCAAAAAAAAGCTTTAAACGAGCGAAGCGAAGTTGAAAAGCCAAAGAGGCGGGTGCTTTGCACCCCCCATAAACCTTTTTTATCTGCCCTTGCTTGTTTTTCTGCTTGAATATATGCAGGGGTTTTATCGTAATAGCTGTAATGCCACGCATAGCCATTTTGAACCATTACAAGATTGATTTCTGCACCGTCACAGTAAATAACCCCTAAAACTCTGCCGTAACGGTCTATTTCTTTGAACCTTACAGAAACTTGTTTGCTAAAAATCAAAGAGGATAAATACTGTTTGGCTTTGTTGCCAAAGGCTTGTTTCTTTTCGGGTGCATCTATTTTATCTAAACGGATACGGAATTTGCCTTTATCAAGATTATCTGAAACAGTAATGGTATCACCGTCAGAAACGCCAACCACCTTACCAATGATTTCAGCGGAAAAGAGAGAAAGAGAGAGAAAAAGTAAAGAGAGTAAAAACAGTGGTTTCATGCTGTGGTTGTTTCCTTTGATTTTTTGGGAAACACCACAAAAAAAAGAGGTGCATCCCTGTCTGCACCTCTCAACACGCTTACCACGGCGTCCCAACAAATGCAAAGCAAAAATGCACCGTGTATGCACAATACACGGCACAAAAACGCATTGTCGGGAAGGCTTTGTTCTTTTGTGGTAATTTGTTGAGAGAGCCTTTTTATGCTATATACGATTTTTCATTTCAAGTGTTTTTCAGTTCGTTTTTTTGCCTTTCCTGTTGGTTAAAATAAACACTCCACAATATAGCGCTGCAAAGGCAAAATTTCAAATTGAAATTGCAGATTTTCCGTAATGGGAACTACCAAAAATTCTTACTGCATAGTAACAAGTGTATGCTGAGTCATAATCAATAGTTTTTCATCCGTTGAACCCGTGGCGAAGCAGTTGAAGACTTCAAAACGGTCTCCCAAAAAACGAGTCAAACGCTCATCTGCGATATGATCGCAGGTGAGCGTTTGCGCATAAAAGTTTATTGTAAAGGGGTGCGGGGAAAAACTTTGTTTCAAAAAAGTTTTTCCCCGCTGACACATTCACAATTATTTTCCAGCCATCGTGCGCCATGCGCCGATGAGCTTTTCGGCGGTTTTGCGTTCAAAGGGGTTGGAAAGGACTTCGGTTTCGTATCCACCGCGGTCATAGTTCCAGAGATTGGGGATATATCCGCCGTGGACTTCCATATTTCCGGTCCCGTTTCCGTGTGAAACGACCATACAGGTCTTATCGCTGAAGATCTCTTTCCGGATCGCCAATCCGATTTCCACGAAAGGTTCGCTGGGGAGCGATGCGATCATCACATTGCCGATCTCGACGCCGGAAAGACGGAAATTGAAGGTGCGTTTTGCTTCTGCGATCCGGATCAGCACCTGTGCAAAATATTTCAAAGCAACGGGTTCGCCGTTTGCCAGATGTTCGCTGGTGATGGTGATCCCGGCTTCTGCCGGTGACGGAACATCTTTGAATTTTTCCACAGTGGCACGGGCTTCAGCAAGTTCTTTTTCGGAAACTTCTGCCGGACCGATCTCCAATCTGCTGAAGAAAGTCCGGATGGGTGCATCGTCCATTTCCTTCAGGTCTTTCAAGGCGGCGGAAATCGTTTCCGCGTATCCCAGCCCGATGCGTTTTGCTTCATCGTATTGAGTCTGGGGACGATCGGTGCTGACGTCAAAATGGTTGATATTTCCGGATGCACCGATGAGGGGCATCATGATCCCGCCTTCCGCCATATCTTTTTCCAGCGTGCGGTGTGTGAATCCGACCCAGTCTGCGGAAACTTCCGTACCGCCGATGGTATCGGTATGGTTCACGATATTTGCCAGCAGGAGCGCGATCTGTCCGGATTCATCTTTCAGAGCAAAGAGAGGAATTTCGGGGTCGATCTCGCCTTCGGGACGATCGATTTCCGGATTCAATTTTCCGGGATTGGTCATGACTTTTCCATTTTTCAGCCAGTAACGGCGGTTGAACAGAAAACGGTCATCGGAAGTCATGCCGTACCATGCGGATCCGGTGCGGTCATCTGCCACAGCCATACGGATGGCTTTTTCTGCATTTGCCACGATTTCTTTGATACATTCCGGATCGTACGCCGGAGAAGAGGGGCGGTAATCCGATGCGGTGTGCGTGTGAACTGCAGTGAGCAGCACATTTTCCGGAGAGAATTGTTTGAGGTCGGCAATGGCATCCATCACGGCGGTGTAAAGCAGATCGGAAACGGTAATGAGGTCGAACTGCACCAGCAGGAATTCCGTTCCATCCTTGCGCAGCACCACGGCACGACATTCCAGATCGTCAAAGACTTCCGTTACGATACGGGGGTTGAAATACCCGGCGAGAGAAACTTTCATTGTGGGCGTGATAATGCTTCTGCCCAAACCGAAGGAGATTTTGTTCATATTTTTTATCCTTTCATTTAAGATTTTTGAGATTTTCAGATAACATCCAATTCCACCCAGCGCAACTCAAAATCCGCTTCCAGACTGCGGTTGATCACATCGATCCCGTTGTAACCATCGTGCAGTGCGCCTTCCGGAGCTTTGAAAAACGCAAAATGCGGCAGAGCAGGCAATTCCCAGTCTGCGGGAACATCCACGCGTTCGCATTTGATGCGGTTCAGAAGGATCTCCCCGTCTGTGATTTCCGTGTTGCTGCCGATCAGTACATATCCGGTTCTGCCTGCAGTTCCTCCGCCGGCATCGATCTCATTGTAAATGCCGCTGCCTTTCCAGCAGAGAGGAAAGAAGGGTTTTGTATCGGAAATCCCGGGCAATCCGCCTTCCCGGAAAGTCGCCACATGACGGCGTACACGCGCTTCAGTTTTTGCCCGGTCGCCGATAAATCCGAAGGTGATCTTCTGTTCATCCCGTTTGTGATAAGAGCTTCCGGCATAGAAATGATTGTAGAAATAAACAGCATCGGCACCGCGGTAATAATAAGTCGCGGCGAATCCGGCATCGGTTTCTTTATTGGTTTTCATCCGTCCGCCGGGATAACCGCTGCTGATCCCGATATCGATCCCCGGCGCAAGGACGATATTGGCGGGCAGAAGTTTTTTCCAGATCGCCACAGGAATATCAAGTCTGTTTCCATACGGCTGCATGGGACAGGGCGCCACAATATCGCACAAGCCTTCTTCCGTCCAGGTGAAGACATCCATTCCCGACGCAAGATTGGTTTCCGGATCAGGACAGACCCGGACCATGATCCGGACGCGGTGACCGAATTTTTCTGCGGCTTTATCGGCTTCTTTCCGGATCCGCCGCATCATATCCGTCAGCAGCGGCATCCCTTCATCGGATCCGCCGGGTGCGAAAAGTGGAGTGGTGCGGAGAAAATCCAGTTCGAGCCCGTCACATTCATGTTCCAGATATTCGGCGATGAGCGCAAATGCCCGTTCCCGGACTTCTTCATGGAGAAAATCCAGAGCCTGATCCGACCAGATACTGCTCAAAGGTACTCTGTATGCCGCACGGCGGAATTCGGGATGTTCCCGCCAGAATTCCGTATGCTGGGGCAATTCCGGATCCGGTACCCAATGCGCATCGTTCATCCGCATACTGTGCCACATTTCCACACCTTTTTCGTGACAGTATTGATACCGCACTTCAAAGATATCCGGCACATTTTTTGCCATGATCCGTGCGTTGCAGACCATTGTTTTCATTGGTGGTTCGGGTTTGTAGTCCACCACTTCCCTGCCGCGATAAAAGACGCGTCCCTCTTCATCCTCCTCTGTGCAGTCGTGCCAGACGCTTTCCCATGTTTTACTTTCAAAATACGCACTCATGGCGTTCATATTGAACAGGATCGCTTCCGCACCGGGCTGTTCGGTGTAGAAATCGATCTGTTTTTTCAATCCATCCACAGTCATTTCTGCAGGATCGTTCAGCCAGATCCCGCAGAAATCATCATTAATAAAAACATTCGCCATAATCTGTATTCTCCTTGAAAAAATAAACTCTCTTTCAAGATACAGCCGGAAACATGTTTTTTCAAGTAAAATATTGCTGTTTTACTCCGGATTTTATACGAAAAGTGCGCGGCGCAGGATTATAGCCTATGGGCTTGCCCATAGGTTCAAGGTTATATCATGCCACATGTTTGCTGTCGGACAGGTCAGGCAGGTCGGACAGGTCAGACAGGTCGGACAGGTCGGACAGGTCGGACAGGTCAGACAAGTCGGACAGGTCAGACAAGTCGGACAGGTCAGATAAGTTAGATAAGTCGGACAGGTCGGACAGGTCGGACAGGTCGGACAGGTCGGACAGGTCGGACAGGTCGCGTCAGCGAAGGTGAAAAGCCCAAGAGGAGTGCGCTCTGCAAAAAGGCTTTAAGCGAGCGTCAGCGAAGGAGAAAAGCCCAAGAGGAGTGCGCTATGCAAAAAGGCTTTAAGCAAGCGAAGCGCAGCTGAAAAGCCCGATAAGGGGGTGCTTTGCACTCTCAGCGTTTGAGTTTTTTCCAGATGGGTTCCATATCGATGACATCACCGGTGCGTGCGGCGAGGTCGATCCCCAGAGCCAGCACGGCGGATTCCAGACCTTCGTTGCCGCTGCATTCGGGGAGGGCATCTTCCTGACACATGGGACCTTCGTAAAGTTCCTTCATGATATAGCTGTCGCCGCCGCCGTGATTATCGCCCACAAAATGGATGGATTCTTCGTTGCCGTCCAGCAGACGCCATTTCACGATCCCTGCGTAGAGTTCGCAAATGATATTTCCTTTGGAACAGCTGAAATTCATTCTGCGTTCGGGGATGGCATTGCTCATGGTCGCCTGGAACTGCACGCGCACATTATTGCGGTATTCAAAGATTGCCACGGTGTTATCCATAAGGTCGGTATCGCCGCTGAAGGGGGTATCGATGGGGTGTGCATCCCACCAGGTTTCCTGGAAACACTGGGGATATTTTTCATTGAACGCTTTATTTTTCGGAATAAAGAAATCCCGTCCGCCGAAGGCTGCGATCCGGCGGACTTTGCTGTCCACAAACCAGTTGATCAAATCGAGGTCGTGACAGCATTTTTCCAGAATGTGCGGACCGGCTTCGCTGGTGAATCTGCGCCAGTTTTTCATGATGTAGGAGCCGTGATTCGGCGTGATATTTTCATTGGCATCAATGCTGATCAGATCGCCGAACTGACCGGAGGTGAGCAGTTCTTTCACTTTCCGGTAGATGGGGGCGAAACGCAGCACGAATCCCGTGGCGAATTTCACGCCGGATTTCTGATGCGCAGCAAAGATCTTCTGGCAATCTTCGATACTGGTGGCGAGGGGTTTTTCCGTGAAGACGTGTTTGCCTTTTTTGAAGCCTTCCAGGATCCCGTCTTTGTGATAAGCGTTGGGAGAAAAGACCATCACCCATTCCACGCCGGGAAACGCCACCGCTTCCTTGTAACTTTTGCAGATCGCCATTTCCGGCTGATCCCAGATTTCTTTGGACATGGCGCGCACACACTGTTCGCGGTCGGGATCGTAAGCTGCCACCACTTGAACATTCCGCTTGGAATCGCGGATCAGGTTTTTGACCACATACTGTCCCCGTGCACCGCAGCCGATCACTGCCACTTTCACGATCTTACCGGTGTTCTTTTCTGCTTTTTTACTGCATTTCGCTTTCGCCATGTCATTTTCTCCTTGATTTGATTGGAAACTCATTTACCATAATTAACATACTGCCTGATAAGCCTTTTTTCAAATTCTTTGCAGTTCTTTCCCGTATATTTTACAGTTTCTCCCTTGAAAAAACAGACCGGCAGCTTTATATTTAGGACAGAGATCACATAAAATAAAAATTGGAAAAAGCCGCATACCATGTCTGAATCATCCCCCTTCCCCGCAAATATCCGCCGTATCGGGATCGCCGTCCCACGAGCTGGAAAAATATGCTCCGGAAGTGCATAATCGTTTCGTAACCGCCCGTGATCCGATGTCCTCCCTTTTTTTATCAGTTCGGAAAATCAGAATAATTTTCGACTGTTTGTGTCCGTTTTTTTCTCGTTTGTCTGTTTTATTTCAAACGATTCATCCGGTGCATTTTCAGTTTTTTCTATTTCTTCATTATATTTTTCGATTTGTTCACTTACAGCTTCTAATTTTTCTTTAAGATTTTCGATTTTCTTTTCCAAATCATTCTGTTTGGATTGATTTTCTTTTGCTTCCTTTTGTGCTTTTGAAAGAGCAGCTTTGGCTGATCGTGATTTGTTACGTACATTTTGTTTTTGTACAACTTTTTCCAGAGACATTCTATCCCCTCTAAAAACACACCCATGTCTTCTGCGGGCAGATACACCCCACTTTATCCAACAGTCATAACTGTCATGATGGGTACAGTATCTTTCTTTTTTATTTCTTTCATACAAATCATTGTCTTTGTCTATCTCTCCTTTTGCTTGTTTTACACGGTCTTCGGCATCATCAATCTTATCGTCAAGTCTTTCTTTTTCCCGTTGAAGTGAGCGCAATTTCTGCTCTGCTTCATTGAGTGAATTCCGATATTCATCCGCCTTTTTTTCCGCTTTTTCTTTCCGTTCTTTAAGCGTATTGATCTTTTCTTTTCTCGCCTGATCGCTCAATTTCTGCTTTTCTTTTTCAGCGCGCTGTTCTTCTTCGCGCTGTTCTTCTTCTCCTTCTTCGCGCCGTTCTTCTTTTACGATCACTTTTGCAGAATCATCTTTGCTCGTGAAATGAAGATATCCTGCAACAACCAGTGCGATAAAAACCGCAAGAAGCAAAATGTTTTTCATCTTTTTTCCTTTCTTTATTTTTTACTTCTTTACTTTTTCTTCCTGGAAGAAATACAAAAAAACAGCCGCGCTGTTCCATCAGTGGATTTCGCGGCTGTAAAAAGATAGGCTTGATCGTAATTTTCAGGGTACAGGGATTCAATATCCTGAAAATTAAAAAGAAGGGAAGTGAAATTAGCGATTGGAAAAATTATTGTCCGGGTTGGCAATGAAATATTCCCTTTATGAAGATCGCCGATTTCACAACTTTCTGCTGCGAAATCCGGCAACATGGGAAAATTCAAAAAACCGAACGTTCCCATGCACTATCTCGAAGGTTCGGCCAAGAACCTGCTTCTATCATGCAAAAAGAACGCCCGGTAAGATGTGCAGACACAATCCCACCGGATACATTTCACCTGTGATAGAAGCAAACAATCTTTTCTATTTGGCCGATTTTCGAGATATTTGCTGAAATATATGCGGTTGTCAAACAGCTCTGCCGCAAAACGGAACCAATGTTTCGTAATGCAACACATGGCATACTATATCACCGGATATACTGATTACAATTACGGGAAACAAAAATTTTCATTTTTTTTTGCTTTGACTTTCCTGTTAAAGCAGATTTGCAAAAAGGCAGATCTCTGTTATATTATCATCAAATCAATGATCGTGCAGAATGAATCTGAAAAATCCGAATACAGGAAATGAATACCATGTCTGAATCATCCCCCTTCCCCGCAAATATCCGCCGTATCGGGATCGCCGTCCCTTCTTATAATGTCAGCGCAGAGGAAATGGCGAAAGTTTATGAGCATTTTCAGAAATTCGGTATCGAATGTGTCGGCAGTCCCCTGCCCGATCATTGCAAAAATCATTTTCCCGAAGATGATCAGATCATTGCCGATGCCCTCAATACTCTGATCCGGGACGAATCCATCGATCTGATCCTGTGCGCCCGGGGCGGATACGGTGCCGCTTATCTGCCGGATCTCATCGATTGGGAAACTCTCCGCCGCCGCGCCCTCCCCCTGTTGGGATACAGCGATGTGACGGCTCTCCATCTGGCAATGCTCAAACACCATGCCGGATGTCCCGTCAGTTCGTGGATGGGGATCGGTTTGACGAAAGAGGGTGTGGACGATGAAACCGTCAAATCTATTGCGAAAGCGGTGCAACGCGTTCAATCTCAAGGAGAATACAACCAATCCGTCAAATTGTCGTCAGTGGGAAATCTGACGGATCGATCCGTCACCGGACCCGTCATTCCCGCCAATCTTTCCGTCCTTTGCAGCCTTTCCGGTTCGTCATATCTGCCCGATTTTGACGGATCCATCCTCATTGTGGAAGATATTGACGAAGAACCGTATAAGGTGGATCGCATGATGCTGAATCTGGATCTGAACGGTATCTTCCATCGCACCGCAGCCGTGGTGGGCGGCTATTTCAGCGGCGAACTTGCCGGACCGCCGGAAGAATATGAAATGATCCTGAAACGGTTTGCACGCCGCAATCCCCAAACTCCTTTTTTCAACGGTATCCCCTTCGGACATTCCCTGCCCTGTTCCGGTATCCCCGCCGGTATGCCCGCAAAGATCGATCCCGACGGCATGATGTATTTTTAAGCGGGAATGGTTTTTGCAGTTTTGGCTGTCGGGGAAAAACTTTTTGAAAAAAGTTTTCCCCCGAACCCTCTTTCAAAAACTTTTATCCGCAAAGCCGTATCTGCGCTCCGCACAGATACGGCTTTGGCTCGTTAAAAAGATATTATAAAAGTGTTTCGGGAAACAGTGCGAAATTCTTTTTGCTTACGCAAAATGAATTTCGCCATAAAAAGGTTTGGAAAAAGTTTTACCCGACAGCAAAAAAGATTCTTTGACGCTTGCTCCGCAGTTGTGACAACTACAACAAAAGGAGCCGCAATGATCGACTTATCTGAATCCGTCATTCACCACATCAACACTGTTTCGGGGATCCTGACCTGTATGCGGGAAGCATTGGAGCAGGGGGGAGTCCGCCGTTGGACCACTTATTTTATGACATCCGGCGATGCGCCGGAGATCGTGCAGCATTTTCCGGATTTGAAACTTCCGGCAGTGGTCATGATCCTGAAAGATACTGTTTTTGATGACAATCCGCGTGTCAGTTATACCATTTCTGCCGTCGTTTGTACCGACTTGTATGACGATCCCGGAGAAATGACGGTCAATTCCATTTGTGAAGCCGTCATTCAAGTGATCGACGGCTTGGAATACGGGGATGCGTCATTTGCCATTTATTCGTCAAAACAGATCAAAATTGACGGATCGATCCTGGCGTATGAACTGGTCTTTACTGTGAAAGATCATTGATTTGAACAGGATATGTCATCCGTCATTTTTTGTTGATCTGACGGATGATATTCTCGAAAGACTCCGTCATTTCTTTTTTTGTTCCGTATGCCCGGAGAAAATCCCGGCGATCCAGAATCCGCCATGAATTACCGGAAAAACGGTTTTTCTGCAGCTGCCAACCTTTGAAATGACGGATCGTTTTCCATTTTGATGTATTGAAAATATAGGGTTGGAAGGTCGGCGGATCACAGCGTTCTCCATATAAAATGATGACAGGCCGGTCATCCGGATTGATCCCGTTTTCCGGCTTATTTTTCGCCGCCATCAGCTGTGCCAACGCCTCCAGATAATGTACCGACCAATGATTGGAAAAAGAATCCAGCAGCCCGTCTTTCCGGTACGGTTTGATCCGGAGCTGATAGAATCGAGCCGGATCAAAGGGCAGGGCGTTGCCGTATGCGCCCAGCGTACCGCGTCCGGAAATAAAACTCAAAGCCAGCCGCAAAGCACCATCTTCACGGCAGATGATATTGATCAGCCCCTCCCGGGAACCTTTGACCGCGCGGGCAATATCCGGATCATCGTCCGCGATCGCCGCCGCCAGCAGGATCCCCTGCCGGACGCGCGCCCGGTGTTTGTTCAGAAAAGCCAGACTGCGAATGGTGATCCTTCCGCCGAGGGAATGACCGGCAATGATCAGATTTTCTCTTTTCCGCCGGGGCAGGGCGAGCAGCTTTTTCTTCAGCTCCTCCGTCAGTTTTTCCGCATTTCGCACGCATTGTTCCCACGGGACCGCAAAATCCCAATCGGTGAAAAGGACCGGTGATCCCGGAAATGCTTTTTGCAGCAACGCGATCTCCTCCGCTTTCCGGTTGGCTGCCAGTTCCGCATATTTTTCCCCCTGCTGCACTTGAAAGCCGGGAATGTAGAGAACAGTGGGAGGAGCCGGACGGGGAGCGATCCCGGAAAGATCCGGGATCTTTTCGGACATGATGGCGGAGCGGCATCCGGCAAGCAGGATCAGGATGAAAAATGCTGTAAAGAACCATGTTTTTTTCATCCGTCAAATCTCCGTCATTTATCCGTCAATCGTTGAAAATAAATATGATATGATCCGTCAAATCTTTAATATCTTCTTCAGATATCTTCCGGTGTGGGAAGCGGGAACTTCCGCCACTTGTTCCGGTGTCCCTGTGGCGATGACCTGCCCGCCGTCATCGCCGCCCTCCGGACCGAGATCGATAATATAATCTGCCATTTTGATCACATCCAGATTATGTTCGATCACCAGAATGGTATTGCCCTTTTCCCGCAGTTTCAGCAGCACTTCCAGCAACTGTTTGATGTCGGCGATATGCAATCCGGTCGTGGGTTCGTCCAGAATATAAATAGTATGTCCCCGGGAGGGACGCGCCAGTTCCGTGGCAAGTTTCACGCGCTGGGCTTCCCCGCCGGAAAGAGTCGTTGCAGGCTGCCCGAGTGTGATGTATCCCAGCCCCACATCCCGCAAAGTTTCCAGTTTCCGGTGGATCACGGGGACGGCTTCAAAGAAGGAACAGGCTTCTTCCACGGTCATATCCAGCACTTCTGCAATATTCTTCTTTTTGTAGTGGACTGTAAGTGTTTCATTATTAAAGCGTTTGCCGTGGCAGGCAGAACATTCCACATACACATCCGGCAGGAATTGCATTTCGATTTTTTTGATGCCGTCTCCCTGACATTCTTCGCATCTGCCGCCTTTCACATTGAAACTGAATCTGCCGGGACCGAAGCCGCGTATTTTGGATTCGGGCAGGGCGGCAAAAAGTTTGCGGATGGCATCAAACATTCCCGTGTAAGTCGCTGCATTGGAACGGGGCGTACGCCCGATGGGACTCTGGTCGATCACAATGGCTTTATCAATATGCTTCAACCCGGTCACGCCGCGGTGTTTGCCCGGTTCTTCGGCATCTGCCATCTTGAACTGCTGCTGAAGGACCCGTTTCAGGATCCCGTTTACCAGTGAGGATTTTCCTGAACCGGAAACGCCGGTGACACAGGTAAAGGTGTTCAACGGGATCTCCACATCAATATTTTTCAAATTGTTATGTTCCGCACCGATGATCTGTAAATATTTGCCGCTGCCGCCTTTGCGTTTTTCCGGAACGGCAATGGATTCCGTTCCGGCAAGATATTTCCCCGTGAGTGACCGGGAAAAATCTTTCAGTTCATCCGGTTTTCCGGCAGCAACGATCTCCCCGCCGTGGACACCGGCGGCAGGACCGAGATCCAGTACATAATCGGCGGCGAGAATGGTATCGATATCGTGTTCCACCACCACCACGGTATTGCCGATATCCCGCAGGCGTTTCAGCGTTTCCAGCAGTTTATCATTGTCCCGCTGATGCAGCCCGATACTGGGTTCATCCAGAATATAAAGGACGCCCACAAGACCGCAGCCGAGCTGTGTGGCAAGGCGGATCCGTTGCGCTTCCCCGCCGGAAAGTGTGCCGGATTCCCGGTTGAGTGTCAGATAACTCAAGCCCACATCTTTCAGGAAGGTCAGACGGCTGGTGACTTCTTTGACCAGTTCCCTGGCGATCACGGTTTTTTCTTCATCCAGTTTCAGATCCTGCATGAACTGCAACGCTTTTTCCACGGAAAGACTGTTGAAATCGTGAATGGAAAGACCGTTCACCGTCACCGCAAGACTTTCCGGTTTCAGGCGTTTCCCTCCGCAGACAGGGCAGGTGCGGCGCACCGTCAGTTCTCCCAGACGGTCGCGGACGGCATCGGATTCGGATTCCTGCTGGCGGCGGTGGAGATTGGCAAGGATCCCTTCAAAGGGTTTTGTGACATTGAATCTTTTTCCGCGCATCCAGAAACTGAAATCCACACATTCATCCCCTGTCCCGTAAAGCAGCTGTTTTCTGATGTTTTCCGGCAGAAGTTTCCATTTGGTTTCCAGCAGATCGGGCATATCAAAATGCGTAGCCAGACTTTTCAGGATATGATTATAATAAATGATCAATCTGCGGGGACCGCGCCGCCATGCCGGAATCGCACCTTTGCTGATGGTAAGATCTTCGTCCGGAATGACTTTCGCAGGATCCATCACCATTTCAGAGCCGATCCCGTGACACAGGGGACACGCACCGTAGGGGCTGTTGAAAGAAAAATTGCGCGGCTCCGGCTTGGAAAAGGATATGCCGCATTTATCGCAGGAAAGATGTTCGCTGATATGTTCTTCGATCCATTTGCGGTTCCGGGAATTATGATCCGGGTGAGAGGTATCTTCCGTGAGGATGATCAGATTCCCGCCGCCTTTTTTCAATGCCGTTTCCACAGAATCGTTCAGACGGGAAGGATCGATCTTTCCCGTGATCAGACGATCCACCACCGCTTCGATGGTATGGCGTTTTGTGCGTGCCAGCGGCTTGAGATCATCGTCGTCCAGCGATACGATCTCCCCGTCGATCCGGGCGCGGATAAAACCGTCTTTCCGGATATTTTCGATCACATCCGCGTGTTCTCCCTTTTTGCCGTCGATATACGGTGCCAGGATCATCATGGCGACGCCGTCCGGGATCTTCAGCAGGTTCCGGCAGATCGTCTGGGGAGATTGCGCCTGAAGAACTTTTCCGCAGGTGGGACAGTGAGGGATGCCGGTATGCGCATACAGCAGACGCAGATAATCGTAGATTTCCGTGACCGTGGCAACTGTGGAACGGGGATTGCTGCCCGCGCTGCGCTGTTCAATGGCGATCGCCGGTGAAAGTCCTTCAATATGCTGGACTTTCGGCTTGTTCATGCGGTCGAGGAACTGCCGCGCGTAAGCGGAAAGACTTTCCACATAGCGGCGTTGCCCCTCCGCATAAAGGGTATCAAAGGCAAGAGAGGATTTTCCCGATCCGGAAAGACCGGTGATCACCGTCAGTGAGTCACGGGGGATGGTGACATCAACATTTTTCAGATTGTGTTCGGCTGCGCCGTGTATGATAATATCCGTCATAATATTTTCTTCCGCATTTGTTTTCAATGCAGTAATATAATTGCATTGCTCCGAAAATCAAATCTTCAGACAACAAAAAAAGCGCAGACGGTTTCAAAAAACCGTCCGCGCCTGAATGAACAATTATGTTCTTAAAGGAAGGATCAGAGACCGCCGCAGAGCTTCAGCAGCACACCTGCCGCCACAGCGGATCCGATCACGCCGGAAACGTTGGGACCCATTGCCTGCATGAGCAGGAAGTTCTGGCTGTCGTATTCCAGACCGACTTTGTTGACCACACGGGCAGCCATCGGCACAGCGGCCACACCGGCAGCACCCGCCACTGGGTTCAACTTGTCTTTGCTGAATACGTTCATGAGTTTCGCCATCATGACACCGGCAGCAGTACCGATACAGAATGCCACGCAGCCGAGAACGAGGATACCCAGCGTCTGAACGCTGAGGAACTGTTCCGCAGAGAGTTTGGAACCGACCGCGATACCCAGGAAGATGGTCACGATGTTGATGAGTGCGTTCTGGGCAGTATCGCTCAAACGATCCACAACACCACATTCTTTCATCAGGTTACCGAACATGAGCATACCCATGAGGGGCGCGGCATCCGGCAGCAGGAACGCGCAGAGCAGCGTAATGAGCAGCGGGAAGCAGATCTTTTCGATCTTGCTCACCTGACGGAGCTGACCCATACGGATCTTCTTTTCCGCATCCGTGGTGAGAGCCTTCATGATCGGCGGCTGAATGATCGGCACAAGAGCCATGTAGGAATATGCCGCAACCGCAATGGCTCCCAGCAGAGAGGGAGAAAGACGGCTGGTCAGGAAGATGGAGGTCGGGCCGTCAGCACCGCCGATGATACCGATGGAGGCAGCATCTTTGATATCAAAGTTGATACCCACATAGTTGAGAGCCACAGCACCCAGCAGAGCGATGAAAATACCGAACTATACCGCGCCGCCGAGAAGAGCCATTTTCGGGTTGGCGATCATGGGACCGAAGTCGGTCATGGCACCCACACCCATGAAGATGAGCAGCGGGAACACGCCGGATTCAATACCCACATTGTAAACGAGATACTGAAGACCGCCCGGTGCGCCGATCCCTGCCAGCGGGATGTTGGCAAGCAATGCACCGAAACCGATGGGGAGGAGCAGCAGCGGCTCAAATTCTTTTACGATAGCAAGGTAAATCAGAATCAGAGCCACGCACATCATCAGAACGCGCCCAAGTCCCAGAACCCAGGTGTTCTTGAAATCAGCAGTGGTCTGCTTGTAGAGATCGTAGATCCCGGTACCCTGCCAGAGTCCCTTGAGACATGTGGTGATCGGGGGCAGGTTGCCTGCTTTCGGGCTGCTTTCATTCAGAGAATCATGATACACCAGAGAAGGCAGGAATTCTGCAACCACATCGCCTTTTTTCAGCGTTGCACTGCTTTCCAGTCCTTTACGGATCTTGATCACTTTACCGGAGAATGCCAGTTTCACTTTGCCTTTGGTTCTGCCCTGCGGCTTGATCGTCATGATCTCTGCACCGTCATGCAGTTTGTTGTCCTGCGCCATGGAGCATCCATAGAGCGTGGCATCTTCTTTCCAGACATAGACCATGTAGAGATGACCGTTCACCGGATCTTCATAGTAGTCAAAACATTCATCAGAACCGGAGAAATTTTTTTCCTTCAACGCGGGAATTGCTTTCTGGAGGGCGTCGAGGTTGGACAATTCCTTTTTATTGCTGCTGTCGCATTTTGCTTCGCCGCAATCTGAACCGGCGAAGATCACGCCGGCACAGAATACAGCCGCGAGGCAAAGCATGGTTTTGAAAATATGTTTCATTGTGCTTACCTCAATATCTGATTAACCGATGGTCATGATCGCCTGACCGGCAGTCACAACATCTTTTGCACCGACAAGGACTTCGCCCACAGTACCGGCGCAGGGAGCTTTGATTTCCGTTTCCATCTTCATGGCTTCGATCACTGCCACAACATCGTCTTTCGCAACGGTGTCACCGGCATTGACTTCCACGCGGACGATGGTGCCCGGCATGGGAGCAACAACTTCTGTGCCTGCTGCTGCACCGCCAGCGGTGGCAATGGTCATGATCGCCTGACCGGCAGTCACAACATCTTTTGCACCGACAAGGACTTCGCCCACAGTACCGGCGCAGGGAGCTTTGATTTCCGTTTCCATCTTC